>CAZRXR010000001.1:0-18326 GCA_964604125.1 uncultured Synergistaceae bacterium
TTCGGCGGCATCCTCACGAGCATCGGCATCGTGATCCTGTGCGGAACGATCATCGGCAAGATCCTCGAGAAGACGGGCGCCGCCCTGACGATGGCCAACACGATCCTGGGCGTCGTCGGCAAGAAGAACAGCGTCGTCGCTATCGGCGCGATGGGCTACATCACGGGTATTCCCGTGTTCTGCGACTCGGGTTTCGTCGTGCTTTCGCCCATCAACCGCGCCCTCGCCCAGCAGAGCAACACGTCGCTGGCCGTGATGGGCACGGCTCTGTCGGGCGGCCTGTACGCCACGCACTGTCTGGTGCCGCCCACGCCCGGCCCCATCGCGATGGCCGGCACGCTCAACGCCGACCTGGGGCTGACGATACTCGTCGGTCTGGCGGTGTCAATCCCCGCCGTGCTCGTCGCGATCCTGTATGCCAAGAAGATCGCGTCTTCGGTGTACATTCCCGCCAACTCCGAGTTCACGATGGAGGAGCTTGAGAAGAAGTACGGCAAGCTGCCCGGCCCCTGCGCCAGTTTCGCCCCGCTGCTCCTGCCCATCGTGCTGATCGGTCTGGCCTCGCTGGCCGACTTCCCCAGCCGTCCGCTCGGCGACGGCACGCTGCGCGTTATCATCACGTTCATCGGGAACCCCGTCATCGCGCTGCTGCTCGGCGTGTTCCTGGCGCTGTCGCTGATCCCCTCCTCCGAAAAGGCCAACACGCTGTCGTGGATCACCGAGGGCGTCACCGACTCGGCCGCCATTCTGGTCATCACCGGCGCGGGCGGATCGTTCGGCGCTATCCTCAAGCTACTCCCCATCGCCGACGCCACCAAGGGCCTGTTCGGCGCGGGCATGGGCATCCTGCTGCCCTTTGCCGTGTCGATGGTTCTCAAGCTGGCCATGGGCGCCTCCACCGTCGCGATGATCACCACCGCCGGCATGATGGCTCCGCTGATGGAGAACATGGGCTTTGTGTCGCCCCTGCAGAGAGTGCTTGTCGTGATGGCCATCGGCGCCGGCTCCATGGTCGCCTCGCACGCCAACGACTCGTACTTCTGGGTGGTGTCGCAGTTCTCCGATATGTCCACCGGCGAGGCGTACAAGTGCCAGACAGGCATGACCGCCGTGATGGGCATCGTGATCGCCGCCATTCTCTATGGCGTCTCGATGGTGATCTGAAATGACCAGTTTACGCAGCGATTCCGATCGGATTATGAAGGCGGCCCTCGCGGCCGCGCTCCCCGATACCGCCGTCAAAAAGGCGCTTTCGGGCGCCGACTTCGGCGCGGGGCGCCTCGTGCTGGTGGCCGTGGGCAAGGCCGCCTGGCAGATGGCGCACGCCGCCGTCGCCGAACTGGGCGGCCGCGTCGGCGGAGGCGTCGTCGTCACCAAGTACGGACACAGTCAGGGCGATCTGCCCGGGCTGCGCATCTTCGAGGCGGGGCACCCCGTGCCCGACGCCAACTCGTTTGCCGCCACCGAAGAAGCCATCCGCGCCGTCTCCGGCCTGACGGTCGACGATACGGTTCTGTTTTTGATCTCGGGCGGCGGATCGGCCCTGTTTGAGAAGCCGCTGATCTCCAGGGAGGAACTCGACTCGCTGACCAAGCAGCTTCTGGCCTGCGGCGCCGACATCGTGGAGATGAACACCGTGCGCAAGCGCCTTTCGGCCGTGAAGGGCGGCAGGTTCGCTCAGCTGTGCGCTCCCGCGCGCGTGCTGTCGATTGTGCTGTCGGACATCATCGGCGACCCGCTCGACATGATCGCCTCGGGCCCGGCCTATCCCGACAGCAGCACGTGCGGGCAGGCGCGCGCCATCATCGCCAAGTACGGCATCTCCGTGAGCGCCGAGATCGCCGCCCTGCTGGACAAGGAGACGCCCAAGAAGCTCGACAACGTGACGACGTATGTGACCGGCAGCGTCAAGCAGCTGTGCGCCGCCGCCGCCGCCGAGGCGCGGGAGATGGGCTACGAGCCGGTCGTGCTCACCGCCAGCCTCAGCTGCGAGGCGCGCGAAGCGGGGACGTTTCTGGCCAACATCGCCCAGTTCCACGCGGGCGACGGCCGCGATCTGGCGTACATCGCCGGCGGCGAGACCGTCGTGCACCTCACGGGCAAAGGCAAGGGCGGTCGCAATCAGGAGATCGCCCTGTCCGCCGCGGCGGGCATCGACGGTCTCGACGGGGTCGCCGTGTTCTCGCTCGGCAGCGACGGCACCGACGGCCCCACCGACGCGGCCGGCGGCTGGGCCGACGGCGCCACGGCGGCGACCCTGCGCGCCAAGGGCGTCAGCATCTTCGACGCGCTGAAGGACAACGACGCCTACAACGCGCTCAAAGCCGCGGACGGTCTGATCGTCACCGGCCCCACGGGCACCAACGTCAACGACGTGAGCGTGCTGCTGGTGCGCGGCAAAAAGTAAGCGCGCGCGAAAACGCGAAAAAACCCCGGAACGTGAGAGGAAATTTCCTTTCCTCAAAGCGTTCCGGGGTTTTTCCGCGCCCTGTCCGCCACGCCCGACGGGGCGCGGATGCCGTTGTGAAGCTCCGTCAGAAACGGATCCACGCGCGACAGGCGCGCGCGGTGCGGGTCGCTTTTCGACGTGTCCTTGATCGCGGCGGGGATGACGGTGCGCGCGCCAAAGCGTATGTTCAGATCGTCCACGGCCCGCATCAGGCGATCCATCTTCCGCCTGGCGGGGTCGAGATCGTCAAAGTTGAGCTGGCCGTTTTCGCTGTCGTACAGTTCCTCGAAGAACACGCCGGCCTTGGCGTATTCCGCGCCGGGCGCGAACAGCCGCTTCAGGCACGCGAGCGCGGCGGCGATGATCTCGTGCGTCTGCGCCGTGGGCGGCGACAGCGGCGTCTTGACCGCGCCCGATCGGACTTCGGTGGCGAAGTAGCTTGTGCGCAGGCGGCAGCCGCACACGCCCGCGCGCAGCCCCGCGCGGCGCAGGCGGAACGCCCCGTCGGCGGCGTGCCTGACGACGGCGGCCTCGATGTCGCCGTAATCGGTCAGCTTGGCGCCGAACGACTCCGACACCATCATGCTCTTTTGTTTCTCCTCGCGCTCCTCGAGAGGGAAACAGGCGAAGCCGCGCAGTTCGCGGGCCGCCTGCAGCGCGCGCGACCCGAGCGCCGCGCGCAGCCGTCTCTCGTCGAGGGCGAGGAACTGCGCGACGGTGCGCACGCCCTTTGACGCGAGCTTGTCCACCGTCTTTTCGCCGAGGCCCCAGATCTCGCCCGCGGGCAGATCGTCAAAGAGCGCGGCGGCGGCCATGGGCGGCAGCGCGCACACGCCGTCGTCGTGTTCGGGGTCGGCGCGCCCGCGCTTTTTGGCTATTTCCGATCCCAGCTTGCACAGCGTCTTTGTGGGCGCGATGCCGATGGAGACGGGGATGCCCGTGCACTTCAGGATCGCCGCGCGGATTTTGCGGCAGTAGGATTCGGGATCGTCGAGCGAGGCGATGGAGAGGTTGAAGAAGCACTCGTCGATCGAGTACTGCTCGACGGCGTCGCTCCAGCGCCGCAGGTGGCGCGCCACGCGCCCCGACATGTCGCGGTAGAGGGGCATGTTGCCGGAGAACACGGTGACGCCGTGCTTTCTGCAGAACGCCTCGTAGCGGAAAAACGGCGCGCCCATGGGGATGCCCATCGCCTTGGCCTCGTTGGAGCGCGCGATGACGCAGCCGTCGTTGTTCGACAGCACGACGACGGGCCTGCGCCGCAGGTCGGGCCGGAAGACCCGCTCGCAGGACACGAAGAAGTTGTTGCAGTCGGCCAGGCCGAGAAGGCGGCTCACGGGCGGCGCAGCTCCCAGACGACGATGCCCCACAGACCGCCCGGCAGCGAGCGCGGGTCGCGGCACCGCTGCAGCCTGAAACCGCGCCCGGCGCGCACCAGCATCACGCAGCCCTCGCGCGGCGGCGCTTCGCGATCGACGAGCAGGATCATCCGGCCGGATCCGCCGTCGTCGAACGTGATCATGAACGTGGAGTCGGGATGGGGCACGAGGCGGCGCTGCAGTTCGGCGGCCATGTTGTGCTCGACGAGGTTGGATCGCGTCAGTTGAACTTTCATGACGATGAATACTCCTTTCTTGTGTGACTTACAGTTAGTATTTGACTAACCGAATGATAACATAAAATCGCGATTTGTCCATACCTTATGTGTGCTTTTCCGCCGTTTATGCACAAAGTATATCACGCCCGCCCGCCGTTGTGAGCGTATATTCGATTTTTAAATACCGCGCGTTATTCAAGCCTGACATACATGCCGTAGATCCACCCCTCGCCGCCGCCGTCAAGGCGGATCCTGTGCCACGGGTACGGAGCGCCCTCGGGTTGCCACGACTCGAGGATCGTCACGTCGCGGTTGCCGAGGCGCGTGAGCACGCGCGTGTTGCGCGTGGAATGTCCGTCGCGCACCCTGACGTCGGCGCGGGTCACGTGCCCGACGCGCCCGTTCCGCCCGGGGGCCGGGGGCGCGGGGGCCGTGGCCCCGGCCCCCGCCTCGTCGGAGGGAGGAGCGGCGGGGGAAGGCTCTTTGGGCGTTTCGACGTAGCGGCCGTAGACCCAGCCCGTGACGTTCCCGGCCTCGACGCGGTACCACGGGTACTGGTTCCTGCCCGTCCAGACCTCCAGCAGCTTCACGCTGCCCGGGGCGAGCCTGCCGATCACGTTCGTGCCCTGCGTGGCGTGTCCGTCGCGCACGTTCACGGCGTCGATGTTCTTCTCGCCGCCGAACGTGATCGTCGCGCGCTCCGACGGCGGAGCGGCGGGGGAGGGGGACCGGGGCGGCTTTTTGTCTTGCGGGGCGGGGGCTTTGCGCTCGGGCGCGCCGGGACGCACAACGCGCACGACGCCGTTTGAACCGCCCGGGGCGGCGCGCACGACGGGCTCGCGGGCGCTTGGGGCGTCGGGGCCGGCGAAGTGCCCGCGCAGGACGCGCAGCAGCGTGACGCCCGAGAACACGAGCGCCCCGGCGGCGATCAGCGCGAGGACGACGCCGGCGTAGGGAAAGGTACGCCGCACGTGGATGCTTGACCGGGTGCGGATGATCTCGCGCTTGCCCGTCACGGACGCCGCAAGCTGCGAGCGGCGTCCGTTTTCCGGCTTGGCCTGGCCGCCGCGGGCGCCGGGCGTTTCGGCCTTGTCTTGGCGAACGGTTCGCGGGCGCGGAGAGGGCGTTTCGGCTTCGGCGTGCCAAGACCGCTCCGCGCCGGACGTCGTCGCCGGGGTTTGGGGCTCTTGGTCGGGCCGGGGAGCCGCGTCCTTTCGCGGCTGCCGATCCGGTCGCTCCGGCGGGGGCTGGCGATCGTTTCGCGGCGCGTCTTCCGGCCGCCGCGGGAGAGAGGGGCGCGCCGCCGCGTTTTCAAGCCTGTCGGCGCTTGTCGCGCACAGCGTTTGTACGGCGCGCAGAGTCTTGATCGCCGCCTCGCGGGCGGCGCTTTTGACGCCCGGCTCGGGAGCGAGGGGGGCGTTTTCGGAGGCCCCGCCGGCGTTCCGCGGGGGAGCGGGGCGTTCTTCGGTCGCGCGGGCGGTTCCGTCTGTGGTTTCGGGCATGGTCGTTATTCCTCTTGAATATAATGGTGTGGGCGGCGCGAAAACGCCGCCGGAAAATTTTCATATATATTATCTTACCATGAAACGGGCGATTCGTGCACTGTCCGCGCGCACTTTTCTTCCTTCCGCCGCGCGGACGGCCGGACGCCCGTTTTTCGCGAAGCGCCGCCGGAGCGGCTTTTTCCGCCCCGCGCGGAACTCGGGCGGGACGGTTTTCCGCGCCGAACGCGCCCGCGCCGCGCGAAAAAAAGCGGCCCGCTCTCGCGCGGAGAGAGGCCGCTTTTTTTCCGCTCCGTTCTTGTCCGGGCGCTACGCGAAGTGCCGCGTCACGAGCGTCATGCCGATTTTGAGGCCGGTGAAGATCGACTCGATGGAGACGCGCTCCTCGCGCGTATGCGCGCCCTCGCCGAGGTAGAGACCGAACGCCGCGGCCGGCACGCCGAGCGACAGGGGGATGTTCGCGTCGGTTGACGAAGCGCCCCGCGCGGGCCGCCTGCCCGTGACGGATTCCACGGCGTCGGCGCAGCGGGACAGCAGGCGCTCCTCGGCCTCGGCATCGACGTTGAAGCCGCACGGGCGCTCGCCCACGAGTTCAAGCGCGAACGCCGCCCCTCCGCCCGAACAGCCGTCAACGGCGCTTTTCAGCCGGTTTCGCATCAGCTCAAGGTGCGAAAATTCGTCGCTGCGGTACTCGTAGAGCATCCGCGCGCTCTGCGCGATCGTGTTGACCGACGTGCCGCCCGAGATCGTGCCGAAGTTGTACGTCGTCTTGCGTCCGGGCATACGCGGCACCGGCTGCGCGTCGAGAACGCCTATAAGTTTCGCCATGCGCGCGATGGCGTTGGGGTTCCCGAAAGCGCCGTAGGAGTGCCCGCCGCGCGTGGCGACGGTGATCTTCCAGCGCTCCGAGCCAACGGCGCGATCCACGAGCTTTTCGTAGAGGCCGTCGAATGAGACGAACTCGCGGATCCTGCCCTCGAAATCGGCGAAAAGCCGCCGCACTCCCTTCAGGTTGCCAAGCCCCTCCTCGCAGCTGTTGAAGACGAACAGCACGGGCTCCGCCGGAACGCAGCCGCCGACGATCAGGTACTTGGCGATCATCATCAGCGCCACGACGTTGGCCGTGTCGTCGCCGACGCCCGGCGCGCAGAGCATGTCTCCGTCCTCGCGCACGGGCAGCGGCGCCGTGTCGGGAAACACCACGTCGGTGTGCGCGGCGTAGACGACGCAGGGCCGCGAGCAGTCGCCGAACGGCAGCAACACGTTGAGCGCGGCATCGACGGTCACGTTGGCCCCAAGGCGTCCAAGCCAGTCCGCGATGAAGCGCGCGCGCTTTTCCTCGTGGCGCGACGGCGAGGGGACGGCGGCCAGCTCCTTGAGCAAAGCCAGCTGCTCGGCCCGGTGCGCGTCGCACCACGCGCGGATGTGTTCCCACGCGATCATGAAAAAACCCTCCCTGACAGAAAGTTTACGCGCCGCGCCGCTCCCCGCGGGCTTTTCGCGGAAAACGGCCCCGGCCGTGAAAAACGGAAAACCGCGCCCGGCGCGCCGGGGCGGCCGCGAAAGGGCGCGAACCGGCCGTTACAACGTCGGCGCGCGCACGAAAAAAAGCCCGCGGCGAAGCGGGCTTTTTTTGATCATGCCGAGCGCCGGCGTCTAGTGCGATATCTCGAAGACCAGTTCGCGCGCGTCCTCCTTCAGCTCGCGGACTGTCTCGCGCACCTCGTCGGCCGTCTCCCGGACGGCCTGTTTCATCTCGGGCACGGCGTTGCGGAAGAACGACTTGATGTCGTAGACCGTCTCCCAGACTCCCTCTTTAATGTCATGGTGGATGATCACATCCCCCGTCAGCGTTCTCTCGAAGGGGAAGAAACCAAGCCAGTAGCACAGGCCGAGAAGCACGACAGCGACGACGGCGAGACGAATGATGAATTTTTTCATATGCGCAACACTCCTTAAGACAGGCGATTTGTGTCGTCCCCAAGGGGTGACAGGCTCATTATATACTGTCGCTGGGGTATTCGCAAGCGCCCTTGTCCAAGTAGAAAATGTCTTTTAAGGTCTTTGGGGCCGCTCCGGCGACCCGGCGGGGAAACGCCGTTCCCGTTCGTCGTCCCCGACGACGGCGCGGCGGCGCGGGGCGTTTTTCGCGCCCCCCTCACTCGGCGGGCTGTTCTCCCTGTTTCGGGCCGCGCGAGACTTTTTTGAGCAGCGCGGCGAGTTCTTTTTTGTCGGACGGCTCCATGCGGCGGTTGAAGCGCAGCAGACGGCGCAGGCTGTTGCCGCGGAACGTGACGCGCGTGTCGGCGCCGGCCTCGATCAAAGCGCGCGCGGCGAGAGGGCTTGGGTTGTAACGCACGGCGCAGATCAGCGCGGTGCGTCCGCTGTCGTCGCGCTCGTCGATCCGCTCGCCCTGTTCGAGCAGCCACGCGATGATCGCGGGCGCGGCCTCGTTCGGGTTGACGGCGGCCAGCATCAGCGGCGGCGGCGCGGTGTCCGCCGGGGAAAGCGCGGTTTTGCCCTCGGGCGAAACGGTCTCGCCGTCGGTCGCGTTTTCGGCGGCGGCCGTCCGGGCGTCGGCCGGAGAGGGCGCGGTTCCGCCTTCGGGCGAAACAGTCCCGTCGTCTCGCGGCGCGTCCGCCGCCCCGCCCGCGCTCAAAAACTCGCGCAGCCGCGAGCGGAACGACGCGCGTTCGACGCCGGGATCGGGTTCGGCCGACGGCTCGGACGCGGAGGGCGCGGTCTCCCCCTCGGGCGAAACGTTCTCGCCGTCGGGCGCGTCGCGCCTCAGGGCGACGACTGTCGCGTACGTGCGCACGGCGTCCAGAACGGGGCCGAGCGCCCGCTCCGTCTCCTCCCTTCGGGCTCTCCCCTCGTCGGCGCGATCCAGCAGGAAACGCGCCATCTCCGCCGAGTGCCCGCTGCGCAGGGCCACGAGGAACGGCGTTCGGCCGTTATTGTCGGCCATCTCGGTGTCGGCCCCGGCGGCGATCAGGGTTTTCGCGATCTCCAGAGCGTTGGGCGCGGCGCTGGCGGCGGCGAGCATCACGGGCGTCATGCCGTCGCCCTTGCGCGCGTTGACGGCCGCGCCCTCGTCCAGAAGCGCCGCGATCAGGTCTGTCCGATCGCTGAACATCGCGGCGTACATCAGCGGCGTCCAGCCGTCGCGGTTGACGCAGTCCACCCGCGCGCGGAACCCCGTCAGCAGCCTGACGATGTCGCCCGCCGCGGGCGTGGCGTTGCGCGCGGCAAAGTGCAGGGGCTGGTCGCCGTTGCCGCGCGGGCGCGCGGCCTCGCCTCCCGCTTCGTAGAGTGTCGCGACGACGGCCGGGTCGCCGGAGTACTGCGCGGCGATCATCATCGGCGTGGTGCCGTCGCGCGCGTTTCTGTGCTCCTCGGCGCGCGCGCCGTATTTTTGCAGCAGCGTGGCGATAAACGGCGCGGGCTTTCCCGCGCGCAGCGCGAACATCAGCGGCGTCCAGCCGGACTCGGCGCGGGCGCGGGCGTCGGCCCCCGCTTCCAAAAGAACCTCCGCCGCGGCGGTGTCCTCGTTGGCGTAGAGGGCGAGCATCAGCGGCGTGAGGCCGTCTTTGTCGGCGGCGTTGACGTCGGCCCCGGCGGCGATCAGGACGCGCGCGGTTTCGGGATCGCCGCTGAAGAACGCGGCGTCCATCAGCGCCGTCGTGCCGTTCGCGCCTCGGGCGTTGACGCGGGCGCCGCTTTCCAGCAGGGCCTTGACGGCCCCGGCGTCGCCGGTTTGGGCGGCGCGCATCAGCGGCGCGCGTCCCGGTCGGCGGGCCGGCTCCACAGGCTCGGCTTCCTCGGACGGGGCTGCCCCGGCGGCGGACGCCAAAGCGGCGGGTTCGGCGTCCGCGGCGGGGATCGCGCCGGCGCTCTCCTCGGGCACCGGCGCGATCCGCTCCCCGTCCGGCGCGGCGGGGCAAGGGGCCGCCGCGAGCGCGGCGCACAGCGCGGCGGCGAAAATGCGTTTGAGTTTCATGGGATGGCCTCCGTTATCGTTTTTGCCGTGTCGGGGTGTTCGCGCTCCGAAAGCGCGGGCGTTTCCCGCCGTGTATCATATCACAAAAGCGCGGTTTGCGAGGGGGAAGCCTTTGTTTCTCCCTTTTGTTTCGCCCGCCGTTCGTGTAAAATAAACGTGTCGCGGTGATTTGCGATCCTCATAAAAACGTCAGGAGGCGGCGTTTATGGATATGATGCGGGGGCGTCCTTTCCGGGGGCGCGCGCTTGAGCGGCTGAAGAACTTTCTTTCGTCCGTCGGACTGCTCTACGACGACGGCGTCGAGATGTCCGTGTGCGCGTGCGACGACGACGGCGAGATCGTCGCCACAGCGTCGCGGCAGGGGCCGGTGCTGAAATGCGTGGGCGTCTCTCCCGACCATCAGGGCGAGGGGCTGGCGGCGTCGGTCGTCAGCGAGGCGGTGACGGACGCCATCGCCTCGGGGCTGTCGCACCTGTTCGTGTTCACCAAGCCGTCGAACAGGCAGATCTTCGACGATCTGGGGTTCTGCCCGATCGTGCAGACGGCCGAAGTGCTGTTCATGGAAAACAGGCGGGACGGCGTGAAGCGTTTCGTTGACTCGCTCGAACGCCCGGCTTCGGGCGGCGTGACCGGGGCGGTCGTGGCCAACTGCAACCCGTTCACGCTGGGGCACAGGTACCTCATGGAGACCGCGTCGTCGATGTGCGACACGCTGCACGTGTTCGTGCTCTCGGCCGAAAAAAGCCTGTTTCCCGCCGCGACGCGCATGGAGATGGTGAGGCGCGGCACGTCTCACCTCAAAAACGTGTACGTGCACCCCACGGGCGACTATCTTGTCTCGGCGGCCACGTTCCCCGACTACTTCCTCAAGGATCGCGCGCGCGTCGAGAACGTCAAGTGCGAACTGGACGTGACTATTTTCGCGCGGTGTTTCGCGCGGCCTCTGGGCATCACGAGGCGTTTCGTGGGCACGGAGCCGTTCAGCGCCGTGACGGAACTGTACAACGAGACGATGAAGGCCCTCCTGCCGGCGATGGGCGTCGAGGTGACCGAGATTCCCCGCCGCGAGGAGGGCGGCGTGCCCGTCAGCGCCACGCGCGTGCGCGAGATCCTGGCCAAGGTTGGGCCGGACGCCCCGGAACTGGAGCGGCTGCTCCCCGACACGACGCTGGAGGCGCTGCGCCGCGACTGGGAGACGATATCGGCGCGCGCGGGTGCGGGCCGTGCCGTTTGATCTGTACACCTACCGCCGCGTGTCCGATGTCGCGCCCGCGCTGCGGGGACTGCCGCCGGCGTCCGGCCGCGCCTTTCTGGCGGCGGCTTCGCTCGACCGCGAGATCCTGGCGCGGATGCTCGGCGACGCGCCGAAGACGTATGCCGTGCTGAGATGGGACGAACTGTACAGGTTCTTTTCCGAGGAACTGAAGGTTCCGCGCCCGCGCGTGCAGCTCGACCCGCCCGATCACTGGCTCGTGCTGCGCGAACTTCTGGCGCGGTCGCTCGAGCGTCTGCCCGGCGCGCCGCCCGGCGCGAGGAGAGCGGGGTTTCTGAGCGTTCTGGCTTCGCAGATCCACGAGCTGCTGCGCGAGGAGATCTCCCCCGGCGCGATCGAGGGGCTGTTCGACGACGGCTCCGCCGGGCGCGTGCTGGCCGACGTGTACCGGCGATACATCGCGTCGCTCGACGAGAAAAACCTGTCCGACAGCCGCGGCGTCACCACCGAGACGCGGCGCCTGCTCGACCTGCCCGGCGCGGGCGAAGTGTGCCGGCGGCTCGATCTGGTTCTTGTGGGGTTTTCGAGCTTCACACACTCGCAGCTGGCGCTGCTGCGGGCCCTTGTGGGCCGAGGCGCGTCGGTGCGCGTCTTCGCGCCTGTCGGCGGCGTCGCCGGGGCCTACGGCGCGGCGCAGCAGTTCGGCGTCGAGGGCGCGGCGCTTTCGCGCGCGGCGCCTTTTGCCGCCATGCGCCTGCAAGGCGGCGACCCGCGTCAGGAGTACGAAAACGCCGCCAGATGTCTGGCGCTGTGGGAGCGCGGGCGCGGCCCGCTGGCGGCTTTGGGGGAGTGGCCCGGCTGGGAGAGCGTGGGCGCGTGCGTTCCCGCCTCGCGCATGGATCTTGCGGGCGAGGTCTTCTCGCGCTACGGCTTGCCGTGCCGCCGGAACTTCCGGCTCAGAGTGTCGCAGACGCCGCTGTGGCGGCTGTCCGCGTCGTGTCTCGACGCGGCCGCTGGCGGCTGGCAGACGGAACCCGTGCTCAGACTGCTCGGCAGCCCGTGGCTGAGCGGTTTCGACTTCGACGCCGCGTCTTTCCGGGCGAAACGTCCGCGCGGAAAGGACGCCTGGCGCGGGGCGCTGGCCGGATCGGACGGCGCGCTGGCGGATTTCCAAAGGTGCGTTTCCTTCGCCGAGGCCATCGCCGGGGGAGGCACGGCGCTCGATCTGCTGCTGGCGCTCCGCGCTTTCGCGCGGGGGCGGGCGCTGGCCGTCTCGCGCCGCCTCGTCGGCAGGCCGGAGCTTGACGACGCGCTCGCCGTTTTTTCGGAGACGCTGCGCGAGCTTGATCGCAAGATCCTCTACGTGCGCGAGGTCGTGCGCGACATCGGCGAGTTCGGGCAGAAGCGCCTGTCCGGGCAGGACGCGCGCGCCTACTTAGGCGCGTGGGCCGACGGCACCACGGTCGCGCAGGGAAGGCCCGAGGCGGGCTGCATGGCGGTCTTCGCCGACGCGCCGCCGCCGCTTTTCTCGTGCCCGTACTGGTTCGTGTTCGGCGCGGACACATCGCGCTGGCCCGGCAGCCTGAAAGAGTCGCCCGTGCTGGACGAGTCGCGCAAGGAGCGCCTGCACGCCTCGTCGGCGCTGACGCTCGACCGCAGCCATCTCCCCCTTCTGGCGGAGCGGCGGCGGCAGCGCGAGTTCCTGTTCCGCCGCCTGCTGGCCTGCGGCGAGCGCGTCACGTTCGTCTGCTTTTCCGTCGCCGACGACGACGGCAGGCCGCTGGAGCCGACGCTCTTTCTGGATTCCGCCGAGCGCGAAGGCTGGATTGAGCAGGCGTTCAGCCCCGTCGAGCGCGGCCTCGGCCGTCTGCTGGCGGACGAGGCGGAAGACGCCCTCGCGCCGATTGAGTCCCGCGCTCCCGATCCGCGTCGCGAAAACGCGTTGCCCCCGTCGCGCTCGTTCCGCGGGGAACTGGCGGCGAGAACGGCCCGCGTGCGCTTGAGCGGCGTCGATTGCTACGCCGGGTGCCCCTACAGGTTCGCTCTGCGCGAACTGCTCGCGATGCCCGAGCCGCCGCTGGCGGGGGAATACGACCGTCTGCGCGGCGGCGCGGCGATCCACGCGCTGTGGGAGCGCGTTTGGCGCGAATACGTCGCGGGCGGCTGCGCGGACGATCTCGAGAGCCTCGCCGTCTCGCGCTTTGACGAGGTCGCGGGCGCCGTCTACCCCGAACTGACGCGCTCTCCCGCTCTGCGGCGCGCGCGCGCCATGCTGACGCGGCGGGTGAGACGCGGCGCGAAGCGTCAGGCCGAGATGGAACCCGCCCTGAGACCGCGCAGGACGGCGACGGAGTGCGAGATGCCTCTGCCGCCCCTGTCCGTGAACGGCGTGACGTTCTCGGGACGGTGCGACAGGATCGACCGTCTCGACGACGGAAGGTTCCTGCTGTGGGACTACAAGACGGGCGGCGCCTCGGCCTACGCCGGAGCGTTCCAGCTGGCGTGCTACGCTCTGGCGCTGGAGTCGGGCGGAGCGGGGCGCTGCGGGGGCTGGGGCTACATCGGCCTGAAAGACGGCGGCATCTCGGGCCTGTGGGACGCCGACCTGCGCGACGACCTGCGCCTGCCCGCGCCGCGCTCGCGCGCCAAGGAGACGGCGATGGACGGGGCCAAAGAACTTCTCGAGAGGATCGCCGCGTCGGCGCGCACCGGGAACTTCCCGCCCGACTACGGGAGCGCTCTGTGCCGCGCGTGTCCCTACGCCGCGCTGTGCCGCAAGGGAGAACTGACCGGCGGGCTCGGCGACGGCGACGGCAACGGAGAGGAGGAAAGCGCCGATGAATGAAAGCGGTTCTGGACTGCCGCCGCTTGCGCCCGGCGATATGGCGCTTTTGGAGGGCCTCGTGCGCTCGCGCGGGCTTCCCGCTCAAGTACGGGCGGTGACGGCGACGGAGCCGCTCACGGTAGTCAGCGCGGGAGCGGGCACGGGCAAGACGTGGACGCTCGCGTGGCGCTTTGTCTGGACGGCGCTCACGCGGGCGAGCGTGCGCCGCATCCTCACGCTGACGTTCACGGAGAAGGCCGCCGCCGAGATGCGAAACCGCATCGCCGATCTGCTCGGCGAGATCAAACCCCTCCTGCTCAAAAGCGACGAACTGTCGCGCAGGCGCGCGCAGGCGGCCTCGTCGCTCGACGAGGCCTACATCTCCACGATCCACGGTTTCGGCGCGCGCGTCATCGCCGAGGCGGGGCTGTCCCTGCCCGTGGAGCCGTCGCTGCGGGTGCTGTCCGATCCCGAGGCCGACGAGTTCTGGAGCGAGCTGGGCGGCGCGCTCGACCGCCTCGACGCCGGCTGGTTCGCCCGCGGCATGGACGCCCCCTGCGCGGCGGCCGCGTCCGGGCTGCTTGCCGACGAGGCGGCCGCGCAGGCAGTGTCGCTCTGGGGCGCGGACGCCGTCTCCCGTTTCGCGCGGTCGTTTGAGGGCATGATGTCCGACTTCGGCTACACGCCGCGTTCCGTGCTCGACGCCGCTTCCCTCCCGCCCGACGGCTCGCTTGCGCGGCTGCGCGAGGCCATCGCCTCCGACGCCGGGCGGCTGCTTTCGCCGTGGGAGAGCGCGCTTGCCGTCGCCCCCGACGGGGGCGATACCGGCGTGTTCGCGGGGCGTTTCGCGGCGCTGCGCGCAAAGTGGCTCGGGCGCGATTTCTCGGGCCCCGGCGCGCGCGCGGCGTTCACGGCCGACGCCTCGGAGGCCGTCAAGGGCGCGCGGCGCGGCAGGCTCGCGGCGGCCGTGTCGTCGGCGCTGGGGCGGAAGCTGTCCGACTGGCGGGCCGAGGCCCTCGCCCTTTTGCCGTTTATGGAACTGGCCGACGGCGGCTTTTCGCCCGCCGAACTGAGACTGCGCTCGACGCTGATCCGTCTCGCGTGGCTGTGCTGGCGCAAGTGGGAGACGTTCAAGGACGCGCGCGGCGCCCTGACTTTCTCCGACATGATCTCGCTGGCCCGCCGGGCGCTCGAGGCCGAGCCGCGCTACGCCTCGCGCTTTTCGGAGGTTCTCGTAGACGAGTTCCAGGACACCAACGAGCAGCAGGACGGTCTGCTTGGCGCTATCCGCGCCGCGTCGGGGGCGAGGTTGTTCGTCGTCGGCGACATCAAGCAGTCCATCTACCGCTTTCGCCGCGCCGAGCCGGCGCTGCTTGAAAAGTACGCGGCCGAGGCCCGTTCGGGAGGCGGGGCGTGCGTCGATCTGTCGGTCTCGTTCCGTAGCGGCGAGAGGGTGCTCGACGCCGTCAACGAGCGTTTCGACCGCCTCTGGGAGACGTCGGTCGGCGAGGGACTCGACGTGCCCAACGTTCCGCTTGCGTCTCCGCGCGGCCTGCAGCGCGCGGACGCATGGATCGACGAGCGCCAGAGGACGGGCGTGCCCGCCTGCGAGCGCGTCGTCGAGGAACTCCGCGTTGACGGGGAGACCGGAAAGCGCGAGCGCACGGAGTCGGCGCGCGACCGCCTTGCGCTGCGTCTGGCGTGCCGTCTTACGCGGCTGCGCCAAGACGCGGCGACAGTCTGGGACAGCAAGGCGCGACGGTTGCGGCCCGTCGCGTGGGGCGACATGGCCGTGCTCACGCCCACGCGCGGCGTCTACGCAAGCCTTCAGCGCGCTTTCTCCTTGACGGCGGTGCCGGCCGATTTCTCGGGCAGCCGCGGTTTCTACGCCCGCACCGAGATCCGCGATGTGTGCGCGCTCGTGCGGTTCGTCGCCGACCCGCGCGACGCGACGGCCGCGGCGGGGTTTCTCTGCTCGCCGTTTTCGGGGCTGACCCAGAACGAGGCGCAGTCCCTTCTGCCGCGTCTGGGGGTCGATCCTCTCGCCGCGATCGGCGGCGACTTTCCCGATCTCGCGCGCAGGCTCGCCGATCTGAGGTACGACGCTTTGATGCGCGGGCCGTCAACGGTACCGGCGTCCCTGCTGGCGCACGGCGAGTTCCTCGAAAACGTGCACCCGCGCAAGCGCGCGGGCGTGCTTGCCAACCTGCGCCGCGCCGTGCTGCTGCTCGAGGCCTACGAGTCGGGCGTCGGCGCCTCGCCCGTGGGCGCGGCGGCCTATCTGAGCCGCGCTCTGACCGGCGACGCCTCCGGCCCCGACCGCGAGACGGAGGCCGCCGTCGAAAGCGGCTCCGATGTCGTGAAAGTGATGACGATCCACGCCTCGAAGGGGCTGGAGTTCCCACTCGTGGCCGTGTTCGGCCTCGAACACGGATCGCGCGCGGCGCGCCCCGCCGTCGGGCCTGTTCCGTCGCGCTGGCTTCTGGCCGCGGCGTCGAAGTTCCCCGAGGAGTGGGACGAGGCCGCCGGATGCCGTCTGGGCATGCTGCACGCCCGGCTGGAAGAGCGCGCCGAGTACGAGGAGCGCCAGAGGCTTTACTACGTCGCCCTCACACGCGCGCGCGACGGACTGATCCTCTGCGGTCTCGCGCCCGAAGGCGGCGGCAAAGACGACCGCTCTCTGATGTCGATAGAGTTGGCCGGAGCCCCCGGTTTTGCCCAAACCGCCCCCCCGGAGGCGATGTCCGCCGAGAGGTGTCGCGAAGCGAACGCTTTCGCGCCCCGGAACCGCCGTCGGCGCGGAGCCGACGTGCCGGCGTTTTTCGACCGCCCGCGCCTGCTTGAAAGCGTCAGCGCCACGTCATACGCGCTGTGGACGATGTGCCCCGCCGCGTGGCGCATGAGGTTCCGGCAGAACCTCGACCTGAGCTGGAACGCCGCTTCGGGCGAGTCCGATACGGATCCCGTCTCCGCCGGCGGCGCGGGGCTCGGAAGTGTCGCGCACTGGATACTCTCGAAATGGGACTTCACTCCCGCCGACGCTCGCCGCATCCTAAGTCTGGAGGACGGCTGTCTGCGCCCCGAGTACCGGGGCGTGTGGCGCGACGGGGCCGCGAGGGCCGATCTGGCCGCCTTTTTGAACAGCTTTGAGACGGGCGGGGGAGCGGCGCTTTCGTCCCGCCTGCGCGCGGCGCTGGCGTCAGGCGCTCTGCGGCGCGAGTACCCGTTCCGCGTCGCGGCGGGGGCGTTCGACCTCGTCGGCGCCGTCGATGTTTTCTGGCTGGAGAACGACGCCTCGGGCCGCCCCGCGCGCGTGTGCGTGCGCGACTACAAGACCACGCGCCTGCCCGGAAAGGGCGCGCGCCGAGAGTGGATGGACGACTTCTACGCTTCTCAGCTGAAGTTCTACGCTTACGCGCTGCGCCGTGCCTTTCCGCGCCTCGCCTCGCTCGATCTCGACCTGGCGCTGTGGAGCCTGCGCGACGGCGAGGAGCGCCGCGTCGCGCCCTTCGCCCCGGGCGAGGAACGCCGCATCGGCGACGCGCTGGATCTGCAGGCGCGGCAGGCCGCGTCGGGGCCGTGGCCCGCGAACCTCGGGCGCTGCGTCGGCTGCGCCTACGCTGAAAACTGCGTCTTCCGCCCCGGCGCGTGATCCGCCGCCTGCGATCGGAGAGCGCGAAAAAAGGGCCGGGCGCGAAACGTGCCGCGCGGCCCTTTTTTTCGTTTGCAATTTTTTCCGGATGTGAGAAAATATCAGCCTTGATACTTGTCTTTCGCGCGAGCGGCCCGTCCGAACGCGCGACAGAAACGCGCGCCGGGGATTCCCCGCCGAAAAAGCGCTTGCGCGAAAGCGCGTTTTCCCGCGCTTACTTCCCGCGAAGATCGCGGCCCGTGAGGGCGGGTAGGACGGACGCCCGGCGGGATCGGGCGGGTTGTTCTCGTTTCCCCTTTTTGTTTGGGAAAGCGTCCTTTTGCCGCGCGGGGCAAAAAAGCGCTCCGCGAAGGAGCGGGCGACCCGGGGCGGGAAGTTCACCGCGCGGCGTTCGCGGCGCTTGAAAACTGCTTTCAGCGCGCCCCCCGGGACGATCGAACCGGCCCGCGCGGAGAAACGCTTTTTGCCCCCGCGGTTGCCCCTCCGCGAAGTTTTTTTTCGCGGTCGCCGAATCCGCCAGTCGCGGCGCGCTTATTCCGCGCGCCCGCCCCGTGGCGAAACAAGCCGCTTCAGCGCGTCGGCAGCACCTCGATCCAGTACCCGTCGGGATCCTGAATGAAGTAGATGCCCATAGTCGGGTTTTCGTAGCACACGCAGCCCATCGCGGCGTGACGGTCGTGCGCGGCGGCGAAATCGTCGGCGCGGAGCGCCAGGTGGAACTCCTGCTCGCCGAGGTCGTAGGGCTGCGGGTGGCCTCGCAGCCATGTGAGCTCCAGTTCGAAGTCCGTGACGCCGTCGCCGAGGTAGACGATTGTGAAATCCTCGCTCTCCTTGCGGCGCACCTCCTTCAGCCCCAGCGCCTCCTCGTAGAACTTCATGCTCCGCCCGAGGTCGCGGACGTTGAAATTGACATGGACAAAGTGGAACTTCATGACAAACCGCCTCCTGTGCGTTTTTCCGTATTGTACCACACGGCTGGGTCGCGCGGGAAAAACGCCCGCCGCACCGGCGGCGCGGGAGACGCGCCCCGCCGTTTTACCGCGCCCGGGGCGGGGAAAACCGCCGCCCTTAAACGGGAGAAAGTTTCCG
>CAZRXR010000001.1:18426-25427 GCA_964604125.1 uncultured Synergistaceae bacterium
TTTACCGCGCCCGGGGCGGGGAAAACCGCCGCCCTTAAACGGGAGAAAGTTTCCGTGTGGAACGCGCGGGACGAAAAAACCCGGCTCGGTCGGGCGCGTGAACGCCAAAAAGCGCCCGCCGCGAACGGGAGCGTTTCGCGATCCCGCCCGGGAAAGCGGCGCGTGGCGCCTCGGACTCGCGATCTTTTCGCGTCGGCGCGGAGGCGCCGCGCGCTGAAGTCCCGCCGAAAGGTTGTTCGCGCCGTTTAAACCCCCCGCCTGGCGCTCGGCACGCGCGCTTTTCGCGCCGCCCTTGTCCGGCGCGGCCAAAAATGTGCTTTTTCGCTCTGTTTCCGGCGCGCGTCCCGTCGATCCGCCCAAGTTTTTTCGCGGCGCGGGACGAAGAAAACGCTAGTAGAACCGTCCCGTTTCCTTTTAGCGAGAAGAAGCCCCGCGGCTCGTCCGCGAGACGAAAAAAACGTCGCGGTCGGGCGCGTGAACGCCAAAAAGCGCCCGCCGCGAACGGGAGCGTTTCGCGATCCCGCCCGGGAAGGTGGCGCGCGACGCCGCATGATTCCTCGGACTCGCGAACTTTTCGCTTCGGCGCGGCGGTATCAGAACGCTGTTCGCGTCGTTTAAAATGCTTGCCCGGCGCTCGGCACGAGCGCCTTTCGCGCCGCCCTTGTCCGGCGCGGCCAAAAATGTGCTTTTCCGCTCTGTTTCCTGCGCGCGTCCCGTCGGCCCGCTCAAGGTTTTTTCGCGGCGCGGGACGGAAAATACGCTTACAGCGCCGCTCCTACCCAACGCGATCGGGAACGCTTTTTTGTGAAAGAGGTCGATGAACGTGTACGAAAAAGCCTGGCTGATCCTCGCGAACGGCATGACGTTCGAGGGCCGCGTCGCCGGAGCCGACGCGGAGGCCGTCGGCGAAATCTGCTTCGCCACGGGCATGACGGGGTACGTCGAGACGCTCACCGATCCCAGCTATTACGGGCAGATCGTCGTGCAGACGTTCCCGCTGATCGGCAACTGCGGCGTGATCCCCGACGATTTTGAGAGTCCGCGCCCGCGCCTGTCGGCCTATGTCGCGCGCGATCTGTGCGGCGCGCCGTCCAACTTCCGAAGCCGGGGGGCGCTTGAAGGGTGGCTGAAGGAACTCGGCGTCGTCTGTCTGGAGGGCGTCGATACGCGGGGCGTCGCGCGGGCGATCCGCGAACACGGCGTCATGAACGCGGCCGTGACGCGCGCGCTGCCTTCCGACATCGGCGCGTTCGCGCGCGGCCTGTCCGGCGGCGCGTCGGCCCGCGTCCCCATGCCCGGTACGGGCGAAAGCCCGCGCGTCGCGAACCCGGGAGGGTCGCCCCGCGTCGCGCTGTGGGATTTCGGCGCGAAGCGCTCTCTGGAGCGCGAACTGGCCGAGCGCGGGTGCGAGGTCGTCTCCGTGCCCGCCTCTGCGGCGGCGGGCGAGATCGCGGCCCTGCGTCCCGACGGCGTTCTGCTGTCAAACGGCCCGGGAGACCCCGCCGCGTACGCGGACGCCGTTTCGGCCGTGCGGGAGGTGTCCCGCGCCGGCGTGCCGCTGTTCGGCGTGTGTCTGGGGCACCAGCTGCTCGCGCTCGCGCGCGGCGGCCGCACAGTCAAGCTGAAATACGGTCACCGGGGAGCCAACCAGCCCGTGCGCGAGGTCGCCACGGGCAGGCTGTTCGTCACAAGCCAGAACCACGGCTACGCCGTGGACGCCTCGGCGCCGCCGGATCAAGCCGCCCAGAGCTTCGTCAACGTGAACGACGGCACGTGCGAGGGGCTGGTCTACGCCGATATTCCCGCGTTTTCGGTGCAGTTCCACCCCGAAGCGTGCGCCGGGCCGCGGGATACGGGATTTCTGTTCGACCGCTTTCTGCGCGCTGTGGGGGAGGTGCGCGGCCGTGCCGCTCGATAAATCGCTCCGCCGCGTGATGATCATCGGCTCGGGCCCCATCGTCATCGGTCAGGCCGCCGAGTTCGACTACGCGGGCACGCAGGCGTGCGAGGCGCTGCGCGCGCTGGGCGTCGAGGTGATCCTCGTCAACTCCAACCCGGCCACGATCATGACCGACGGCGAGGTCGCCGACAAGGTCTACGCCGAGCCGCTGACGCTCGGAATCCTGAAGCGCCTGATCGAAAAGGAGCGCCCCGACGGGCTTTTGTCCACCATCGGCGGGCAGAACGGCCTGACGCTCTCGATGAAGCTGGCGCGCGGCGGCTGGCTGGCCTCGCGCGGCGTGAGGCTGCTCGGCGCGTCCGCGGAGACGATCGACATGGCCGAGGATCGGCTGAAGTTCAAGGAGACGCTCCAGTCGCTCGGCGAGCCGGTCGTGCCGTCCCGAACGGCCTCGAGCGTCGCGGAGGCGGCGGAGGCCGCGGCGTGGATCGGCTATCCCGTCATCGTGCGCCCGTCGTTCACGCTCGGCGGGACGGGCGGCGGCATCGCCGACGCGAGGCCCGAACTTGAGAGGATCGCGCGGCGCGGACTCGAGGCTTCGCCCGTGGGGCGGGTGCTCGTCGAGAAGTCGGTGGCTGGCTGGAAGGAAATCGAGTTTGAGGTGATGCGCGACTCCCGCGGCAACCGCGTGGCCGTCTGCTCGATGGAGAACGTCGATCCGGCGGGCGTGCACACGGGCGACTCGATCGTCGTCTCCCCCGCGCTCACGCTCGCCGACCGCGAGTACCAGACGCTGCGGAGCGCCGCGCTGCGCATCGTGGACGCGCTCGGGGTGCGGGGCGGCTGCAACGTGCAGTTCGCGCTGGATCCCGGCAGCTTCAGGTACGCCGTGATCGAGGTGAACCCGCGCGTTTCGCGCAGTTCGGCGCTGGCCTCCAAAGCCACGGGCTACCCTATAGCGAAGGTGGCGGCGCAGCTGGCGGCGGGGCTGCGGCTGGACGAGATCGCGAACGCCGTCACCGGGGCGACGACGGCCTTTTTCGAGCCGGCGCTCGACTACGTCGTCGTCAAGATGCCGCGCTGGCCTTTCGACGCGATCGAGACCGCCTCGCGGACGCTGGGGCCGCAGATGAAATCGACGGGCGAGGCCATGGCCGTCGCGCCGACGTTCGAGGAGGCGCTGATGAAGGCCGTGCGCGGCGCCGAAACGGGCGCGGACACGCTGTGCCTTCCGCGTTTGGGCGCTCTCGGCGCGGCGGAGATAGAGCGCCTGCTGCGCGAGCCGTCCGACCTGCGGCTTTTCGCCGTCGCCGAGGCCCTGCGGCGCGGCATGGAGATCGGACGGATCCGCGACTTTACAAAGATCGACCCGTGGTTTCTGAGCAGAATCGCGGGGTTGTGCGAAATCGAGCGCGATCTCGAGGCCGCGCGCGGAGCGCTTTCGCCGGGGCTGTGCCGCCGCGCGCGGCGCGCCGGCTATCCCGACGCCGCGATCGAGCGCCTGTCGGGCGCGCGTGTGCCCTGTCGCCCCGCGCCCGTGTACCGCATGGTGGACACGTGCGCCGCCGAGTTCCCCGCCGAGACGCCCTATTTCTACTCGGCGGCGTCGGCCGGGGCCGGGGCGCGCGACGAGGCGTCCGAGTTCGTCGCGCGTGGCCCGAAACGCCCGCGCGGCACGGTCGTCGTGCTGGGCGGCGGCCCCATCCGCATCGGGCAGGGGATCGAGTTCGACTACGCGGCGGTGCGCGGCGTGCGCGCGTTCAAGCGTCTGGGCTGCTCGGTCGTGATGATCAACAACAACCCGGAGACCGTGAGCACCGACTTCGACACGGCCGACAGGCTCTATTTCGAGCCGCTCACGCTCGGCGACGTGATGGACGTTATCCGCGTCGAGCGCCCTCTCGGCGTGGTCACGGCTTTCGGCGGTCAGACCGCCGTGGGGCTGACGCGCGCGCTCAGCGACAACGGCGTCGCCGTCGTCGGCACGGGGGCCGGGGCCGTCGAGGCGGCGGAAGATCGGGAGAAGTTCGACTCTGTCCTCGCCCGCTGCGGCATCGCGCGCCCGCCCGGACGGGCCGCGCGCACGGCGCGCGAGGCGCTCGACGCCGCCCGCGGCGTCGGCTATCCCGTGCTCGTCCGTCCGTCATACGTGCTCGGCGGACGGGACATGATCGTCGCGCGGTGCGAAGCGGAACTTGCGCGCGGCATGGAGCGCATCCTCGCGCGGGGCGCTGACGGGCCAGTTCTGATCGACAGCTACGTCGAGGGCGCCGAGGTGGAGGTTGACGCCGTCTGCGACGGCGAGGACGTGCTGATCCCCGGCGTGATGGAGCACGTGGAGCGCGCCGGCGTGCACTCGGGCGACAGCATCGCCGCGTACCCGCCGCGCGCGCTTACGGCGGACGTGACGGAACAGATCGCGCGGAGCACGCTGAAAATAGCCCGCGAGATCGGCGCGCTGGGGCTGATCAACATCCAGTACGTCGTGCGCGGCGGGCGCGTGTTCGTTATAGAGTGCAACCCGCGCGCCAGCCGCACGGTTCCGTTCATCAGCAAGGCGACGGGCCTGCCGCTTGTGGACATCGCCTCCTGCGTGATGCTGCGCTCCGTGGATTCCTCCGCGCCCCGTCTGCGCGACCTGCCGTGGGGCACGGGGCTGTACCGCCCCCGCCCGTACAGCGCCGTCAAGACGCCCGTCTTCTCGTTCGACAAACTCCCCGGCGCCGACGTGTTTCTCGCCCCCCGCATGAAATCGACCGGCGAGGCGATCGGCGTGGGCGCGAGTTATGGCGAGGCGCTTTACAAGGGTTTCCTCGCGGCGGGGTACGATATGCGCGTCCCTTCGGGCGTCTTTTTCGACGTGCGAACGGACGATCTGCCCCGGGCCGCCGCCGTCGCCCGCGCCTTCGCCGCGCTGGGCTGCGCGCTCTACGCGGGCGGCGGAACAGCTTCGTATCTGCGCGGGCGCGGAATAGACGCGGCGCCGGCGAACGTGGCGGAGACGCTCGCGCTGCTTGACGCGCGGCGCGTTCGGTGCGTGGTCTGCACACGGTATTCCGGCGGCGGCGCGCGAATCGTGACCGCCGGGGCCGTCGAGCGCGGCGCGGTCTGCCTGACCTGCGTGGACACGGCGGCGGCGTTCGCGTCCGCGCTCGCGTCGGGCTTTGACGAGACGAACGTGACTCTCGTCGATATCGCACGCCTCGCGAAAGAGCCTTTCCCGAGCGGGGCGTGACGGCGGCGGCCGACGGCGGACGCCGAAAAATTTTCCCGCCCGCGAAAGACGACGAAAGCGGCGAAGGCCCGTTACGGCCTTCGCCGCTTTCTTTCGCGCCCCGGGTTCGTCCCGGCGGCCGGAGGGGGACGTGGGAAAGACGGCGTTCCGCGCCGCGCGCTTTTTTTTTTTCGCCGCGCGGGGAGACGAGCGCCTCTCGCGCGCTTGCGACGCCTCTCCGGGGTAAAAACTTCCGCCCGTCCGGCGCGATGCGCGCGCCGCGATGCCGACCCCCGGGCCTCCGGGGATTTTCCGGGCGAGGTTTTTCGCGAAAAGCGGCGGCCCGCCCGGGAGGATTTTTTCACGCGGGAGCACGGCGCTCGGCCGCGCCGCGCCTTGTTCGTGTCCTCGTGTCCGCCCTCGCGCCGCCCGTGTATCCGCGCGGCGGATGTCCGTCGGCGCGGCGTGCGAAACAGCCGCGAACGTTTTCGCGCGGGGGCGGCCGCGTTTTCCCGTTGAGACGGGAGGACGCGCCGAACGCCGCCTTCCGCCGCGTCGCCGGGTGCGTGAAACGCGCGCTCGAAGGCAACGCGGCGCGTACGCGGGCAGGGGCCGTTTCGCGGCGGGGGGATCCCGCCCGGGTTTTCGGTTCGCCTTTTTTGAGTTTTTAAAAAGCACTGGATTTCGGAGAGAAAAAAAGTTATAATTAAACAAAACCAGATCAAGGAGGCGCCATCACCATGGCAAGAAAAGGCATCGTTCTGACCGCGGGGCTCGGCACCCGGCTTCACCCCATGACCCTCGCGGTCAACAAACAGCTCATTCCCGTCTACAATAAGCCGATGATCTACTACGCGCTCTGGGCGATGATCAAGGCCGGCTGCCGCGACATCATGCTCATCACGTCCGAGGCCGACAAGGCCGGATTTGAGCGCCTGCTCGGCGACGGCTCGCACTTCGGCGTGAACATCTCCTACCGCATCCAGTACGTGCCCAACGGGCTTGTCGATGCGTTCGTGCAGGCCGATGACTTCATCGCGGGCGATCCCTGCATGCTCATCCTGGGCGACAACATCTTCTACGGCCCCGGTTTCCCCGCCATGCTGGCCCGGGCCGCCGCCAAGACCAAGGGCGCGACCGTGTTCGGCTCTATCGTGCCCGATCCCGAGCGTTTCGGCGTGGCCGAGTGCGACGCCGACGGAAATGTGCTGTCGCTCGAGGAGAAACCAAAGCACCCCAAGTCGAACTGCGCCGTCGTGGGGCTGTACTTCTTCGACGGCGAGGTGATGCGCATCGCCCGCGAGCTGCGCGAGGTCATCCCCGCCGATCGGGAGGTCTCGATCACCGACGTGAACCGCCGCTACATGGAGGAGGGCACGCTCGACCTGCAGGTGTTCCCCGCCGGTTTCGCGTGGCTCGACTCCGGCACCTACGAGAGTCTGCTCGAGGCGTCCAACTACGTGGCGCGCGTGGAGCGCGAGGAAGGGCGCGTCATCTGCTCGCCCGAGGAGGCGGCCTTCCGCGCCGGTTTCCTTCCCGCCGAGAAGCTGCGCGAGTACGGCGAAGCCGACAAGAACAACGGCTACGGCCAGTACATGACGAGACTGTACAACGAAGTGAAGTAAGGGCGGCCGCCCGTCGCCGACGCGGCCTTTGGCGGCGCGCCTCCGGGAGACGCTTGTCCCGCGCGCAAAACCGGCGGGGCCGATACCGAACGTACCGGCTCCGCCGTTTCTCCGTCTTTCGCCGCGAGGAACGGCGGGCGGGGCGCGGGCGAAAAACGTTCGCGGCAGGGCGCTCCCGCCGGCGGGGAGGCGTGAAACGCCGAAAGAAACGCCGCGCGGCGGCGCGTTGAAATGTTCCGCGAAAAAAAACGCGCGCCGCCGG
>CAZRXR010000001.1:25527-38831 GCA_964604125.1 uncultured Synergistaceae bacterium
AACGCCGCGCGGCGGCGCGTTGAAATGTTCCGCGAAAAAAAACGCGCGCCGCCGGAACGCCGCCGGGAAACGCGGACGAGAGACGCCACGGTTCGGAACGCCGCCTTTCGGGAGCGGCGAGGCTCCGTCCCCGCTCGGGCCGCGACGTGCCGGGCGGCCCGGGCGCGGTAAAATTTTTTCGCCCCGGAATCGCGGAATGTGTCGCCCGGCGGGCGGTTGGGGGAAAAAGCGCCGGAGGATCATGCCGGCGACGCCGGCGCTTTCGTTTCGGGGCCGGAAAAGCGTGAGAAACCGGCGGACGGAGGAGCGGAAAGAAACGGCGAATCGGACGCTCGCGGCGAAGGGCGGCGGGGCGTTAGCCGAGACGGCGGAAAAGGTCGAAAACGCGCGCGGTCGCCTCGCGACCGCCGGGTTGGACAGAGAAGGCCGGTTCCGGCTTCAGGCGCCGCGCGGGCAAACGGAACGCGGCGGCGGGAGCCGCGGAAAACTTTCCGCTGTGTCGTCTGACTTCGGCGGGGAGCGCCTTGTCCGCGCGCCGGACGCCGCCGCGCCCGCGCTGTCGAGGAAAGATTGAGGGGAGGGGCGCGCATGATCGGCGCGATCGTGGGCGACATTGTCGGCTCGCGCTTTGAGTGGCACAACCACAGGAACAAGGACTTCGAGCTGTTCACGCCGGAGTGCGCCGCGACGGACGACTCCATCATGACGCTGGCTGTGGCCAGAGCGCTGCTTGCCTGCGACGGCGACTACTCGCGGCTCGGATCGAGAGCCGTGTACTGGATGCGCAGGGTGGGGCGTCCGTACCCGTCGTGCGGCTACGGGGGGCGTTTCCGTCAATGGATGTACTCCTCCCGCCCGAGGCCCTACAACAGCTTCGGCAACGGGGCGGCGATGCGCGTCAGCGCGTGCGGTTTCATCGCCCGCGATCTCCGGCAGGCAAAGGAGCTTTCGCGCGCCGTCACCGAGGTGACGCACAACCACCCCGAGGGCATAAGGGGCGCGGAGGCCGCGGCCGTCGCCGTCTACATGGCCAGGACGGGCGCGGGCAAGGATGAGATCCGCGAGACCGTGCGGCGGGATTATTACGCGCTCGACTTCACGCTCGACGGCATCCGCGCGACGTACCGCTTCAACGAGACGTGCCAGGGCACGGTGCCGCAGGCCATCGAGGCGTTTCTGGAGTCCGGGAGTTTTGAGGACGCGATACGCAACGCCGTGTCCGTTGGGGGCGACAGCGACACGCTCGCGGCGATTACAGGCGGCGTCGCCGGGGCGTTCTACGGCGTGCCGGACGACATCCGGCGGGCGGCCGAGGGCTATCTCGACCCGCCGCTTCTGGCCATTCTGCGCGAGTTTGAAAGCCGCGTTCCGGCGTAAAATGAAAAAAAGCGCCCCGCGCGGGGCGCTTTTTTTTTTAAGTTCGCGCGAAAACGCGCGCGGGCGCGTCAGGCCTTT
This sequence comes from uncultured Synergistaceae bacterium, assembly GCA_964604125.1. Classification (GTDB taxonomy): domain Bacteria; phylum Synergistota; class Synergistia; order Synergistales; family Dethiosulfovibrionaceae; genus Pyramidobacter. Next base: position 26,983 of record CAZRXR010000001.1, read on the forward strand.
CGCGGCGCGAAAACGCGCGCGGCGGCGGCGGCGGTTTCCGCGTCGAGCGTCGTTTTGGGCAGCGCCTTGTGCCACAGTTTAAGCCCGGAATAGCCGATCGTGTGCGAGCCGCCCTCCAGACTGAAACGCGGCGACGGCTCAAACGGGTCGGCGAACACGATGAGCGGGCGCACCGGCACGTCGATCCCGGCCTCCGACAGGCGCGCGGCGATCGCCTCGGCCGCGATCACGGCCTGCGCGTAGGGGTTCGCGATGAAACGCTCCTCCTTGGCGTCGCCCACGCGCCACTGGCGCGCGCGCAGACTGCCGGAGACGCGGTAGCCCCAGCCCAGACACCGCAGCGCGAACACGCCGCGCCGCGAGACATAGAGAACGTCGGCTCTGCCCTCGCCCTGCGGCAGCAGGCCTGCCGGAACGAGCGCGGCGTCTCGTCCGCCCATGCGGCGCAGCTTTTTGCACACGCGCTCGAGCGCGTATGCGTCGGTGCGTTTCCCGCCCAAGCGCTTTATGACGAGCGCCAGCGCGAGCAGACCGGCGGCGAGCACGCAGAGCACCTGGGCATAGTCGGCGGCGCTGTGCAGCTTCCACAGCCGCATATGCCACCCGAAAAAGTTGAGTTCCATCGTTTCCAGCCTCTTTCATGTCCGTTTTTTGGCGTTTCTCTTTCATACTCCTTTATTTTACCATATTCAGCGCCGGAAAAATATAAAATCGCTGTTGAATTTATGAACGGCGCGTGCTAAAATTTTAACGTTATGACGTTCTCATGCGAGAGCGTCGCGCGGCGCGCGAAAGCGGGGGAGAGCTTTTTACGCGCGCGAAATTTTTATTCTTTTTCCGTTGAGGGGAGTTGTAGCGAATGAGTGACACTGCTGTCAGGAAGAAGTCGCTGGGGGCGCGCTGCCTTGATGTGATCGAGCGCGTGGGCAACAAGCTGCCGCCTCCCGCCATCATGTTCGTGTACCTGTTCTTCATCGTCGCCATCGTCGGCGCCATCTTCACGGCGATGGACTTCTCGATCGTCAACCCGGCCATCAGAGACCCGGCGAAGGCGCTCATCAAGTCGAAGAACCTGTTCTCGGCCGAAGGTCTGAGCTGGGTGCTGAACAATCTGGTCAAGAACTTCACCGGCTTCGCCCCGATGGGCCTGGTCATCACGATGACGCTCGCCATGGGCATCTGCGAGGAAGCCGGGCTGCTGAAGGCGCTTGTCACCAAGATCATGCGCAACGTGCCGCCTCTGCTGGTACCCTTCGTGGTCGCTTTCCTCGGCACAGTCGGCAACATCGCTTCGGATACGGCGATGATCGTCATTCCTCCCATGGCGGCTCTCGCTTATATCGGCGTGGGCAAGAACCCCGTCGTCGGCATGATCAACGGCTACGCCGGCGCGCAGGCGGGCTTCTCGGCCAACCTGATGGTCGCGGGCACCGACGCCCTGCTTCAGGGGCTGACCAACATCGCCATCAAGGGCTTCATGCCCGACAGCAACTTCACGGTCGAGGTCACGTGCAACTGGTACTTCATGTTCGCGTCCACGTTCCTGTGCGCCGCCGTCATCGGCGCCGTCTGCACATGGGTCGTCGAGCCCCGCATCGGAAAGTACGAGGGCGAGGTCGGCGAAACGATCGAAGCGCTCACGCCCGCCCAGTCCAAGGGTCTGCGCTGCTCCGGCATCGTCGCGGTTCTCTACATCGTCGCGGTCGTCGCCGGGTATTTCTGGGGGCCGCTGGCCAAGGTCAACCCCGACGGCACGCGCACCGTCGTCGGCTCGCTGCTGCTCAACGGTCTGATCCCCATCCTGTTCTTCTTCTTCACGCTGTGCGGCATCACCTACGGCTATGTTTCCGGCTCCGTCAAGAACCCCACCGACCTGAACACCGGCATGGTCAAACAGATGAGGGGCATGGGCGCCTACATCTGTTTCTGCTTCGCCGCCGGACAGTTCAACATGATGTTCAACTGGACCAACATGGGCACGATCATCGCCATCGCCGGCGCCGACTTCCTCAAGAGCATCGGCTTCACGGGCATGTCGATGTGCATCGCGTTCATCCTGCTCTCGGCGTTCGTCAACCTGTTCGTGTCGTCCGGCTCCGCCAAGTGGGCCATCTTCGCTCCCATCTTTGTGCCCATGTTCATGCTGCTGGGCTACCACCCCGCGTTCACTCAGCTGGTCTACCGCCTCGGCGACTCGCCGAGCAACGCTTTCACGCCCACGACGCCCTACATCTGGATGATCCTCAGCGTCGCGCAGGTCAAGTACGACAAGGATCTCAAGATTGGCACGCTGATCTCGGCCCTGGTCCCCGTCGCGTTTTATCTGCAGATAGCGTGGATCATCATGTTCGTGCTGTGGGACTACGCTGGGCTGCCCATCGGCCCCGGCGTCGGCTCCGGGCTTCCCGCCGAACTGGCCGCCATCCTTCACCCCTGAGTTCTTCCGCGCCGCGAAAAACAGGCCGTCCGCGCAAGCGGACGGCCCTTTTTTTATCCCCTCGGCGTCTTGAGGGCTGTTTTGTGCAAAATTTGAATAAGGAAATCCGATTTTATTCTATATTGATATATTTGCCCGTCTCTGGGCGATCCCCGCGAGGGCGTTTCGCGCGCCCGCGTAACAAACGCCCGCGCGGGGCGGTTGTTTACGGGCACACGAAACGCGCGGGAAAACGGTCGCGGGGAACGCGAAAAACTCTCCGGCGCGGCGCGGGGACGTAAAGTCGGCGACATTATAGATAATGTTTAATTTTTTATAGAGATATAAAAATTTTATATAAAATCTAAATTTTGCGGCCCGGGCCGTTTTTTTTATTGACTATGCCGCTCTCTATATGTTATTATACGCGAAAGGCGTGGTATGAGCTTTTTTCAAAAAATCTTTTCAAAGTCTTTAAAGCGCTGTTCGCCTTGTGTATGCGCCGCGTTTTTCGCGGGACGGACGGCGCGGAAGGCCCGTTTTTCGCATTCCCTCCGCCGCCCGCGGGCGGCTTTTTGCGCGCGGGGACGCGCCCCTTTCGGAACCGTGTCTCCGCCTCAGGAAAATCTCTTTAAGACCGGGAAGTCCGCTATGAACGAAACGAAGGACGCGAAAGAGAAGAACAGGATCCCGATACTGCGCCTGTCGCAGCGGCTGATGATCGGCTGCGTGTCGCTCGCGCTGCTGACGCTGTGCATGACGATAGTCATGGTTCTCAGGCTCAACATCACGCTGCAGGGACGCCGCGTCGATACGCTTCTCCGCGACATCGGCGAGATGGTGGCGGCCAATCCCCTCGTCGTCGAGGCGTGCCGCGAGGGCAGATGCGGCGGCGAGGCTGTCGCGTACCTCGACCGTTTCGTTGACGGCATCAGCGATCTCGACGAGATCACGGTGGCCGACATGCGCTCCAAGAGGCTCTACCACGTCGATAAGCGGCGCGTGGGGCAGCTTCTGGAGGGCGGCGACGAGGACGCCGTGCTGCGCGGCGAGCGCTATTTCTCGCGCGCCGTAGGCACGCTGGGCGATCAGAGGCGCTATTTCGTGCCCGTGTTCAACCCGAAGGCGAACGAGCAGTCCGGCTTTGTGCTGGTCAGCTCGCTGATGGAGACGATCCAGTCGCAGCGGCGCGAGATCTATCTCAGGCATCTGCGCGTGGCGCTGTTCGTGCTGCTTGTGGCGGCGGTCGTGGCGTGGCTTCTGGCGCGCGGCATCAAAAAGTCGCTTTTGGGCTACGAGCCGGGACAGCTGTCGCGCATCTTTCTGGAGCGCGGCGAGGTGCTCGACGCTCTTGAGGAGGGCATCGTCGCCGTGGACGGCGAAGGGCGCGTGTCCATGGTGAACAGGGCCGCCGAGGCGCTGCTCGGGCAGAAGAAGGACGACCTGCTCGGCCAGAAACTCGACGAGATGTACCCGCAGATCCGCGTCGGGCGCACGCTCGAGGAAGGCCGGTCTTTCTACAACAACGGCATCACGTGGGGCGACGTGAACGTGCTGTGCGACCGTATCCCCGTGAAGGAACACGGCTCCACGCTCGGCGCGGTGGCGATACTGCGCGACCGCACGGAGCAGACTCGTCTGGCCGAGGAGCTGACGGGCGTCAACCATCTTGTGGACGCCCTGCGCAGCAACACGCACGAGTTCATGAACAAGCTGCACGTCATCCTGGGGCTTTTGCGGATCGGCGAGCCGGAGGAGGCCGAAAAGTACATCACGGGCATCTCGCGCGAACACACCGACGTGATCGGCCCGGTGCTGCGCAAGATCCAGAACAAGACGCTCGCGGCGCTGATCCTCGGCAAGATGTCGCACTGCCGGGAGCTTGACATACGATTCAACCTCGTCGGCTCCAGCAGCGTTCCGGCGAACAGCCGTTTCCTGTCGGGGAACGCTTTTGAGACGCTCGTCGGCAACCTGGTGGAGAACGCCATCGAGGCGGTCAACGCCAAGGCCGAGGACGACGGCGAGCGCGAGGTGTCGCTGCTCGTGCACGAGGACGAGCAGGCCCTGATGATCACGGTGGACGATACCGGTCTGGGCATGACCGAAGACGAGATCGAGCGCGTCAGACAGGGCGGTTTCAGCACGAAAGGGCGTCATCGCGGAACTGGCATGAGGCTGATTCATTCTGTACTTGCATCGGGCTGCGGTGAAATGCAGATTGATTCTGAAAAAGGCGTGGGCACATCGATAACGGTGTGTTTCACGAAGGAGGGAAAACTGTGATTAAGACGATCATCGTAGAAGACGATCCCATGGTGGCGCAGATCAACCGGCGCTACCTCGATACGGCCAACGACATTCAGGTCGCGGCGGTGTTTGACAACGGGAAGGAGGCGCTCGCGTATATCGAGGACGAGGAACCCGATCTGATCATCCTCGACGTGTACATGCCCGTGATGAACGGGCTGGAACTCCTGCGCGAAATACGCCGCGCCGACATCCAGTCGGACGTGATCATGGTGACGGCGGCCAACGACGTGAAGAACGTCGAGGAGGCGCTGCGGCTGGGCATCGTCGATTACCTCGTCAAGCCGTTCGAGTACGAGCGCTTCATGGAGGCCATCGAGAAGTACCGCAAGAAAGCGCACGTGTTCAAGGATGCGTCAACGCTCAATCAGGACGCCATCGACACGCTCGTCAGCTTCGGCTCTCCCCAGCCGCAGACGTCGGCGCGCGACCTGAAGAAGGGCCTGCAGCAGCGCACGCTCGACATGATCCGCTCGCACCTCGAGAAGATGAAGGGCGAGACCTGCACCTGCGACACGCTGGCGGGCGTCGTCGGCCTGTCCAAGGTGACGGTGCGCCGCTACCTCAACTATCTGGCCGAGATCGGCGAGATCGACAGTTCCGTCGATTACGAGACGGGCGGTCGCCCCTGCATCAAGTACTTCATCCGCCCGGACGCGCCCGAGAAGAAGGACTCCCCGGCCGAGGACGCCTCGGCCCAGAAATAAGCGCCCGCCCAAAAGCGCCCGCCGCGGGGCGCGGGTGTGTACGCATGATAAAAGCCGCCGGAAAAGGAAACTTTCCGGCGGCTTTTATCGTGCGCGGTCACAGTTCAGCGCTTTGGACTTCGCCGTCCACGAGGGCCGTGCGCACGACCGCGCAGCCGAAAAAGTCGCGGCACAGCCGCGCCAGTTCGTCGCGCGCGGCGATGATGGCGTCGCGGTTTATCTGCACGAAACCGTCGATGGGGAAGAAGATGTCGGAACTGGCGGGGACGATCTTGCCCAGTTCGCTCTGGCGCCAGATCCAGCGGCGCGTGCGCACCCTGTTTCCGACGGCGTAGACAAGTTCGTCGGGCGGGAGGCGTTCTTCTGCCGTCTCGCCGAAAGGCGTGAACGTGTCGTCTTCGGTCGAGAAGCGAACCTCGATGTCGCCGTCGGCCCGGCCCATGTCGTGAGCGCCCATCGGCAGGACGTATTTGAGCGACAGGGCGTTGCCGAGATCGACGACGGGGTTGATGTGCGGCAGCCCCTTGCCCTTGCTCACGCGGGTGAACATGGCCTCGATCGAGCTCATGAACTTGTTTGGATTGATGCCGAGTTTGGTGAACGCCTGACGGTACGGGAGAATGGCGGGGTCGTCCCGTACTCTTTTGCCGTTAAACCGGGCGGCCGCCGCGGCGGCGCATTCGTCCAGAAGTGCTTTCACCGGCGGACAGTCTACGCTGTTGTCGATGCCGTAGGCGGCGACGGCGCCGAAACAGAGGCTGGGCATCCTTTCAAAGACCCGTGAAGCGACGGTGAACTTCATGGAACTCCTCCTTCTATGTATTCGACTCACGAGGTGAACCGTCCTGTCTATGTTGATTATAATACAATAAACGGCAAATGACAATTCGCGCGGAAGTTGGCGCTCCCGGCGGTAAATGTGGTAAAATAAGGGGTTGAAAGGCCGAAAAAAACAGTTTACGGAGGTGGTCCGCGTGAAAGACGCGGCAAAGACCGCTGTAAGGGGCGCGCCCGATGGAACCGTTTCGCGCGGGCGGTTACGGCGCGCGAAGCGCGCGGGGGCGGCGTGAAAGTCTGCGTTTTCTGCGCGTCGTCGGAGCGCGTGGCGCCGCTGTATCTGCGCGCGGGCTTCGACTTCGGGCGCGAACTCGCGCGGCGCGGGCACGAGCTGGTCTACGGCGGCTGTGGGCGCGGCGTGATGGGGGCGGTGGCGCGGGGCGCGAGGTCGGCGGGCGCTTTTGTCACCGGCGTGGTGCCCGGATTGTTTTCCGCGCCGGAGTTTATCTTCGATGGGTGCACGCGCGTGGTGGAAACGGACGACCTGCGCGCGCGCAAGGCTTTCATGCAGGCCGAAAGCGACGCTTTCGCCGTTTTGCCCGGCGGCGTGGGCACGTATGACGAACTGTTTGACACGATGGCGCTCGTCAGTCTGGGACAGCTGAGCGCGCCCGTCGCGGCGCTCGACGTGGGCGGTTTCTTCGGGCCGCTGCGCCTGATGCTCGAGGCGGGGGAGGCGGGCGGCTTCATCGGCGCGCGCGCCGCGCGCGTCCTCGAGTTCCGCGCGACGCCCGGCGAACTGCTCGACTGTCTGGAGCGTTCGCGCTAGCGCGCGGGACGCCGGGGGGCCGCCGAAACGTCCGGCCAAACGGGGGAAAAACCATGAAAAACGACGTTCGCGCGCCGACGCCGCGCGAGACCCGGTCGCTGTTTGACATCGCGCGCGCGGCGCCGGGCGGCGCAGAGTTGTGCGAAACGCTGGCCCTCGGCGCCGGCTGCCGCGTGGAGAGGATCGTCTCGACGGGACAGACGACGCCCGAGGGAACGTGGTACGATCAGGATCGGGACGAGTGGGTGGCGCTGCTGACGGGAGACGCCGAACTGACGTGGGACGACGGGACGCGCACGGCGCTTTCGCCGGGCGACTGGCTGCTGATCCCCGCCCGCGCGCGCCACCGCGTGACGCGCACGAGCGCCGTGCCGCCGTGCGTGTGGATCGCCTTCCACTTCGAGCGATGAGCCGCGCTGAATATTCGTTCGCGTCGATGCCGCTTGACGAGTGCGCCGCCCGCTTCCGCGACGCGCCGCGCTTCGCCGCCTTCTGCCGCGAATGCGAAAGGTGGAACGCCTGCTGGGCCTGTCCGCCGCTGACGGTCAACCCGGACGAATACCTGCGGCCGTTCCGGCGCGTCACGTTCGTCGCCGCGCGGATTTTTTTCGACGACGGCGAACGGCGTTCCGCCCGCGCGCCCGAGACGGTGCGCGCGACGACGCGGCGCGTTATGGCGGAGCGCAAATCGCGGCTGTTCGACGCCCTGCTGTCCTGCGAGGCGGCCGTGCCGGGAAGCCTTCAGCTCGCCTCGGGCGGCTGCCATCTGTGCGCCGTGTGCGCGCGCTCCTTGGGCGCGCCCTGCCGTCATCCAGCCAGACTGCGGTACTCGCTCGATTCGTTCGGCTTTGATCTGACGGAGATCTGCCGGGAACTTCTGGGGATCAGACTGCTGTGGTCGGACGGCTCGTCGCTGCCCGAATATTACACGCTCGTACACGCGCTGCTGGGGCCGCGCGACGCGGCGGCCGAGGCGCGGCGCTTTCTGGGCGCGTGAGGCGGCGGACGCGAAGTTCCGTCGGCGCGGGCGCGTTTACACGTCCGGGCCGCGCGAAAGCGCGCTTTTTCGTCGGCGCGGGGCGCGACGCCCCGCGAAAGCGGAAAAAGGCGGCGGGCGAAAGACCGACGATCCGGGCGCGCTCCCGCGCGCCGGAAAGATCGCTCGGACGCCCCGCGCGATCAAAGGCGCCGGAAGCGACTCTCTGTGCCAAAGAGAGCCGCTTCCGGCGTTTTTTTATTCAGCGGGCGGCGAGCGTCCCGCGAGGGGCGAAGCGCGCGTTTTTTTTACGGGCGGCGGGCGGCGCGAAAAAGGGGGCGCGTTTTCGCGCGCCCCTTTTTGTATTCCCGCGCGCGGCTTTCCGCGCCCCGCGCGTTTTTTACAGAACCGCCTTGGCCGCCGCGCGCAGCGCGCCGATCATCTTTTCGACCGTTTCGTCGCCGCAGATCAGGCTGGGGCAGTAGAACACGGCGCGCGACAGCACGGCCTCCGTCCGCGCCATCGACTCCGGCGCGTATGACGGCGCGGTGGCGCCGCCGATGTTCGCGCCGCTCAAGGCGTCGAGCGCCTTCCAGTGCTTGGCGTAGTGCCACGTGTTGTCCGCGATGATGCCCACCGGCATGCCGCGTTCGGCGGTGACGGCGCGGAACTTCTTCGCCGCCTCGGCCGAGGGCAGCAGGAACACGATGTGCGTGGCGATGTCGCCCTCGGGGTTGGGCACGTCGCGGCGCTTCAGCCCCGTGTCCGCCACGCCTTCAAGCACCTTGCGCTTTGTGGCGCGCAGCATGGCGAGGGCCGCGTCCATCTTTTTGAGCGCCACGAGGCCCAGCGCGCCCTCGATCTCGCTCATGCGGAAGTTCAGCCCCAGACCGCACTTGTCCTCGTCGCCGCGCTCGATGTCGAGGCGGTGTACGTGTCCGTGGTCGTGGTAGTACTCCATCGTCCTGTAGAGCGCGTCGTCGTCGGTGACGATGGCTCCGCCCTCGCCCACGGTGACGTACTTGTTCGGGTCGAAGCTGTACGTTCCCCACAGGCCGAACGTGCCCAGAGCCTTGCCGCGGTACGTGCCGCCAGTCACCTCGCAGCTGTCCTCCACCACCGGGACGCCGTGCTTTTTGCCCAGTTCGAGGATTGGTTCGAGGCGCGTGGCCGCGCCGAACATGTGCACGGGCATGATGGCCTTTGTGCGCGGCGTGATCTTGCTCTCCACGGAGGCCGCCGTCATCCCCAGCGTCTCGTCCACGTCGGCGAGGACGGGGATGGCGCCGCAGCCGACGATGGCCTCCACCGTGGCGATGAACGTGAACGCGGACGTGATCACCTCGTCGCCCGGGCGAACGCCCATGGCTTTGAGCCCCACGAACAGCGCCGAAGTGCCGTTGCAGACGGCCTGCGCGTGGCGGGATCCCACGCGCGCGGCGAGGGCCGCCTCAAACTCGCTTACGCGGTAGACGCCCTTGCGCGCGGCGTGCGAAGAATAGCGGTGCACCATCTTGCGGCGTATCACGTCGCAGACGGCGTCAAGTTCCGTTTGGTCGAAAATTTCAGTGCCCGGCATCGTTATCGCTCCTTTTTTGAAAATTCGTGAACGCGCCCCGGATTAAGCCTTGACGATCTTGGCGTAGAGATCCGAGACGAAAGCGGGCGTGGCGTACTCCTTCCATTTCTCCATGCCGAACCAGCTCTGCCACAGCTTCTCCATGCCGAGAGCCGTCTTCGTCATCAGCGGGATGTCGTCCTCGCCCAGACCGTAGTCGCGCGCGCGCGGGCGCTCGCGGCGGTTGACCTCGAGGAAGCGGAGCGTCTCGGCGCAGTCCTCGGGGAACGAGTCCTCCAGCGCCAGCATCGACAGCGTGACGGCCACGCTGTGCGGCAAAAACGGCGCGCTGTTGCTCAGGCCGTAGGACAGCGCGTGCGGCAGGCCCACGCGGCCGCCCGTGCTGCTCGTGCCGCCGAGTACGGAGGCCATCGCCGAAAGGCAGGCGCGTCCCTCGTCGTATTCGCTCATGTCGCGGCTCAGCACGCGGCGCGACAGATCAAGCCCGTCGAGCGAGTCGGCGACGGCGTCGGCGGAACTGGTGGAACTCTTGGAGATCTCGTAGTGGTGGAAGTAGCAGTCCATCATCGTGTAGAAACGGTTAAACGACGGCGCGCCGCTTGAAAGCAGCGGGTCGATCACCGCCACGCGCGCCGCAACGAGAGCGTTGTTGATGCCCAGCTTCTTCTCCGGCCCGCGCATGACCGCGATCGGCGTAAGCTCGGCGCCCGTGCCGTTGAGCGCGGGGACGGCCCACACGTCCAGCCCTTTGAGCATGTCCATGCCGTAGCCCTGATAGTCCTGCGCGCGCAGCGGGTTGGCGAAGCAGATGCCCGCCGCCTTGGCCAGATCCATCGTGGAGCCGCCGCCCACGCCGATCAGCGTGGCGTCCTTCAAGCCGCGCGAGCGCAGCAGCGCGACGAGCGCGTCCACGTCGCCCGTGCGAACCTCGGAGTACGTGGCGTTGAAGACATACGTGTCGTCCCGCGCGAACAGGCGCGCGAACGCGGGCTGCGCCCGGAGCGCCGAGTCGATCACGAAAAACGGCTTGACGCCGCGCTCCCTGACGAGCGCGAGCACCGTGCCGACGCCGTCGCCGGAGAGCAGCACTTCCGTGGGAACGTCCACGCGCCACCAGCGCTTCAAGGCCGTGAACTCTTTGACACCGTTGGGAATGGGAACCATGTCGGAAACCTTCTTTCGGGAAAATGAACGGCAAAAGGCGCGCGCGCCGTCACCGTGCGGAAAGGAACGCCTCGATCTTTTTCAGATCGGCGGGCGTGTCGATCTCGATCGTGTCGCGCGGCGAGGGTACCGTGCGGATGGCGAAACCGCGCTCGAGCACGCGGAGCATCTCCAGACTCTCGGTTTTCTCAAGCGGCGTCTGCTCCCAGCCCGAAAAGTCGAGCAGGGAATCGCGCCGCCACGCATAGGGGCCGATGTGCTTGTACCAGACGGCGCCTTCCGCGTTGCGCGGGTAGGGAACGGGCGAGCGGCTGAAGTACAGCGCGCGCCCCCGCGCGTCGAAGACCGCCTTGACGATGTTGGGGTCGTTCGCCTCGGCCTCGCGCCCGATGCGTCTGACAAGCACCGCCAGCCGCGTGTCCGCGTCGCTTTTCAGCGCCGCGAGAAGCGGGTCGATCATGTCCGCGCCCACGAGCGGGTCGTCGCCCTGCACGTTCAGCACGAAGCGCGACGGCACGCGGCGCGAAACCCACGCCACCCGGTCGCCGCCGCTCGGCAGATCCGAAGGGGTCATCATCGCCTCGCCGCCGTCGGCCTCGACGACTCGGGCGATGCGCTCGTCGTCGGTGGCCACAATCACGCGGCCGACGGCCGCGCAACCGCGCACGCCGCGCAGCACCCGCAGGATCAGCGGCGTCCCGGCGATGTTGATCAGCGGCTTTCCCGGCAGTCGCGTGCTGGCGTAGCGCGCGGGGATGACCGCAAGCGTTTCCGGCTGCATACAAAAAGCCTCCTTGCATAGTTTTACACGCTGGAACGGACATATTATTATCACGCGCGAAAGCGCGCGAGTGGCGGAAAAATCGCAAAAAAGCCGCGCTCCCGCCGCCGGTTTCCGGACGCCCCGCCCGGACGGACGCGAAAGCGAAAGCCGTTTACCATAGATTTTAGCATATCAGCCGTCAAATGACAACAAAGCGGGACGGCTCACTCCGCCGGAAAATTTCCGCGCGTCGAAGGCCGCCTCGACGATGCCGGGGGCGTCCGTCCCGGCCTCGCGCTCCACGCGCCCGGCAAGCGCCGCCGGCCGC
>CAZRXR010000001.1:38931-70972 GCA_964604125.1 uncultured Synergistaceae bacterium
CGGCCGCTCTGTCATGCCGCCGGGCGCTCCTCGCGCCCAGCGATCGGCGGGTACGCGCGGAAAAATTTTCGCGCGCCCGGCGCGGCTTTTGCTAAATTTGTGATGTTCAAGCGGAGCGTCGTGTTGTATAATGTATTTTTCAGAGCCTGAGACGTCCGTTTTTCCGCGCTAACGCGGCGCGTTCGCGCCGCTTTACTATTGGGAGGTATGCCGATGTCAGAGCCGATACAGGCCCCCCGGGGGGTTCGCGATATCCTTCCCGACGAGTCGTGGAAGTGGTCCTACGTGCTGGACAGGGCGGGCGAGATCGCGCGCCTTTTCGGGTACAGGAAGGTTCTCCTGCCCGTGTTTGAGCATACCGAGTTGTTCAGCCGCGGCGTCGGGGATACCACCGACATCGTGGAAAAAGAGATGTACACGTTCGCCGACAAGGGCGGCCGCAGCATCACGCTGCGCCCCGAGATGACGGCGGGCATGATGCGCAGCTATGTGGAGCACTCGCTCGGCGCGCCCGGCGGCAACCCTGTCAAGCTGTGGGGATCGGGCCCCATGTTCCGTTACGAGCGGCCCCAGAAAGGGCGCTACCGTCAGTTCTGGCAGCTTGATTATGAAGAAGTCGGGTCGGACAGCCCGCTTGTTGACGTGGAGGTGATCATGACCGCTGTCGAGCTCTTCCGCGCGCTTGGGATGAGGAACCTCGAAGTGGTGATCAATTCCGTCGGCTGCCCGAAGTGCCGCCCCGTCTACCGCGAGCGCCTCGTGAGCTACCTGAGCGGGAGGCGCGGCGAGCTTTGCGCCACGTGCGAAAGCCGGCTTGATCGCAACCCGCTGCGCGTGCTCGACTGCAAGGAGGATCGCGACATCGTGGCGGGTGCGCCGGACATCTTCGGCAGCCTGTGCGGCGAGTGCGCCGCGCACTTTGAGGCCGTCGCGGAGGGGCTTTCGCGGCTGGGAGTCCCGTACACGGTGGACAAGACCCTCGTGCGCGGGCTTGATTACTACACCAAGACGGCGTTCGAGGTGAAGTCGGGCGACCTCGGCGCGCAGAGCGCCGTGTGCGGCGGCGGCAGGTACGACAACCTTTCCGAGTCCATAGGCGGGCCGCGCGTCCCGTCGGTGGGCTTCGCGGCGGGGCTCGACCGCGTGATCCTCGTGATGGGCGAGCAGGGATGCCCGTTCGGGCCGCCCCCGGCGCTCGACGCCTACGTGGTGTGTCCCGACCCGTCGGTCAGGCCGCAGGCCGTCAGTCTTCTGTACTGCCTCAGACGGGCGGGGCTGCGCGCCGACATGGACTACGCCGGACGCGGCATGAAAGCCCAGATGAAGACGGCCGCGGCAAGCGGCGCGAAAGTGGCCTGCATTCTCGGCGGCGACGAGGCCGCCCGGGGCGTGGCGGCCGTGCGCGACCTGTCGAAAGCGATCCAGACCGAGTACCCTCTGGACGAAGTCTGCGCGCGCGCGGCGGAACTGGCCGCGCCGAAATAGGGCGGCCGCTTTTCGGACGGACGGAAATTTATCACTCTTATTCAATTTGACGAAGGTGGTCTTTCGATCATGCGCAAGGGAGTTTTCGATTCAAGCTGGAAAAGAACCGTCATGTGCGGCGAGGTTGACTCGTCCGGCGAGGGGCGCGGAATCGTCCTCAACGGCTGGGTCCGCAACCGCCGCGACCACGGCGGCGTCATATTCGTCGAGCTGTGGGACAAGACGGGCGCCGTGCAGGTGGTCTTCGAGCCCGAGCGCGGCGAGCAGATGCACGAGGACGCCGGAACGCTGCGCGGCGAGTACGTCGTCGCCGTGAAGGGCAAGGTGCGCGAGCGCCCCGGCCAGCAGTACAACCCGAACATGAAAACGGGCCGCTGGGAAGTGGTGGCCGACGACTTCCTGCTGCTGTCGGCCGCCGCTCTGCCGCCGTTCGAGCTGGGCGACGGCACCGACGCGGTGGACGAGAATATCCGTCTCAAGTACCGCTTCCTCGACCTGAGACGCGAGAAGATGCAGCGCAATCTGCGCGTGCGCCACGAGATAGCGCGGTACACGCGGGAGTACCTCAACGGCAACGGCTTCACCGAGGTGGAGACTCCCGTTCTGATGCGCAGCACGCCCGAGGGAGCGCGCGACTACCTTGTGCCGTCGCGGGTGTCGCCCGGGTCGTTCTACGCGCTGCCGCAGTCGCCGCAGCTGCTCAAACAGATCCTGATGATCTCGGGCACGGATCGCTACTACCAGATCGCCAAGTGTTTCCGCGACGAGGATCTGCGCGCCGACAGGCAGCCGGAGTTCACGCAGGTCGATCTGGAGATGAGCTTCATCACCGAGGAGGATATCTTCGCGCTGCTCGAGGGCTACGTCAAAGGCCTGTGGAAGAACATCCTGAGCGTGGATGTCGCCGCGCCGTTCCGCCGCATGGAGTACAGGGAGGCCATGGCGCGCTTCGGCAGCGACAAGCCCGATCTGCGCATCCCGTTCGAGATCCGCGACGTGACAGGGGCGTTTGCCGGCACCACGTTCGCGCCCATCGCCGCGTGTCTGGAGCGCAAAGGCGTGGTGCGCGCCATCTCTGTGCCGGGCGGCGCCAAGTGGTCGCGCAAGCAGTGCGAGGACGTGTGCGCCGAGGGCAGACGCCTCGGAGCGCCCGACGTGGCGTTCTTCCAGATCAAGGAGGGCGTGCTCAAAGGCCCGCTCGTCAAGCACCTCGACGACGCGCACAGGGCTATGTTCCTGGAGGACGCCCGCGCGACCGACGGCGACGTTATATTCCTCATCGCCAGCGCGAACGAGAATCTGGTCTCCACCGTGCTGGGCCAGCTGAGGCTCGACATCGCCAAGTCGCACGGCCTCGTGAGGGACGGCTGGGAGTTTCTGTGGGTTCGCAACTTCCCGCTGCTGGAGTGGAGCCCCGACGAGGAGCGCTGGGTGGCCACGCACCATCCGTTCACGGCGCCCAACTCCGACGAACTGGATCTGCTGGAGACCGATCCGTCGGCCTGCGGCTCGCGCACATACGATCTCGTGCTCAACGGCACAGAACTTGGCGGCGGTTCCATCCGCATCCACGACGAGGAAGTGCAGGAGAAGATCTTCAAGTGCCTGAACTTCTCGCCCGAGGAGCAGAAACAGCGCTTCGGCTTTTTCCTGGAGGCGCTGCGCTACGGCACGCCGCCCCACGGCGGGCTGGCGATCGGCTTCGACCGTCTGTGCATGCTGATGTGCGGCTGCAAGGGCATCCGCGACGTGATGGCGTTCCCCAAGACGGCCAAGGCGCAGGATCTGATGACCGAGGCCCCCTCCGCCGTGGAGCAGAAGCAGCTTGACGAGCTGGGCATCTCGGTGAGGTCGTTCATCGTCAAATTGTAATCATCGGCGCAAAAGACGCGCCCGTTTCCCCGCGCGGGAGACGGGCGCGTCTTTTCGCGTCCGCGCCTTGGCAAAAACGCGCGCGGGTGTGGTACAATCAAAGAACAGCGCCGCGAAAGGAGCGGCGCTTTCGCGAAAGGAGGTGAGACAGATGGACGAAACCTTTGTGTCGCGCGACTTCCTCCGGCGCGCCGAGGGCTTCCAAAAGCGCATCGGCTACCAGTTCTCGAAGCCCGGGCTTTTGCAGCTGGCCTTCGTGCGGCGCTCCAGCGAGAAGTCGCAGTTCCCGAGCCGCAACAACGAGCGCCTCGAGTTCCTCGGCGACGCCGCCATCGGCCTGATCGTCGGGGCGGCGCTCTACGGCGAATATCCCGAGGCCGACGAGGGTTTCATGACGATCGAGCGCTCCAAGCTGGTCTGCGGACAGAACCTTTCGGCGTGGGGCTACGAGGCCGGTTTCGACCGCATGATCAGCGCCGGCGAGGGCGTGGCCATCTCGGCGGCGATGGTGGAGGACTCCGTCGAGGCCGTGGCGGGCGCGCTGTTCCTCGACGGCGGGCTTGACGCCGTCAGGCGTTTCCTGCGGAGTTTCGGCGACTACCCCGACCGGGGAACCGGCTTTGACGCGAGGCTCCACCTGCGGCGCGACTGCGAGCTTGAAAAGCTGGGCGTGCCCAGGTACAAGACGCGCCTGCGCTTCGCCAACGGCGGCATGATCCACGAGTCAACCGTCACGCTCAACGGCGAGGAGACGGGGACGGGTCTGGGCAAAAGTCAGGAGGAGGCCGAGCGCAACGCCGCGCGCGACGCGCTCGGTCGCCTGAACAGGGTATCGGCGCAGGAGCAGCGCAAGCGGGCCGCCGTGTGGCGCGCGCACTTCCGCCGCGTGCTCTCCGGCCGCGCCTCAGGGAGAAAGCGTCAGGAGTACGTCACGTTGGACGACGGCGGGAAGGAAGACGATCGCGCCGCGGGCGCCAAGCGCGCCGACTCTCTCGAAGTGCGCGTCGAAGGGCGCGTGGACTCCGGGCGCAAGCCGGCCTACGTCGCCGCCGCGTTCAGAGACGGCCGCCGGATCGCCGAGGGCCGCGGAGAGTCGAAAAACGCCGCCATGCGCGAGGCGTCGCGGGCCGCCCGCGCCCTCGACGCGCCCGCGAAGAAAAAGAGCGCCGCCAGTTATCTTGAAAGCCTCGACATGCCCGCGCTGCGGGAGTCTCCCGACCTCAAAGGCGCGCTGCAGACCTGCTGCGAGCGGCTGGGCCTCGGGCAGCCCGAGTACGCGGACGTGCCGCAGACGGTGAAGTGGAAGACCCCCTATTTCACCGTCGAGCTGAAGCTGAAGGGCGCGCGGGTGGCCACGGGCGGCGGCACGTCGAAAAAAGCCGCCTCGCGGCTGGCCGCGTGGAAGACTTTACAGCTGCTCGCGCTCGGCGTGCCGGAGGACAAGCCCGCTCCGCCGCGCGAACTGACCGAACTGGGCGGGCGGTTGGAGCGCGCCTTTGACGCGGTCGTCGCGTCGGGCGGCGTGAAACCGCCCGTGTACGACATCCGCGAGCGCGCCAAAGACGCCGTTTTCTCCTGCCGCGTGACCGTGGAGGGCAAAAGCCCCGCCGACGCCTGCGGCGACGACGAGGCTCAGGCCCGCCTTCACGCCGTCGTCAAGGCCGTTGGCCAGTACCGCCTCTGGCCGGCCGTGCTGAACCGGCTTGAAATATCGCAGGCGCTGCAGGTCCCCGCCTCCGAGGGGCGGCCCGACCGCGCCCTCGAGCGGTACCTCAAGAAAAACGGCGGCGAAAGCGCAGTTTCCGCCGCTATTCCGCTCGACGGCGGCAAACAGGCGCCGCGCTTCAGACTGGGGCTGTTCGTCAAAGACGAACTGGCCGCCGGCGCGACGGGACCAGAGAAAAAAGCGATGGAGACGCTGCTTTCGCTGCTGCTGCTCGACCGCTTGGCGCGCAAGCGCCCGCTGATTCCCCCCGCCGGCGGGGAAGACAGCGCGCGGCGTCCCGGGGAAAAGCGCCCCGCGGAACAGGCGCGCGCGAAGCCCGAGACTCTCGGGCGCGTCAGCCTGAAAAAGCGCGTCGCCGGATGGCTCCGCCGCGTCGCGGACGCCTATATCAAAAACTGACCTTTCGCGACAGGCGGCGGCGCGCTGGGCGCGATCGGCGAAAACGCCGCGTGCGGCGGCCCGGCGGAGCGTCCGTCCCGTCGCGAGGGTGAAGACAATCGCCCGTTCCCGTGTCGCGCGGCTTTCTCACGGGGCCTTGAAACGTTACGGGGTACGGAAAATCCCCGGAAAGGGAACGCGCCGCGGACGAAGGCGCGCTGTTTAAAGACAAGGAGACCCATATGCCGCTTGAAATCGTCAGGAACGACATCACGAAGATGAAGGTGGACGCCATCGTGAACGCCGCCAACCGCACGCTTTTGGGCGGCGGCGGGGTTGACGGGGCAATCCACCGCGCCGCCGGGCCGGGACTGCTCGAGGAGTGCCGCGCGTTGGGAGGCTGCGGAACGGGCGAGGCGAAGATCACAGGCGCGTACAACCTGCCGTGCAAACACGTCATTCACACCGTGGGGCCGGTCTGGCGCGGCGGCGATCGCGGGGAACGCGCGAAGCTGCTTTCCTGCTACCGCGCGTCCCTCGCCCTCGCCGCGCGGCGCGGCTGCGAGACCGTGGCGTTTCCTCTGATCTCGTCGGGCGCCTACGGTTACCCGAAGGACGAGGCGCTGAAAGTGGCCGTCGAGGCGATCGGCGAGTTCCTGCTCGACCATGACATGACGGTTTACATCGCGGTGTACGACAGAGCCGCGTACAGCATAGGCGCGAAGCTGTTCAGCGACATCGCCGGGTACATCGGCGATCATTACGCGGAAGAACGCCCGCGCCGGCGCGGACGCGCCGCACCCGGGGAGGCGGTCTTCGAGGCGGCGAAGCTCGCCCCGCCGCGCGGGCGCGCCCTCTCCTCCATGGCCGAATCCCGAGAGAGTTCCGCGCTGGAGGAAGCCCTTTCCATGATCGACGAGAGCTTTTCGGAGATGCTGCTGCGGAAAATTGACGAGCGCGGCATGACGGATGTCCAGTGCTACAAAAGGGCGAACATCGACAGGAAACTGTTCTCCAAGATACGCGGCGACAGACAGTACAGGCCCAGCAAGCCGACGGTTCTCGCGTTCGCCATAGCGCTGGAACTGTCGTTGGACGAGACGGCCGAGATGCTGAAGAAAGCCGGTTTTGCCCTTTCGCGCAGCAATAAGTTCGATATCATCGTCGAGTTTTTCATCAGCCGGGGGAACTATAACGTCTACGAGATCAACGAGGCGCTGTTCGCCTTTGACCAGAGTCTGCTCGGAGCGTGAGACGCGGGCCGCCGGGAGCGCGCCTTGCGAAAGGCCGGCCGCGTCCGCGACGCGCGCCGGGAACGGGGAAAGCGCGAAAAAAAGGAAGCGCCCCCGCTTAAAAACGCGCGTCGTACATTTTACATGAAGGAGGAGAAGCGCCATGGAACTTCTCGATTTGATAAAATACCGCCGTTCGGTACGAAAGTTTCAAGACAGGCAAATCCCGCGCGAGGCGCTCGAAAAGATCGTCGAGGCGGGCGTATACGCGCCCAACGCGGGCGGCGCGCAGTCCACCGTCATCGTCGGCGCGAGGGATCCCGGACTTTCCGACAAGCTCGGCAGACTGAACGTGGCCTGTTTTGACCGTTCCAAAATCGCCGGGATCCGCGTTTCAAAAGACCAGCCGAGCATCATCGACGACCCGTCGATCAGAAGCGCTTTTTACGGCGCGCCGTCTTTCTGCGTGGTCTTCGCGCGCGAGAACTACCCCTACGGCGTCGCCGACTCGTTTTGCTGCGCCGAGAATATGACGCTCATGGCGACGGAGCTCGGGATAGCCTCGTGTATCGTCGCGAGAGCCGAGGAGACGTTTGACAACGAATTCGGCGCCGCCCTCGCCAAGGAATGGGGCGTCCCCGTCGGCTACGTCGCCCGCTGTTTCGTCGCGCTGGGATACTGCCTCGGAGAGTACCCCAAACCGAAGCCCCGCGGCGCGAACAGGGCCGTCGTCGTCGGATAAGATCGCGAAAAGCGAGAACACACGGCTGTCTCCCGTGACGGGGCGGCCGTTTTTTTTGTCGGGGCCGTTCGCGGGATCGCCGCGCGCGAGGCGTATATACGCGGAACACCGAAACGCCCGCGCGCGCCGTTACCGCTTGCGCGCCACGCCCCGCGCCCGCGCGCCGCCCGCGCGTTCTTCATCCGTATTTCTTTTCGCGTTCTCTCATTTGTCGTTCGCCGGGCGACCCGGACGGGACGGCCCGGCGATAGAATGACCCCCGTAACGGTGAAACCGTGAAAACCATTTAAGACGGAGGCGGAACGATGAAAAAGAATTTGACGGAACTTGTTTTTATCCTCGACCGCAGCGGCTCCATGAGCGGGCTTGAGAGGGACGCCATCGGCGGCTTCAATTCAATGATCGAAAAGCAGAAAAAGGCGGATGGCGAGGCGATCGTCTCTACCGTCCTCTTTGACGACGAGTGCGTGGTGTTGCACGACAGGACGGACGTGAAGAACGTCGCCCCGCTCACCGACAGAGAATATTACGCGCGCGGCTGCACGGCGCTTCTGGACGCCGTCGGCGGCGCTATCCGCCGCGTCGGCGACGCGCAAAGGGACGCGCGCGAGGAGGACGTGCCGGAGCACACGCTGTTCGTCATCACCACGGACGGCATGGAAAACGCCAGCAGACACTACTCCGCCGCCGAAGTGAAACAGATGATCGAGCGGCGGAAGTCGGAGCGCGGCTGGGAGTTCCTGTTCCTCGGCGCCAACATCGACGCCGCCGAGACGGCCCGCGGTTTCGGCATCGCGGAAGACCGCGCCGCGAACTACCACAGCGACAGCGCGGGCACAAGGCTCAACTACGAGGTTCTCTCCGACGCCATCCTCGATGTCCGCGAGAAAGGTTCGATCTCCGCGGCATGGAAAGCGGGGATCGACAGGGATTACCGCGCGAGGAAAAAAGCGAAAAAACAGTAACGCCGGCGATCTCGGACAAAGACGCCGGGCGGAACAGAGCCGCCCACGCGCCTTCCGGCTGCCGCCGCGAGGAGCGCGCGAACCCCCGCGCGGCCGAGGAAAAAACGCGCTCACGCCGGAAAATCGGGGGCGCGCCGGGGAAACGACGGCGCGACGTTCGCCCGCGGGATCGGAGGACGTGTACGCAAAAAAAGCGCCCGGGAGGGCGCTTTTTTTGTCCCGCCGTTTTCCCCCCGTCCCCGGGGCCGGAAAACGGGGCGCGGCGGGCGGTTTTCGCGAGAGAGACGCCCGGCCCGCGTTCGCGGCGACAGCCTGTGGGAGGATCGTCTTGAAGGCGTTGTCTTTCGGGGCCGCGAACAGCGAGGACATGGAAGATGGTAGGAAAAACTTCCGCCCGACCTCAAAGATTTTGCCGGAACCGTCTCCCCACGCGGTTTTCGCGGTTGTACGAACGCCCCGGCCGGAAGGTCGTGTCGAAAAGCGCTCGGAAAGCGGGCGGCGCGAACCGCCGCGCGGCCGAGGGAAAAACGCGCTCACGCCGAAAAATCGGGGGCGCGCCGGGAAAAACGACGGCGCGACGTTCGCCCCGGGATCGGAGGACGTGTACGCTAAAAAAAGCGCCCGGGAGGGCGCTTTTTTGTCCCGCCGTTTTCCCCCGTCCCCGGGGCCGGAAAACGGGGCGCGGCGGGCGGAACGCGGGACGCCGGGGGAACGTTTCTCACGCGCCCGAAGGCTTCGGCTCGTAGGGGAGCGCGCCCGAGAGGAAAAACGCGAGCGCGGCGGACGGGGCGGCCCGGAGACTCGGCGCGCCGCGAAGACGCGGGCCGTTTGTGAGAAGACAGAGCGACAGCGCGCCGAGAAGGACGTCGGGCGCCCGAAAACGGACGTGTCGTTCCGTCCGTCCTAAACAACGCGGGGGACGCGGCGATGTTTTTTTTGCTTTGGGAGAACGGTGTGAGAGAAATCTGTAACAAACGGGCGGAAGAACGCCGTCGTCAGCTTTTACGGCGGGGAAAAAGAGACGCCCCGCCCGCGAGTCGTTTCGCTGTCGGCTTGCGTCGGCGGGGGGTCCGCTTGTCCTTGCCACTGTTAATTTTCCGCGATGATCGCCGCGATCGTCTCTATGCCGCGACGTGTCAGTTCCCCCGTTTCACCCGCAGCGGCGTCGGCGTCAGGCCGACGGAGCGGCACAGACGCTCGGCCTCGTCGAAACGCGCGCACAGCGTGGCGGCGCTGTGGCTGTCGCTTGACAGCACGACGGAGCCGCCCTTTTCGGCGACGCGCTTCAGCAGCGGCGGGGCGGGGTAGGGGCGGCCGCGGTAGCCGCGCGAGACGGCGCCCGTGTTGACCTCGAACGGCACGCCCGTTTCAAGCAGCGCGTCGATCGCGGCGAAGGCCGCGTCGAGGTAGCGCGGGCTTTCCTCGTCGAACAGCGCGCCGCCCTCGTTGAACTTCGAGATCAGATCAAAGTGCCCGATCAAGTCGGCGCCCGTGATGTCGATAACGCGAGATTCCTGCCGGTAGTACGCCTCGGCGAGGGCGAGCATGTCGCCGCCGAAGCGCTCGCGAGCCGCGCGCAGCAGCGCGCGCGGCGATTCGTCCACGGGGACGTACCCGTCGTCGGTTTTCAGGTAGTGGACGCTGCCGATCGCGTAGTCGAAGTCGCGCGCGTCGGCGTCGGAGAACATGTCGGCCTCGATCCCGCAGAAGATCTCGATCTGCCCGGCGAAGCGGCTTTTGAGGGCAGCGATCTCGCGGCGGTAGGCTTTCGTGCCCTCGGGCGTCATGCAGTAGCTTTCGTCGCACGGGGTGTGCGCGTGTCCCGAAAAGCCCAGCCGCGTCACGCCCATCCGCACGGCGCGGAGGACGACGGCTTCGGCTGTGTCCCTGCCGTCGCACCAAGTTGTGTGCACGTGGAAGTCCTCGAGGATCACGACGTCATCTTCTCCTGTTTCACCTTGCGGTCTATCACGCGCCGCGAGGCCAGTTCGCGCGCGATGTCGTCGAGCGTGATGCCCGCGAACGCCATCAGCGTCATCACGTGATAGGCCAGATCGGCGATCTCGTAGACGGTCTCCTTCTTGTCCTCAGCCTTGGCGGCGATGATCACCTCGGCGCTCTCCTCGCCGACTTTCTTGAGGATCTTGTCGAGGCCCTTGCCGAACAGGTAGCTGGTGTAGCTGCCCTCCTTCGGGTGCGCGCGGCGATCCTCCAGCAGTTTCATCAGCCCTTCGGGGGAGAACGGCGGGTTTTCGTCCTCCAGCAGCGGGTACTCGAAGCACGAGACCGTTCCAAGGTGACAGGCTGGCCCGTCGGGGCGCACGCGCACGACGAGGGCGTCGGCGTCGCAGTCGGCGGTTATCGACACGACGTGCTGATAGTTGCCGCTGGTCTCGCCTTTCAGCCACAAGCAGCCGCGCGAGCGGCTCCAGAAACAGGCGAGTTTTTTTTCGAGCGTCACGTTCAGGCTTTCGCGGTTCATGTAGGCGAGCGTGAGGACGCGCTTTGTGTCGGCGTCCACGACGACGGCGGGGATAAGCCCCTTTTCGTCGAATTTGAGACGGTCGGCCGTGATCACTGTTTTCCGCCCTCCTGCGGCCGTGTGGGGATCGACTCGCGCGCCATGGCCGCCTTGAGATCGGCTATTTTGACCTCGCCGAAGTGGAAGATCGAGGCGGCCAGCCCGGCGTCTACGCCCGGAACGGCTTTGAACAACTCGATGAAGTGCCGGACGCAGCCTGCGCCGCCGGAGGCGACGACGGGCACGGAAACGGCGTCGCACACGGCGCGCAGCATCTCGATGTCGAAACCGCGCTTGACGCCGTCGGTGTCGATGGAGTTGACGACCACCTCGCCCGCGCCCTCGCCCACGCAGCGGCGGATCCATTCGATGGCCTCCATGCCCGTGTCGTCGCGCCCCCCGCGCGCGAACACGTGGAACTGTCCGTTCACGCGCTTGATGTCGGCCGACAGCACGACGCACTGGTTGCCGTACAGCTTTGCCGCCTCGCGCACGAGAGAGGGGTTGAGGATGGCGCCCGTGTTGACGCTCACCTTGTCGGCGCCGCGGCAGAGCACGCGCTCGAAATCCGCCGCGGAGGAGACGGCCCCGCCCACCGTGAGCGGGATGAACACGTTTTTCGCCGTCTCGGCGAGGATTTCGGTGAACAGCGCGCGCCCGTCGGACGAGGCGGTGATGTCGTAAAAGACCAGTTCGTCGGCGCCGCAGGAACTGTAGAACTTGGCAAGCTCGACGGGCGAGTCCACGTCGCGCAGGCACTCGAAGTTGACGCCCTTCACGACGCGCCCGTCGCGCACGTCGAGACAGGGGATGACGCGCTTTGTGATCATTGTGCCACCTCGATCGCTTCTTTGAGAGAGAACGCTTTCTCGTAATAGGCTTTGCCGACGATCGCGCCGTGCAGCCCGAGCGCCTTGAGACGCCTGATGTCGTCGAGCGACGAGACGCCGCCCGACGCGATGATGTCGATCCCGAGGATCGACGCGAGTTTTCCGTAGAGCGCCGCGTTCGTCCCCCGCATCATTCCGTCCTTTGAGATGTCGGTGACGACGAGGGCCGAGATCCCGTCGTCCTGCATGCGGCGGCAGAAGTCGAACGCCTCGAGTCCCGACGAGCGCGTCCAGCCTTTCACGGCGACGAAGCCGTCGCGGATGTCCACGCCCACGGCGACGCGGTTCCCAAACCGCGCGGCCGCCTCCCGCGCGAAGCCCGGCCTCGTGGCCGCCGTGCCGAGGATCACGCGGTCGATGCCCGCGCCGACGAAACGCTCGATCGTCTCCATCGACCTGATCCCGCCGCCCGCCTCGCAGAACAGCCCCGTGCCGCGCTTGACGGCGCGGATCGTCTCGAAGTTGGGCGTGCCGCCGTCGCGCGCCCCCTCCAGATCGACCAGGTGGACGCGCTTCGCGCCCGACGAGGCGAAGTCGCGCGCCACGTCGAGCGGGCAGCGGCTGTACACGGTGACGCTCGCGTAGTCGCCGCGCGCCAGCCTCACAGCCTGGCCGCGGTAGAGGTCGATGGCCGGGTAGATCAGCATGTCGCGCCCTCCGACTCGCAGAACGCGCGCAGGATGTTCAGCCCCACCGTCCCGCTCTTTTCGGGGTGGAACTGGCAGCCCATCACGTTTTTGTCCTGCACGCACGCCGTGAGGTCGGCGCCGTATTCGGTCACGGCCGTCACGACGGGGTCGCAGTCCGTCGCCGCGTAGGAGTGGACGAAGTACACGTAGTCGCCCTCTTTGATGTGCGTAAAGAGCGCGGAACTTTTGCGGAACTTGAGCGCGTTCCAGCCCATCTGGGGGATCTTGAGGCCGGCGGGGATCTTTTCGGAGATGGGGCGCACGCTGCCGCGCAGCAGCCCCAGCCCCTCGTGTACGCCGTACTCGTATGACCTGTCGAACAGCATCTGCATACCCAGACAGATGCCGAGCAGCGGCTTGCCGCGGCGCGCCACGTCGATCAGCGCGCGCGCAAGCCCCGAGGAGCGCAGCTTGGCGGCGGCGTCGCCGAACGCGCCCACGCCGGGCAGGATCACGCGCGAGGCGTTCCGAATCTCGCGCTCGTCGCCCGTGACGCGCGCCTCGGCGCCGACGGCCGCCAGAGAGCACGCGAGCGAGAACAGGTTGCCCACGCCGTAGTCGATGATGGCGATCATGTCAGAGAACCCCCTTCGTCGAAGGAATTTCTTCCGCGAACTCCGCTTCGATGGCGACGGCCGCGCGCAGGCTGCGCGCCGCCGATTTGAAAGCGCCCTCGGCGATGTGGTGCGAGTTCGCGCCCGCCAGCAGGCGGAAGTGGAGCGAACACTTCGCCTCGCGCGCGAACGCCCGCCAGAACTCCTCCGCGAGCTCGCTGTCGAACGCGCCTATTTTCGGCGATGGGATCGGCAGCGCCCAGCTAAGGTGGGAGCGGCCCGACAGATCCACGGCTGTGAGCACGAGAGCCTCGTCCATCGGCAGCGCGCAAAAGCCGTAGCGCGCGATTCCCCGCCTGTCGCCGAGCGCCTGGAGAAACGCCCTCCCCAGGCAGACGCCGATGTCCTCCACGCTGTGGTGGTCGTCAACGCGCGTGTCGCCCTCGCACGAGACGGTCAGGTCGAACCGCCCGTGCCGGGCAAAGAGCGTCAGCATGTGGTCGAGAAAACCGACGCCCGTGTCGGCGCGGCACGTCCCGCGCCCGTCGAGATCAAGGCTCAGCCTGACGTCGGTCTCGGCCGTCGCGCGGGCGATCTCCGCGCGGCGCATCAGGCTTCCTCCAGCGCGGCGCGCGCCGCGTCGATAAAGCGCTCCATCCGCGGCATGTCGCCGATGGAGACGCGCACGTAGTTCTCGATCGCCGGGACGGAGAAGCGCCGCGCGATCACGCCGCGCCCGCGCAATCTCGCGCACAGTTCCGCCCCGCCGACGCGCGGGTGCGCGGCGAACACAAAGTTCGTCATGCTGTCGTTCAGCGTAAAGCCCAGTTCCCGCAGGCGCGCGGTCGTCCATTCGCGCGCGGCGCACACCTTGTCCAGACAGGCGCGGGTGTACGCCTCGTCGGAGAGCGAGCCGATGCCGGCGGCCATGGTCATCGCGTTGACGTTGTACGGGTTGGTGGAAAAGCGCACCGTGTTCAGGTCGGCGATCAGCTCGGGGCACGCGGCGCCGAAGCCGAGACGCGCGCCCGCGAGCGACCTCGACTTCGAGAACGTGCGCGTCACGAGCAGGTTTTTGTACGTGCGTATCAGCGGCAGGCACGTCTGGCCGCCGTAGTCGATGTAGGCCTCGTCGATGACGACGACGCTGTCGGGGCAGCGCGCGACGAGGCGTTCGATCTCGCTTGCGGGCAGCGCCAGACCCGTGGGCGCGTTGGGGTTGGCCACAAATATGGTTCCGCGCCGGCCGAAGTAGTCGTCAACGCGGAGGGCGAAGCCGCTCCGCAGCGGGATCTCCGTGTACGGCACGCCGTTGACGGCCGCGAAGACCTTGTAGAACCCGTAGGTGATGTCGGCGAACGCCGCCGGGCGCGTGGCGTCGCAGAAGGCCATGAACGCGAAGTTGAGCACCTCGTCGGAGCCGTTCGCGCAGATCAGTTCGTCCGGCTCGAGACCGTAAACGCGCGCGAGCGCCTCGCGCAGCGCGCGGCAGTCGGGATCGGAGTAGAGGTTCAGCCCGGACGCGGCCTCGCGCGCCGCCGCGACGGCCTTCGGCGACGGGGGAAAAGGCGACTCGTTCGTGTTCAGCTTGAGGAAACCGCCGCCGCGTGGCTGCTCGCCCGGAACATACGGCTCAAGCGCCGCGTATTTCGCGCTGAAAAAACGGCTCATTCCGCTTCCTCCGTTCTGGCGAGGACGCTCGCGGCGTGCCCGGTCAGCCCCTCCGCGCGCGCGAAGCTCGCGATGTCGCGCGCGCAGGCGGAAAGCGCCTCGCGCGTGTAGTAGGTGTACTGCGACTTTTTGACGAAATCGTCCACCGACAGCGGGCTAGAAAAGCGCGCCGTGCCGCCCGTCGGCAGCGTGTGGTTGGGCCCGGCGAGGTAGTCGCCGAGAGCTTCGGGGCAGCAGCGCCCCAGAAAGACCGACCCCGCGTGGCGCACGCGGCCGAGCAGGCCGAACGGGGAGGCCACGCACAGTTCCAGATGCTCGGGCGCTATTTCGTTCGCGATGTCGATGGCCTGTTCGATCGACGGCGCGACGATGATGGCCCCCATGTTCTCTATGGAGGCGCGCGCGATCTCGGCCCGCTCCAGCAGAGGCAGCTGACGCTCGATCTCGGCCCGGACGGCCGAAGCCAGATTCGGCGAGTCGGTGATCAGAACGGCGCGCGCCAGCCTGTCGTGCTCGGCCTGAGAAAGCATATCGGCGGCGCACCAGACGGGGTTCGTCCCTCCGTCGGCGACGACGAGGATCTCGCTCGGCCCGGCGATCATGTCGATGGCGACCGTGCCGAACAC
This sequence comes from uncultured Synergistaceae bacterium, assembly GCA_964604125.1. GTDB lineage: Bacteria > Synergistota > Synergistia > Synergistales > Dethiosulfovibrionaceae > Pyramidobacter. The sequence goes on from CAZRXR010000001.1 coordinate 54,283, forward strand.
CTGTTTTTTGGCCTCGGCGACCCATGCGTTGCCCGGGCCGACGATTTTGTCAACGCGGGGCACGCTCTCGGTGCCGTAGGCGAGCGCGGCGACAGCCTGCGCGCCGCCCGACTTGAACACGCGATCGACGCCCGCCACGCTCGCGGCGGCGAGGATGGCGGGATCCACGCAGCCGTCGGGGCGCGGCGGCGTCACGGCGACAAGTTCCGGCACGCCCGCGAGCTTGGCGGGGATGGCGTCCATCAGCACGGTGGAGGGGTAGGCCGCCGTGCCGCCGGGCACGTACAGCCCCACGCGGTCGAGCGGGACGATCCTCTGCCCGATCACGATGCCCGGTTCGTCGCTGATGATGAAGCCCGATCTCACCTGCCGCGCGTGGAACTTGCGGATGTTGGCCGCCGCCCTGCGCAGCACGGCGAGAAACCCGGGATCGACGCGCGAGAGCGCCGTTTGGAACTCCGCGGCCGACACCTCGATCTCCGAAAGCTCCGCTTTGTCGTACTTCCGCGCGCAGTCGCGCAGCGCCTCGTCCCCCCGGGCGCGCACGTCCGCGATGATCGAGGCCACGGCGACGCTCACGTCCTCTTTCGGGACGGGGCGCGCGAACACCTCGGACGCAGGCGCCTGCCCGTATTTGAGTATCCTGATCATCGTTTTTCCTCCGTCAGGGGCGTCAGGGCCTCGACGACCCCGACGATTTGCCCGTTTTTGAATTTAAAACTCGACTTGTTGGCGATCAGCCGCGCGCTGAGCGGCACGATCGTGTCGATGACGCGCAGGTCGTTTTCGCGCAGCGTCGTGCCCGTCTCCACGATATCGACGATCACGTCGGACAGATCGAGGATGGGCGCCAGTTCCACCGAGCCGTTGATCCGTATGATGTCGATGTCGCGGCCTTGCGCCGCGTAGTAGGCGCTCGCGACGTTGACGAACTTGCTCGCCACGCGCAGCGTGCGCCCGGGGTCGTCGCGGAAGTCGGCTTTGGCGGCCGCGACCATGCGGCAGACGCCCGTTTTGAGATCGAGAAGCTCGTACACGTCGGGCGACTGCTCAAGCAGAATGTCCTTGCCCGCCACGCCGATGTCGGCCGCGCCGCGCTCCACGTAAATAGCCACGTCGGACGGCTTCACCCAGAAGTAGCGCACGCCGCGCCCGGGGTTCTCGAAGATCAGTCTCCGTCCCGGCTCGACGGCTTCGGGACACTCGTAGCCGGCGCGGGCGAACATCGCGTAGACGCTCTCGCCCAGACGGCCCTTGGGCAGGGCGACGTTAAGCATCGCGTTCAACTTCCACCGCCCCGCTTTCCGTCAGCCTCATCAGCCTTCGGTACTTCAGGCCGGGCGGAATCTCCTTCTGCGCCATCACCCCCGCGCCCGACGCGGCGAGGGCGCACACGGCGCGCCGCACGTCGGCCGGGCTGTCCCGCCTCGAGTAGAGCAGCAGCGTGTCCGTGTCGTAGCCGCGCGGTTCGCCCTCCAGCCGCTCGAGCTGGTCGAGGTAGATGGCGAAGCCGATAGCGCCCGACTGGCGCTTCATCTTGCGCATCAGCCTGTCGTACTGGCCGCCTGACAGCACGCCGGACGGCACGCCCTCCACGAAACCGCGGAAGACGATGCCGTTGTAGTAGTTGAGGTCGTTGACGACGGAAAAGTCTATTCGCAGCATGTCCTCGACGCCGGTGCCCGAGAACACGTTCACGATTTTTTCAAGCCGCGCGAGCTGCCCGGCCACTTTGGCGCTCCCCGAGGCCCCCAGCAGAGCGCGCAGTCTGGGGATGGCCCGCGCGGGCCTGTCGCACAGCGCGACCAGCCCGCGCAGCGCCGAGGCTTTGGCATCCTCCACGCCGTTTTGCGCGCACAGCAACGCCAGTTCGTGGCCGTTTTTCTCGCCGACGCACCTGAGCACGCGCTCGCGCACCGTATCGGAGAACGAGAAGTCGTCTATCAGCGAGGCGAGGATCCCCAGGTGCGCGATGTCGAGCACGCACCTCGGGCAGATGCGGCGCAGGCTTTCCGCCGCCAGCATGAGCACCTCGCAGACGCAGTAGTCGTCGATGGCGCCGATGCACTCCAGCCCCACCTGCATGATTTCTTTGAAGGCGCGCGTCCTCTTTGAGACGCGGTAGACGTTCTCGTTGTAGTACAGTTTCCGCGCCACGCCCGGCTCGTCGCGGAAGTGCCTGATGATGGACAGCGTCACGTCGGGCTTGAGGGCCATCAGCCGACCGTTGGTGTCGGTGAACGTGATCACGCTGTCGCTGACGAGGAAGTCCTTGTTGCGCACGTACAGGTCGTACTCCTCGAACTTGTTCATCTTGTAGCACGAGTAGCCGAACGACTGGTAGAGCGAGCGCAGCGAGAACACGGCGCGCTCGTCGTATTTCAGCGCGGAGAAGCCGAAGTCCGCCCCTTCCCCCCGCGCGCGCTCCCCGTTCATGCCTTTTTCTCCCCCGCGCCGAGACGTTCGAGCGCCATCCTGTAGCCGCCGCTTCCGTAGTTGAGGCAGCGGCTCACGCGGCTGATGGTTGCCGTGCTGACGCTCGTGATCCGCGAGATCTCCTGATAGTTCCTGCCCTCGGCCAGCATCACGGCCACGTCGAGGCGCTGGGCCATGTTCTGCACCTCTCTGATCGTGCAGAGGTCGTCGAACAGCGCCTCGCACTCCTCCTTGTTTTTCAGCGACAAAATCACCGAGAAAAGCCTCTCGAACTCCTCCGACGTATGACGACGTACCATGTGAACAGTCCCCGTTCGCGAGTAAAATTTTTTTCGTGCGCGGAAATCTTATCACTTTACCACGATAAAATCAAGAAACGAAAGACTTCACGATGCGGGGCGCGCCGCGCGGAAGGTTCGCGCCGTGCTATAATGGGGCGGCACAAAAAAACCGACGGAGGGAACGCCGATGGAAAACGTTATCGCCGAGCGCGTTAAGGGCGTGAAGCTGACGAAAGCCCAGATGAAAATCGCCGAGTACATCATCGCCAATCAGGAGATCGCGGGGAGGCTGTCCTCGCTCGGCGTGGCGCGCGCCGCGGGCGTGAGCGACGTTTCCGTGACGCGCTTTGCGCGCGCCATCGGCTACGGCGGCTTTCCCGAGCTGAAGGACGACATCTACAGGCACCTGGCCGGGAGCGCCGCCATGGGCGGCGCGCTTCCGCTCGACGAGCGCTTTGACGCCAACAGGGCGCGGTTCGGCAGCGGGCTCGCGCGCGAGGATTTCCTCAAAACGCAGGCGTACAACCTTGAACGGACGATCATGCAGAACTCTCCCGAAACCTGCGAGGCGTTCGTCGGCGCGGTTCTGGACGCGGGAACGTGCTTTGTGGTCGGCTTTCGCGGCTGCGGCGGCACGGCGCGCCAGTTCGCGTGGAACCTGCGCTTCCTCGCGGACGACGTGTGCCATATCGACGACGAGGGCGTGGGCGGTATCGACCAGATGCGCCGCGCCTCGGAGCGCGACTGCGCCGTGATCTTTTCGGCGAAGCGCTACTACAAGAGCGACCTGCGTCTCGCGCGCCTCGCGAAGGAGCACGGCGCGAAGGTGTGCCTGATCACAGACGGCGTGCTGTCGCCGCTCGCGCCCCTTGCCGACGTGGCGCTGACGGCGCGGGTGCGGCAGGCCGGCTTTTTCAACTCGTCCACGGCCATGAACGCCCTCGCCGAGTACCTGCTCACGCTGATGACGCCGAGGCGTCTTGAACGCTACCGCGAGCGCGCGCGAGAGCGCGACCGTTTCTGCGAGGATCTGCTGATCTGAAAAGCCCGTCCCTTCGCGGGGCGCGGAATAAAAAACGAGCGGGAAAATCTCCTTGAAGGAGGCTTTTCCCGCTCGTTTTTTGTCGTTAAAAAGGCTTTTCAGAGTTTGAGGTACTGTCCGTTGACAAGGCAGCGCGGCGCCATCTCCTCGCCGCGCTCGACGCGCTCGAAGTTGTCAAGAATGCAGGCGGCCATGTTGACGACGTTGTCCTCGGTGTTGCCGGCGGCGTGGGGCGTGAGCAGAATGTGCGGCTCGGCGAACACGGGGTGTCCGGGATCCAGCGGCTCGCCTTCAATGGTGTCGAGGGCCGCGCCCCAGAGGCGACGCTCGCGCACCGCCGCGATGAGGGCGTCCGTATCGACGATGCCGCCGCGCGCCGTGTTGACCAGCAGCGCCGTCGGTTTCATCAGCGAGAGGGCGCGCGCGTCGATCATGCGGCGCGTGCTGTCGAGCAGCGGCATGTGAAGGCTGACGATGTCGGAGGTTTTCAGCAGTTCCTCGAACGGCAGGTACGCGACGCCCAGCTCCTTCTCGTCCTCGGGCGAGGGGCGGAACACGTCGTAGTACACCACATCGGCGCCGAAGCCCCGCATGATCTTCGTCAGCCTGCGGCCGATGGCGCCCATGCCGACGATGCCGACCCGCCGCCCGCCGATCATCCACGAGTCGGCGATCAGCGCGGTGCCCAGCACTTTCTTGTGTTTCGCGTCCTCCACCTGCTCGCACAGGTGCCTGAACGACGCGAGGATGAGCAGCGCGGCCATCTCGGCCACGGGCTGCGCGTTCATTCCGGCGGTTATCCCCACGCGGATGCCGCGCTCGCCGGCGGCTTTCACGTCAACGTCGTTGTAGCCGACGCCCCAGCGGTGCAGCACCTTGGCGTTCTTCAGCGTGGCGATGCGGGCGGCGTCCATGACCGGGCCGCGCAGCACGATGTACGTCGCGTCGCTGTGGGTGGCGAGATCGTCGTAGGTAGCGCCGAAGGCCAGATCGAACTTGCCGGCGCAGCGCTCGCGGAAGTACTCCACGCCTTTGGGCGCGAAACTGCCGAACATCAGGATCTTGTTCATGTCGTTTTCTCCTTGGCGATAATGTCCGCGCGGACAGCGGCGGCGTTACGCCAGCGTGTCGGCGACCCGCTCCATCAGATCGCGCGAGGGATTCTTCATGTCGAGTTTCGATGTCTCGACGATCAGCCTGTAAAGGTCAACGCCGCGCCCGGCGGCCACTTCTCTGAAGGCGGGGACGAAACTGGAGTGGCAGCCGGAGTAGCCGAGAACCACGTCGAGCGGCGTCGCGGGCGCGCGGTAGCCGTAGGGTTTCATCGCGGGGGCGAGTTCGTCGTCGATGAACTTGAACAGGCCGTACATATCGACGCCCGTCTTGAAGCCGGCGCGGTCGAGGGCGGCCGCGGCGGTCTCGGTGGGGATGTTGCCGGCGCTGCGGGCCATGCCCATCAGGCCGCAGTCGATGATCCGCGCGCCGTTTTCGGCGGCGGCGACGGCGTTGGCCACGGCGCAGCCCAGATTGGCGTGACTGTGGAACCCCACGGGGATCTCCACGGCTTTCGAGACGGCGGAGGCGTAGGCGGCCGCCATGCCCGGGAGCATCATGCCCGCCGAGTCCATGATGACGGCCACGTCCACGCCCGCGTCTTCAAGCGCCTTCGCCTCGTCGGCAAGCTCGGCGGGCGTGAGCGCGTAGGCTTTCATCAGCGCGAAGAACGCCTTCATACCCGCAGCCTTGACCATCTTCACGGCCCCGACGGCCTTCGCCCCGTCGCCCGCGTTGATCCCCACGCGAATGAAAGCGAGGCCGGCGGCGGCCGCTTTGGCGAGTTTTTCCTCGTCAGCGTTGGCGGCGCCCATGAACATGCCGATCTCGGCCTTGCCGACGAACGGGGCGGCCAGATCGAGGTACTCCTCGTCGGCGCAGGGCGCTTTGAGAGCGCCTTTCGCGTTGATGCCGTGGCAGTCGCCCATCTCGATGATCTTCACGCCGTTTTCAGTCAGCCCCTTGAGCGTCAGCGTCGTCAAGTCGGCGGGAAAACCGGCGCCGAGAACGTTGCCGCCGTCGCGCAGAGTGCAGTCCATAATCTCCATTTTTTGTACCGTCCTTTCCCGCGGGTTGTCGCCCGCGACACCTGTGAAACGCGCGTCCCCCGGTTCGCCGGGGGCGCGCGGTTTTACAACACGCCCGGAAACGCTTTTTGCGCGGGGCTTCCGCGCCCCGGCCCGTTTTTAAAGCGTTTTTCAGCGCTTGACCATGATCCTCTCGCCCAGAAAGAGCAGGATCGCCGTCACGACGCCGCCGATCGCGATGGGGTACCAGATCGAGCGCACGGTGAGGATGGGCACGATGGCCACGAGCGCGGAGGTGACGATCACGAAACTGCTGAGCGCCACGCCGAAACCCTCCCACGCGGGAGCGTTGCGCATATCGGGATCGGTGCAGCGGGCGAGAGCCATGCCGCTGAACGACGATCCCGTGCCCTGCCCGAAGTAGAGCAGGCCCGTCTCCAGCCACTTTTCGCCGAACCAGCGTCAGGCGAGCGGAACGCAGATGGCGACCATCATCGCGACGATGGCGGCCATGTGGATGAGGATGGGAGCCATGTACGAGGCCATCATCTTCAGGTTCAGCGTCGCCGTGGCGGAGCAGATGCAGATTTCGAGCGCCAGACCGGAGATGTTGCCGATGGCCTTCTTGTCCGCGTAGCCGGAAAGCCCCAGCCAGCTCATCAGCGACCACACGATGATCGCGCCCACGATGCCGTAGAGGAACACGGGCACGTTTTTGGCGCCCGGGACGTAGATTTCAAGGAGTTTGAACAGCCGCGTCCCCAGCCAGTAGCTGAACAGCACCAGCGCCAGCTGCAGCGCCAGACCGTTGAGCGCGTCGCTTGAAACCGTGGCGCTGCCGAGCGACTTCTGTTTCTCGGGCGGGAGAGGGCCGCTGACTGTCTCGATCTTGCCAGCGGCGTCCTTGGCCAGACACGTGGCGTAACCCTTGCGCACGCCCCAGTTGACCAGCGTCATGCCCGCCAGCATGGCCACGATCAGGCCCAGCGTGGACATGATGATGCCCAGGTCGAGCATACCGGCCTCCGCCTCGCCGAACGACTCGAACAGCTTGCCCGCCGAGGCGGCCGCGCCGTGCCCGCCCCAGTAGGTGTAGGCGGCCATCAGCCCCCAGCCCTTGGGCATCTTCGGCCAGAACAGGCTGAGCGCCACGCCGACGATCGTGCCGGCGAACATCTGCGAGAAATACGTGACGGCGTCGAAGATGACCGATCCCGCGAACTGCTTGACGCGGCTTTTCTCGACAACCGTGCCGAACACGGCGCAGGTGAGCACCACCGTGATCATCGGCGTGGCCATGCCGGAAAAGCCCTTCGGGATCTCCATCCAGCCAAGCGCCTGCGGCCCGACGAGCAGCGCGACCGCACCGCCAATCAGCCCCGCGGGCAGAAACAGCTTCCGCAGCGGCTTGATCAACTCGCGCAAAGCCAGCCCGACGATTAGGAACAAAGACAGTACCGACAGATCGTACAACACAGCGCTCATGAAGAAAACCTCCATCTTAAATTTGTCGTATACGCAACATATATTTATATTATGTCGCTACAACGACAGCAATCGTAATTGAATAAAACTCGACTGTCAAGAGGGCGAAGTCGTGTATACTGTATAATCGAGATCGATCGAAATGAAAAATGTTTCGATGCGGAAACGGGCGCCCTCCGCGCGTTTTTAAAACGCGGACGGCGCCCGTTTTTTTCGTCTGTCGAAAGAACGCTTTACAGTTTTTGGCTTTTGCGCCAGATGTTCTGCTTCGCGGCGGCGGCGATCAACTCCTCGCGGAAGTCGGGGTGGGCGACGGAGATGAGGCGCTCGGCGCGCTCCCAGACGCTCGCGCCCGCAAGGTTGACGGCGCCGTACTCGGTGACCAGCCAGAAAGCCTGACTGCGCGGGTCGGTGACGATGTCGCCCGAGAAACGCGGCACGATGCGCGATCTCCTCTCGCCCGTCTTCGTCACGAACGACGACGTCATGCAGATGAACGCGGCGCCCCCGCGCGAATCCGCCGCCCCGGTGATGAAGTCCAGTTGCCCGCCCGTGCCGCTGATGTGCCTGAGCCCGGCGGACTCGGAGCTTATCTGGCCGTAGAGATCGACGGAGACGCAGCTGTTGATCGAGACCATGTTGTCGTTGCGCGCGATGACGGCGGGATTGTTGACGAAGTCGAGCGGTTCGATGACCACGCCCGGGTTGCGGTCAACCCAGTCGTAGAGGCGCCGCGTGCCGATCACGATGCCCGTGACGCCCTTGCCGCGCTGGAACGACTTGCGCCGGTTGGTCAGCCTGCCCGATTCGTACAGATCGACGTAAGGATCGCCGCACAGTTCGGTGTGCATGCCCAGATCCTTCAGGTCGCTTTGCGCGATCAGCGAGCCGACGGCGCTCGATGTCCCGCCGATGCCGAGCTGGATCGTCGCGCCGTCGCGCAGGCGCGATACGACGTGCGCGGCGATGGCCCGATCCAGCGCCGACGGGGGCGGAGAGGTCATCTCCCGCAGGGGGCCGTGCGGCCCCTCGACGACGGCGTCGGCCTCGCTGATGTGGACGCTCTCGCCGAAACCGCCGTAGACCGTGGGCAGCGACTCGTTCACCTCGAGCACGACGGTTTTGGCCTTCTCGACGATGGCCCGTCCCACGCCGGCGGCGCACGACATGTTGAAATAGCCGTGCTTGTCCATGGGCGTCACGGAGATCATCGCCACGTCCACCGTGAGGAACTCGCGGTAGTACCACGCCTGGTTGCGGAAGATCATGGGGATGTAGCTGCACAGGCCCTTGTCGCACAGGCGGCGCTCGTAGCCCGAGCAGTGCCAGCTGTTGTAGATGAAGTGCTCGCGCGCGGGGTCGCTTTCCACAGTGCGCAGCGGCCCGAAGATCAGGTTGCCGCGGATTTTCACGTCGGTCAACTCGTCGCGCCGGAGGGCGAGCGCGGCGTCGCACAGCACGGGAAACGCCGCGTTGATGGAGTAATCGACCCAGTCGCCGCTTTTGACGAGCGCGGCGGCCTGTTCCGGGGTGCGCAGTTTTCCGCGGTATTCTTCGACGAAGTTCATCGTGTCGCTCCTTTCGTTTTCTTCGCGCGCGCCGCGCGGCGCGCGTGTCCGTCAAAATGCCGCCGTCCGCCGCGCCGGCCGGAGGCGGCGGTTCCCGCGCGATCTTCCCCGCGACGGAACGTCGCTCTTGAACTCTCCGATGGCGCCGTCGGGGAAAAAGGCCGGGAGAACGGGGGGCGACCGGGAGACGCCGAGCGCGGCGTTGCCGCCCGTGTTGTCGCGGGCGAGTATGCCGCTCCCGCGTCCATGGGAGCGAAAACGCCTTTGCGCCCGCGCGGACGCCGTGACGCGGCGCGCCCGGCTTCCTCGGGCGCGGAGACGCCGCCGGACGGAGGCGCGGCGAGGGGTTCGCCGGGGGGTACGCCTCTCGTTGCGCCTGCGATCGTCCCGCGGCTTCTTTCCCGACGGCTTTCGCCGTGCGCGAACCGCGATCTCGCCCGCGCCCCGCGCGGACGCCGCGTCGTTTTAGGCGCGGAACGCGCGCTTTTGCGGGAGGAACGGGCGGGCGCGGCCTCGGCACTGGACGGGAAACAGGGGCGCCGTTGGACGCGCGCCGGGCGCGGGATCCCGCCGGCTATTGTCGGATCGCGCGCCGGTCTCGCCGGAGAGCGGCCGCGCTCACCCTTCGCGCGCCCCGCCGGCGTTGAGGAAGATGCCCAGAAAGATCACGGCGGCGCTCGCCAGCTGCACCGGGGCCACGCGCTCGCCCATAAAGGCGACCGCGCCGGCGATTCCCAGCACAGGCGTGCCGTTGAGGAACGCGCTCGTGGCCCCCGCGCCGATGCGCCGGATCGAGACCTGCTGGAGCACATAGGCGCAGCCGGAGGCGAACACGCCCACGTACAGCGTGCCCAGCAGGGCGCGAGGCGACAGCGCGAAGTTGAGCCGCGCGTCCGTCAGGATGAGGAGGAGCGCCGTGGCCATGAACGAGACCAGCATCGCGCACAGCGTCACCGTGACGGGCGGCGTGCGGCGGATGCGCCGGCCGAGGATCGTCATTACGGAGATGCACAGAGCCGCTCCCAGTTCCATCAGGTCGCCCGAGTTCATCCTCATGTTCGCCAGAAGCGACAGATCGCCCTTGCACAGCAGCGTGACCGCGCCGGCCAGCGCCGCGGCGATGCCGAGGACGCGGCGCGGCGTGAGCCGCTCGCCCAGAAAGACGCGCGCCAGCGCCGCCGTGATCAGCGGAGCGGTGGCGAACAGGATGGCCACGTTCGTCAGCGACGTGCGCTTGATGGCGTTGAAACAGCACAGGTTGTTCAGCAGCACGCCGCTCAGGCCCATCAGCACCGCCGTGAGACGGTCGCCCGCGCGCGGGAACAGCAGCCCGTCGCGCAGCAGCGCGGGCGGCGCGAGACACAGCACGGCGATGGCCGTGCGGAACAGGAGCAGCTGCAAAGGCTCCATCTCGGACAGCGCGCGGGCCGCCGGCACGTTCATGGATCCCCAGATCACAAGCGTCGTCGTCATCGGCCAGTAGCGGTACAGGGCCGAGTTTTCGCGTTTCATCGCGCAAAAAGCACCTCGCTTTCGGGAAGCGCCCGCCGGGCGCACACGGCTATTGTACCGTAAACGTCCGGGGATTTCAGCAAAAATAAACGCGAAAACGTCCGCGCGCGTTCGAGCGGTCTCTTTGAAAGAAACGGCGCGGCCCTGCCGGGCGGCGGGCGCGAAAAAGCGCGAGAGCGCTTGCAAATCCGCGCGAAAAGCGGAATAATAGCGTCGGAATTTTTCACGCGGTGGGCGTCCGCCCGCCGCCAGACGCTTTTTTCCCGGAGGTGCACGGATGACATTCGACGTTAAAAAACTCTACAGTCTGACAGCGCGAGCCGTCAGACCCTCCGCCATCCGCGAGATGGTGAAGTACGCGAGCCTGCCCGGAGCCGTTTCGTTCGCGCGGGGCGACCCCGCTCCCGAGGCGTTCCCGGTGGAGGAGTTCTACGAGTGCGCCGGGGTGCTGCGCGCGAAGGGCCGGGAGATCCTGCAGTACGGCCCCACGGTCGGCTACCCGCCGCTGATCGAGTTCCTGGCCGGGTGGATGACGCCCCGGCTGGGCCGCGAAATAGGGACAGATCAGGTGCTTGTCACCACGGGCAGCACGCAGGTGTGCGATCTGCTCGTCCGCGCGACGATCAACCGCGGCGACTGCGTTATCACCGAGGAGCCGACGTTTCTGGGCAATGCCAACAACATGCGCGTGCAGGGCGCGCGGTTCATCACCGTGCCCGTCGATGGCGACGGAATGCGCGTTGACCTGCTCCCCGGAAAAATAGAGGCCGCGCTCGCGTCGGGCGGGCGTATCGGATTCATCTACACGATCCCCACGTTCCACAACCCCGCCGGCGTCACGCTGAGCCTTGAACGCCGCGCGCGCCTCGTGGAAATCGCCCACAAGTACAACATCCTCATCATGGAGGACGATCCCTACCGTTACGTGCGCTTCGAGGGCGAGGATCTGCCCTCGCTGTACTCGCTCGACGACGAGGGCTGCGTGGTCTACGCCGGATCGTTCTCCAAGCTTCTCGCGCCCGGCACGCGCGTCGGCTGGTGCGTCGCCCCGCCGGAACTCGTCAGGCTGATGACCGTGCTGAAGCAGGGCGTCGATACGTCGTCGAGCATCGTTTCTCAGGCTATCGTCGCCGAGTACTGCCGGAAAGGGCTGCTCGACGCTTTCCTGCCGCGCGTCGTCGGCGTCTACCGCCGCAAGCGCGACATGATGGAGGCCGCTCTGCGCAGATACATGCCGGCGGGCGAGGCCGAGTGGGTTACGCCGCACGGAGGGTTCTTCTACTGGGTGACGACGCCGCGCGCCGAGGCGGCCGCCGTGCTCGCGAAATGCCTTGAGGAGAAAGTGGTCTTCGTGGCGGGCGAGCCGTTCTACCCCAACGGCGGCGGACAGCACAGTTTCCGCCTGTGCTTCACGTTCGCCACGCCCGAGCAGCTCGACCGGGGTATCCGCGTGATCGGCGACGCTATCCGCGCGCTCGCGCCCGCCAAAACGCGGGCGTGAGCCTCGCCGCGCGGGGCGCGCCGGGGAAGGCGCGGAAGGGTTGAAAAACGCGAAAAAAAAAGCCGGGACTCGTCGCTGAAAGACGGCGAGATCCCGGCCTTTTTTTCGCTCGCGGAGCGTTTTTTCGCCGGCGCGGCTTTTCACGAGCGCGCCCGTCAGACGCGCTCCCACAGGAGCATGTTGTTCTCGAAACGCGCGTTCAGCCTGCCGCCGTCTTTCAGCCACGAAAGGTAGGATCGCACGGTGCTTCCCGCCAGGACGTACTGCTCGAAGTTCATCGAAAGCGAGGAGCGGTCGAACAGCCTCCGCAGGATCTCCTCGAAGCACAGCGGCTCCGCGCACAGGGCGAGAATATCCTCGGCCGTCTTGAGCGCCGCGTCGATGTTGTACCGCGCCAGATCGGACACGTCCCGGGCGGCGGGCGCGTGCGACGGCACGAACATCGGCGCTTTCATCGCCATGACCCTCTCCAGCGTTTCCACGTAAGCTCCCACGTCGTAGATGAAGACGATCCCGTACTTTTCGAGCGTCTCGCGGCTTGACAGACAGTCGGCGAGAAACACCGTGCCGTCGGGGGCGCGGTAGCCGACCATGTCGAAGAAATGTCCGGGCAGCGGGACGATCTCGAACCCCTCGGGCAATACGTCCGGCGCGAGGTACTCCGCGTCGCTTTCCTCCGCCATCAGGAACTTGCGCCGCAGGTCTTTCGGCGGAAAGCCGCCGTACAGAAAGGACGGCTCCAGAAGCGTGCGCCGCGTGAAAGCGCATTCGACGCCCGGAGCGTAGACCTTGCACCCCGTCCTGCGCTGAAGGTACCTGTTGCCGCCGATGTGGTCGGCGTTGGAGTGCGTGTTGTAGATGGCTTTGAGCTTCCAGCCGGCGCGGTCGAGAATCTGCCGCGCCTTGCGCCCGGCCTCCTTGTCGCCGCCGCTGTCGATCAGGCAGACGTCGTTTCCGCCAAGCCGCACCAGCCCGATCTTGGCGGGGCTTTGGATGTAGTAGCTTATGTCGGAAACCTGCACCAGTTCGTACATGATCTTTTCCTCCTTTTTCGGGCCCGGCGCGAAACGCCGGACGCGGCGCGCGGACGGCGGGAAGCGGGGCATCCCGCCGTCCGCGCGCCATTGTACACCCGTTTCCTCGGGGCGGGAATATCGCGGACGAAAAAGAGCGGCGGGGCGGACGCCGGATTTTCGCCGCGCCCGAAGCGACCGCCCGCGCGCGGATCGCCGAAACGGTAAAAAAGCCGGGCCCCGTCGGGGGCCCGGCTTTCGCGCGTTTTGCGCGGGGGTCAATTTATGCGGTAGCGATCCATCACGGCGAGCAGACGCCCGATCGCGTCTACGGCCTTGTCGTGATCCTGCGAGAAGTTGACGCGGAAGTGGCGCGTAAACTGAGGCCCGAACTCGGTGCCGGGGGTGACGATGACGCCCGCCAGCTCGCGGACGACGCGGACGAACTGGTGAAGACTGATGTCCAGTTCGGGAATTTCGACGAACAGATAACTCCCGCCGTCGGTGGGGCGGGCGGAGACGCCCGGACATGTCCCGAGTGCTTCCATGATGTCGTCGCGGATGCGCATATGCTCGGCCACGCGGGCTTCCATCCAGCCGGCTGGTTCGTCGAACCACGTGGAGAACACCGCCTGATTGTAGCCGGGGCAGCGCAGCGCCATGATGGCCTGCAGCTTTTCCATCCTTTCGACGGTCTCGGCCGCGCCGAACGCCGCGCCGAGGCGGAAACCGCTCAGCGACTCGGTCTTCGACGGCCCGATGATCGTTATCAGGTTGTCGGGGATCTCTTTCTGCGCGGCGAGATGCGTGTAGGCCACGCCCGGGTAGATCTGGCGGCTGTACAGTTCGTCCACGATCAGCGCCGCGCCGTACTTTTTGGCCATGCCGGCGATGGCGACGATCTCGTCGTGGGAGTACACGCAGCCGGTGGGGTTGTTCGGGTTGGAGAACAGGAACAGCCTCGCGCCGTCCTTGAACGCGGCCTCCAGCGCGGCCAGATCGACGCCCGACCTGCCGCGCGCGTCCGCCCAGTCCATCGGCACGGGGCACAGCGCGCCGCCGAAGAACTCGACCATCTTTCGGTTGGCGAAGTAGTCCGGCTCCACGATGGCGACCTTGTCGCCGGGCATCACGTTCGCGCCCATCGCCAGAAACAGCGCGCCCTGCGTGCCGGGCGTGAGGATGAGGTTGCTGTCGGGGTCGATCTCGGCGCCGCTGAAAGCGGAAAGTTTCTCCGCCACGCGCTCGAGCGCGCTTTTGCGGCCTCGGTAGGGCGTGTAGGCCTGCGCGCCCCCCTCGAAGAAGCCGCGCGAGAAAGCCTCGAACGCCCCCGGCGTGGGCTTGTGCGCGTCCACGTCGCCGTGCGAAAAATCGACGAACGCGCCCTCGATCTTTTCGCCGCGCAGCGGGAGCGCCCGCGATTTCTGGAGGCTTTCCTGTCCGGGAGCGTTGTCGATGCCGAGCATTTCGAACTTTTCGACGATATTCATCGCAAATTCCGCCTTTCATCGGGGGATGTGTTTTTCCGCTGACACACCTATTTTATGCCGCGCCGCCCGAAAAATCCAATAACGGGCGGCGCATGACGACGTGCCGGAAAAGGAATACCTCACGCCTTTGCCGGGTACGAGCGCAGGAACTCGATGAAAGCGGAGACGCGCGCGGCGTTCGCGCCCGACGGACAGAACAGCGCGCGGATCTCGCGCTCCGTGCCGGGGTGATCGACGCGGTAGAAACACAGATCGGGCGAAAAGCCGGCCAGCGGCGGCAGCGAAGCGCGCACGAACGTGACGCCCAGCCCCGATTCAGCCAGCCTGTACGCCGTCAGCATCTGATCCAGTTCCATGACGACACGCGGCTCGAATCCCGCGTCGCGGCAGATTTTCAACCCCCGCGAGCGGATATCGTTGCCCTCTTTGAGAAAGAGGAAGTCCTCGCCCGCGAACTCGCTCATCGGCACTCCGGCGCGCCCCTCGCCCGGATCGGCGCGGCGCAGGTCGTCGCGCGTGAGCGCGAAGCGCGAAAGGCGCCCGTTGACGGGGCGGCCGCGCGGCACGGCGAGGATGACGCGCTCCGTCTTCAGCGCGCGGAACTCCATCCCCGGCGGAAGTTCGCTCTCCACCGTCAGACCCGCGTCGATCGCCCCCGCGCGCAGCAGATCCCGCAGCTCGGCGTCGTTTGTCTCCACCAGCCGCACGGGGCAGCCGGGGTGCTCCATCTGCCAGGCCGAAGCGGCGCGCGGCAGCACGTATGCGCAGAAAAATGACGGCGCGCCCACCGTCAGCCCGCCGCCGTCCCCGCGCCGCAGGTCGGCGCAGAAGCGCTCAAGTTCGGCCTGCATTCCCATCATCCGCCGAAACGTCGCCAGAATGAAGTCGCCCTCGGGCGTCACGCGAAGCGGCGACAGGCCGCGATCGAAGATCTCGGCCCCCAGGTTTTTTTCCACGCGGCGCACGATCTTGCTCAGCGCCGGCTGCGAGATGTAGCGCTTCTCGGCGGCTCGCGTGAAACTCCTCTCGCGAGCGACCGCCAGGATCAGCTCCATCTCGCGGAACTCGACGGGTTCCATCGGCGGCACCTCCTCTTTCGCGTTTTTTCAAGTGTATCACGAAAAAGCGCCCCGCGCCCCGGGATCTCGAAAAAAGAGTTGATTTTCCCCGTCCCGATCCTGTAAACTGGTGCGCGGACAGACGGCATGACCCGGAAAAAAAGGAGGAACGCCCCGTGCAGACCGAAAAAAGAGCTTTCTGCAAGACATTTCCCGACAGTTCGCACGTGACTGTGCTGTGGAGCCCCAAAACGGGCGTCGGCATCGAAATACCCGAAAGACTCTGGGAACTGCCGCACACCATGGCGGGCGAGTTTTTGCGCCGCGTGGCCGAGGGACGCCCCACCGAGGCCGACGCGCAGATCCTCGAGGACTGCGCGGCCTCGGCGCGCGTCGCGTTCGGCGTTTCGAGCGATGTCTGACGCGCCGCCCGCGCGGAACGGAGGTGCGCAAACGCCATGATCGTCGTTCAGTCCGCCCACGGGCTGCGGTTCACGCTCGACCAGTACGCGCGGCTGTCGCGCGCCGTGGTCTCCGTGCTCAGCTGCCGGGGACAGCAGATTTACACCTTCGCCGACGAGCAGGATCGTCTGATCGTCCGGCACGCCGACGGCTACTACGCCGACGAGTTCGGGTTCACCTACGACGCGCTCTTTCTCGTCGAGATGGGCGCCGACGGCGGCGAGACGGGCCGTGTCTTTATGGATCGCGTGATCACGGTCAAACAGCCGATGGCCTAGGGCGCGCTCTCCCGATTCTGTACCGTTACGCGCTTTTTCAGCGAAACTCAAACGGTTCGGAACGCAAAAGGAGCCTTGCGACAGCAAGGCTCCTTTTTGCGGCGTTTCGTTCCGTTGTGCTTTTCGGGTAGCTGGTGCCTAAGGAGGGACTCGAACCCTCATGTGGTCGCCCACGGGGGATTTTGAGTCCCCTGCGTCTACCGATTCCGCCACTCAGGCACGCGGCGACGGTGGAATCATACCACGGCGCGCGCGCGAGCGCAAGACTGTTTTTCGTTTTGTCGCGCGTCCGGGCGCGCCGTCGCCGTTCGGGTGTCCTCGTCCAAGCCGTCCGTCCGCGCGGCCGACGGCTTCCGCCGCGGGAACTCCCGGCCTCGCCCCGCCGGAAAACTTGTCGGCGATCCGCCGCGAAAGGCGCTTTTCCCCGCCGCGCGCCGTCTTTTTTCGCGCCGAACGCCGTTTGGCGCGCCGCGCCTTTTTCGC
>CAZRXR010000001.1:71072-75693 GCA_964604125.1 uncultured Synergistaceae bacterium
CGCGCGCCGTCTTTTTTCGCGCCGAACGCCGTTTGGCGCGCCGCGCCTTTTTCGCGGCGGGGGAGAGCGCGCTCCGCGCGCCCTTCCCCGCCGCTCGCGCGTTTTCGCCGGAGGGCGTTTCCGCGCGGGCCGTCCGTTCGCCCGTCGGGGCGTTTGCGGCCCCGCCGGGCGTGTGGTAAAATACGATCGTCTAAAAGCGTGCGCCCGGAGACGGGCGCCGGGAAGAAAGGGTGATTTCCATGGCGTGTGAAAAGACTGTCGCGTGTGTGAAGAATCTGGCGGCCGCCCCCAGCTGCTGCGCCGAGCTGAAAGCCGCCGCGCGGGCTTGGCTTGACGCCGTCGGCACGGCGGGGCAGAAGGCCGCGGCCGAGGCGCTGCTTGCCGAACTGAAGGAGGACGTGAACGGCATCGACGATGTGATCGGCTTTTTCGGCTCCGAGGCGGGCAAGGGCTATTTCGGCGAGGAGAAGGCGGACGCTCTCCTCAAGGCCGCGAAGGACGCCAAGGCGGCCGGCGGGAAGTACTGCATCTGCGACGCCTGCCAGTTCGGCTCGAAGCTGATCGAAAACCCCGACGGGCTGTTCGCGTAAGTTTTTCCCGTTGGACATAAAAAACCGCCGGAGCGCGCCGCTCCGGCGGTTTTTTTGTGTGTTTTCGCGGCGCGGCGGGCCGCGGCGGTTACGGAATGGGGACTGTTTAAATCTTCCTTTTCCACTTGGTGCCCCGAGGGGTGTCCTCGAGCACGATGCCCTTCGCGGCCAGTTCGTCGCGGATGGCGTCGCTTCTGGCCCAGTCTTTGGCCTTGCGCGCGGCGGCGCGTTCGGCAACGAGGGCCTCGATTTCCCCGTCTCCGTCGTCCGCGTTCTGGCCGAGGCCGAAGACGCCCATCACGGCGTCCATGTCGGCGAAGAACTTCTCGGCGGCGGCGACGGCGGCGGGGGCCACGGCGGCGTTGTCTTTGAGGTACTTGTTGACGGCGGTGACGGCCTCGAAGATCACGCCCATGGCGGCGGCGGTGTTGAAGTCGTCGTCCATGGCCCCGATGAACTTTTCGCGCGCCGCGCCGATCTCCCCGACGAGCGCCGCGCCGGCCTCGCAGTCGGCGCCGAGGCGACTTCCCTTGGCGAAGTCCAGATCGCTCACACAGTTGCGGAGGCGCGCAACGGCGGCGACGGACTGCTCCATTCCCTCGGGGGTGAAGTTGACAGGCGAGCGGTAGTGCGCGGAAAGCAGGAACATGCGGATAGCCAGCGGCGGAAACTTCTCGCGGGCGGCTCTGGCGGTCATGAAGTTGCCAAGCGACTTGGACATTTTCTCGGCGTCGATGAGGATGTACTCGTTGTGGAGCCAGTAACGCACGAACGGCTTGCCCGAGGCGGCCTCGCTCTGGGCTATCTCGTTTTCGTGGTGGGGGAAGATCAGATCGACGCCGCCCGAGTGAATGTCGATGGTATCTCCGAGCAGGTCGCTCGACATGGCGCTGCACTCGATGTGCCAGCCGGGACGCCCCGGCCCCCACGGGCTGTCCCACGAAGGCTCGCCGGGCTTGCGGGGCTTCCACAGCACGAAGTCGAGCGGGCTGCGCTTCTCGTCGTCCACCTCGACGCGGGCGCCGCTCTGCAGGTCGTCGATGTTCTGATGGCTGAGTTTCCCGTAGGAGGGGAAACTTTTCACGTCAAAGTAGACAGTGCCGTTCACGGCGTAGGCGTGTCCGTTCGCGATGATGCGCTCTATCATGGCGATGATCTTGGGAATGTACTCCGTGGCGCGCGGGTTGAACGAGGCGCGCTTGATGCCGAGCGCGTCGGCGTCCTCGTAGTAGTCGGCGATGGTCTTTTCGGCCAGATGCCGCACGGTGACGCCGTCGCGGTTGGCGCGGTCGATCATCTTGTCGTCGATGTCGGTGAAGTTCTGCACGAACGTGACCTCGTAGCCGCGGAACTCGAGGTAGCGGCGGAACACGTCGAAGACGATGAAGGGGCGGGCGTTGCCGATGTGGAAGTAGTCGTACACGGTGGGGCCGCAGCTGTAGAACGTGACATGTCCCTCGCGGATGGGAACGAAAGGCTCTTTTTTGCGCGTCAGGTCGTTGTAAACCACAAGTGCCATAAAATTCTTCCTCCGTTTTTTGGAATGGTGTAAAATAGTCCTGTCCGTTCAGCCGCTATTATACCCGAGAACGCGGAAATCGGCACATAAAAATATAATTTCGGTTGGAAAAAGGGGAGGCGAGGCCGAGTGACCGAAGACGAGCGCATGGGGCGTATCCGCGCCATCCTCGGGACGCTGCCGCTCAAGCCCGGCGTGTACCTCATGCACGACGAGAGCGGCGGCGTGATCTACGTGGGCAAGGCGAAAAAACTCAAGCGCCGGGTGTCGTCGTACTTCAACCACCGCGACTTCGCCGTCCCGCGCCTTCGCAAGCTGGTGCGGACGGTGTGCGACATCAGCTTTATCCGCACCGAGACCGAGGCCGAGGCGTTCATCGTCGAAAGCAGGCTTATAAAGGCCATACAGCCGTTTTTCAACGTCGAGCTGAAGATGGGCTCGCGCTACCCGTTCATCGTCGTGACCGACGAGCGTTTTCCGCGCGTCGCCGTCACGCACACACGCCCCAAGACGGGCCGCGTTTTCGGTCCCTACACAAGCGCCGGCTCGATGCGCGCCATGCTCGACATGATCCGGCGCTTTTTCCCTCTGCGCACCTGCACGATGGAACTTAAAAAAGACAGGCCCGTCCGCCCGTGCCTGATGTACGACGTGGGCAAATGCCTTGGCCCGTGCGGCGGCAAATGCTCCGAGAAGGAATACGGCGAGACGGTGGACGACATTCTCCTGCTACTGAACGGGCAGACGGCCGACCTCGTCTCCAGACTGAGAACGCGCATGGAGCGCGACGCGAAAGCCCTCAGGTTCGAGGAGGCCGCCAAGGCGCGCGACACCATCCGCAATCTCTGGAAGTTCTCACGGCAGAAACTGTCCGTCACGCTGACGGACGACCTAGACGAGGACACGTGGACGGCGATGACGCGCCTTCGCGACCTGACGGGGCTGCCCGTCGTGCCGTGGCGCATCGACGGGTTCGATATCTCGCACTCGTCGGGGCGCGAGACCTATGGCGTGGCCGTGGTGTTCGAGCAGGGCTACCCCAACCAGTCGCTCTACCGGCGCTACGCCATCCGCACCGTGGAGGGCGTGGACGATTTCCGCTCGATGCGCGAGACCGTCCTGCGCCGCTATCGCGGCATGATCGAAAACCAGCGGCCCCTTCCGCAGCTGATGGTGATCGACGGAGGGCCGGAGCAGCTTGCCTTCGCGCGTCAGGCGCTCGCGGAAGTTCCCGTGAGCATCGCGGCGGTGGCGCTGGCTAAGCGCGACGAACTCGTATTCACCGAGCCGGACAGACCGCCCCTTCGCCTCGACTGGAACGACCCGGCGCTGAGGTTGCTGCAGCGCGTGCGCGACGAGTCGCACCGCTACGCGATAACCACGCACAGACACAAGCGCGTCTCGCGTCTCAGCCGCTCGTCGCTCGAGGACATCCCCGGAGTCGGCAGGCACACGGCGGCCGCGCTGCTTTCCACGTTCGGCAGCGTGCAGCGCGTCGCCGACCTCACGCCCGAGGAACTGCAGAAGACGCCCGGCGTCGGCCCGAAAGGCGCGCTGCGCATCGCGTCGTTTCTGGCGGGGCTGCGGGACGGCCCCGCCGAACCCGGCGCGCCGCGAGAGACGGCGCGAACGCCGCCGGCCGCCGCGAAAGACAGCGCGACGCAAAGCCTGCCGAGGGCGCGCGCTCACTGGCACGAGACGATCGACGTGCCCTACGCCGAACGACCGCCCGCGAGGGGCGGATCGGAAAGCGGCCCGGGCGAAGCCGCCCCTCCCGTCGCCGCGCCCGGAGCGGGGCGCGTCCGCCGCACCTACGATCCGAAACGAAAGAGAGGCATCCACCGGGCATGAAACGGAACGTGACCGACGAATACTACATGCGCATGGCGCTCGATCTGGCCCTGCGCGGCACGGGGAAGACGACGCCCAATCCCGTCGTCGGCTGCGTGCTCGTGAAGGACGGGCGGGTCGTGGGGCGCGGCTGGCACGACCGCCTCGGCGGGCTCCACGCCGAGGCGGCGGCCCTGCTCGACGCGGGAGAGGCCGCGCGCGGATCGACGGCCTACGTGACGCTTGAGCCGTGCTGTCACCAAGGCCGCCAGCCGCCCTGCGCCCCCGCGCTCGTCGCGGCGGGCGTGGCGCGCTGCGTCTGCGCCATCGGAGATCCCAACCCCAAGGTCGCCGGGCGCGGATTCCGCGTTCTGCGGGAGGGCGGGATCGAAGTGGAACGCGGCGTGCTCGCGCGTGAGGCCGCGTGGCAGAACCGGGGTTTTCTTTCGCTGCAGACGCGCGATCGTCCCTGGATGACGCTGAAAGCGGCCGTGTCGGCCGACGGCTGCATGGCGCTTTCAAACGGAGAGAGCCGGTGGGTGACAGGCCCGGAGGCCCGCGCCGAAGGACAGCTGATCAGGTCGGAAAACGACGCGGTACTCACGGGATCGGGCACGCTTGAGGCCGACGATCCGGCGCTGACGGTACGCGACGTGGAAGGCCCGTCGCCCCGGCCCGTGAT
>CAZRXR010000001.1:75793-87123 GCA_964604125.1 uncultured Synergistaceae bacterium
GACGAGTACCGTATCTTTTCCGCGCCCAAGTTCATGGGAGAGGGACGCCGCCTCACCTGTTCGCTGCGCGTGGACGGCATGGACGCTGCCGTAGCCATCGCGGTGATCGAGACGCGCCCCGTCGGGCGCGACCTGCTGATCAAAGGAGAAAATCCATGTTCACAGGACTGGTTGAAGCGCTTGGCACGGTAACGCGCGTGGCCCGGGGAGGGGACGTGACGGAAATCCGCGTCGCCTGCCCGTTCGCCGCCGGGCTGAACCTCGGCGACTCGGTGTGCGTCAGCGGCGTCTGCGTCACCGTCGCCGGCCGCGACGGCGCGTCGTTCCGCGCGCAGCTGACGGAGGAGACCATGCGCGTTTCGCGTTTCGGCGTTCTTACCGAGGGGGAGCGCGTCAACCTCGAACGCGCCCTCCCCGTGGACGGGCGGCTCGGCGGGCACATCGTCGCCGGGCACGTGGACGGGACGGGGCTGGTGATGGCGCTCAAAAAGACGCGGCTTTCCGCGCGGCTGTGGATCAGCGTGCCCGAAAACCTCGCCCGCTACGTGGCCCGCAAGGGTTCTGTCTGCGTTGACGGCGTCAGTCTGACGGTCGCCGACGCCGTCGGCACGTCGTTTTCAGTCGCCGTCATCCCCGAGACGCTTTCGCGCACCACGCTCGGGGGGCTGCGCGCCGGAAAGTCCGTCAACATCGAAACCGACATGATCGCGCGCTACGTCGAGCGCCTGCTCGGCCTCGGCGCGGGCGCGGACGGCCCGGCGCCCTCCGGCGGTCTGACGATGGAAAAACTCGCGCGCATGGGCTGGTAGGCCGCGTTTTTTGTGAAAAGCGCTCGTCCCCTTTGTGAAAAGCCCTGTTGTGGTGTAAAATCAGCGTGAAAAATTTTTTCGGAGGAACGTCCATGAAACTTGTGCAGGGAATACTTGTCGCGCACGGCGAACATTTCGCCATCGTCGCCTCGCGCTTCAACGAACTGATCGGCGCAAAGCTGGTCGAGGGCGCGAAAGACGCGCTCGTCCGCCACGGCGTGAAGATGAACGAATTCGACGTCTACTGGGTGCCCGGCGCGTGGGAACTCCCGCTTACGGTGAAGGAACTGTGCCTGACGGGACGCTACGACGCCGTGATAGCCGTGGGCGCCGTTATCCGCGGCGACACGCCCCATTTCGAGTACGTCAGCGCCGAGATGTCCAAGGGTCTGGCCGCCGCGGGCCTGCAGCAGCGCGTACCCGTGGCGTTCGGCGTGCTCACCGCCGAGAACCTAGAGCAGGCTCTCCTGCGGTCGGGCGGCAAGGCCGGCAACAAGGGCGCCGAGGCCGCGCTCGCCGCGCTTGAGATGGTGTCGCTGCTGCGCCAGATCCGCGAGAACAAAGACCAGTGAAACTTTTTCCACATTTTTCCAAAAAGAGGGAATACAGATGCTTGACATTCGCGTGATCCGTGAGGAAACCGACGCCGTGAAGGCCTACCTCAAGGCCCGCAACAGCGATTTCGACGTCGACAGGGTGCTCGGGCTGGACGCCGAGAAGAAGAAGCTGCTTACCGCCGTGGAGGAACTGAAGGCCAGACGCAACGCGGGATCCAGAGAAGTGGGCAGGATCCGCGCCGCCGGCGGCGACTCGAGCGCCATTCAGGAGGAAATGAGGAGGATCGGCGAGCAGGTGAAAGCCGACGACGCCCGCGTCGGCGAGATCGACGCCGAGCTCTCGAAGCTGCTGCAGCAGATTCCCAACCGGCCCGACGCCAGCGTTCCCGTCGGGAGGGACGAGACGGAGAACGTCGAGGTGCGCCGCTGGGGCGCGCCGCGCGAGTTCGCTTTCGAGCCAAAGCCGCACTGGGACATCGCCGAAGGCTGCGGCATTCTCGATTTCGAGCGCGGGCCGCGCATGGCGCAGAGCCGTTTCACCGTGTTCAAGGGCTTGGGCGCGCGTCTGGAGCGCGCCATCATGAACTACATGCTCGACCTGCACACGACAAAGCACGGCTACACCGAGTTCAACGTCCCCGTCATGGTCAACTCCGACACCATGTACGGCACGGGGCAGCTGCCCAAGTTCGCAGACGACCTCTACAAGGTTGACCGCGACGACCTGTGGCTCATTCCCACCGCCGAAGTGCCGCTCACGAACATGCACCACGGCGAGACGCTGGCCGAAAGCGACCTGCCGCTGTACTACACCGCCTACACGCCCTGCTTCCGCCGCGAGTCGGGCAGCTACGGCCGCGACGTGCGCGGCATCATGAGACTGCACCAGTTCGACAAGGTGGAGATGGTCAAAATCTGCACCCCCGAGACCAGCTACGACGAGCTTGAAAAGCTGACCGACAACGCCGAGGAGGTTCTGCGCGGGCTGGGGCTGCCGTACCGCGTCATCGTGCTCTGCACGGGCGACATGGGCTTCGGCTCCGCCAAGACCTACGATGTCGAGGTGTGGCTGCCCAGCCAGAAGTGCTACCGCGAGATCAGTTCGTGTAGCAACTGCGTCGATTTTCAGGCAAGGCGCATGAACACGCGCTACCGCCCCGCCGACGGCGGCAGGCCCCGGTTTGTTCACACCCTCAACGGTTCGGGCCTCGCCATCGGCCGCACGCTGATAGCCGTGCTTGAAAACGGCCAGAACGCCGACGGCTCCGTTGACCTGCCCGAAGCGCTCGTGCCCTACATGGGCGGCGTCGCGCGCATCGAGCCGCTCGGCAAGAAGTAACCGAAGTCCCCACGCGAACCCCCGCGCCCGGCTTTTCTTTCGCCGAGGCGCGTTTTTTTTGTAAAATCCGCGCCCGCCGCCGCGCCGAGCGCGGCTTTTCGCGCGAAAGTCAACCGAAAGACGCTCGCGCGCCGCCGCTAAATAAGTATAGAAAGCTTCCGCCGCCAAAACGGCGGTTCCTGTGTCGGCGTCGCGGCCGTATGGTATAATGAAACAATTAAGTCGCGAAGACGCGCTCGCAAAACGGCGAAAAGCGGCCTGTCCCGTCGGAGGGGCGGCCCGCTGCCGGCAGAGCGCGTCGTTGTCGGCGCGTTTTTTTAAAAAAATCCGGCGAGGAGGCGTGGTCAATGTACAAACTGTGGTCACTTTTGGAGGATCTGCGCGGGCCCGAATACGAATGGGTGGAACTGTCCCATTCGCTGAACAACGGCAGTCCCTACTGGGCGGGCATCCCCGACGGCTCGGTGGAACTGGGAAAGACGTGCTTCGACTGGGGCAACCCGATGCTGGAGTGCGTCATTCAGACGTTCAAGTTCCCCGGCCAGTTCGGCACCCACATCGACTTTCCCGGCCACTTCGACAAGGGCGGGGCGACCGCCGAGTCGTTCGGAGCGGGGCATTTGATCTTCCCTCTCTGCGTGGTGGACGTGACGGCCAAGGTCGCGTCCTGCCGCGATTACGCGGCCACCGTGGAGGACATCAAGGCCTACGAGGCGGAGTACGGCCCCATCCCCGATGGAGCTTTCGTGGCCCTGCGCACGGACTGGGCGAAGAACTGGCCCGACATGGCGGCCCTCTCCGGGCTTGACGCCGAGGGAAAGGAGCACTTCCCCGGCTGGTCGCTGCCCGCGCTGAAGTACATCTACGAGGTGCGCAAAGCCGCCGCCAACGGACACGAGGCCCTCGACACCGACGCTTCATCCGAGGCGGCTAAGGCGGGCGATCTGGCCTGCGAGCGCTACGTGCTCGGCTCGGGCAAGGTGCAGATCGAGGTGCTGGACAACCTCGACAAGGTGGCGCCCGCCGGGGCGCTTCTCGTCGCGGCGTGGCCCAGGATCGAGGGCGCCGTGGGCCTGCCCTGCCGCGTGTACGCGATCACGCCGAAGAAGTAGCGCCCCCGCGCGGGAGCGGTTCTCCCCTCACGGCGCGGCGGCTTGAGAGCGGCCCGTCGGCGCGGAAAGAATAGCGAACGTTTTGAGAGACATAGACAAAAAAATCGCGCCGCCCGCGCCTTTTCTCGCGCGGGTGGCGCGATTTTTTTGCGTCGGCGCGCGAAAAAGTCCGATTTTAGTTTGTATTTTACGAATTGTTCTGCTAAAATGTACGGCGTCAACGGCGCGGCGTCCCGTGCGACGCCGCCCGAGAAATCATACACGCGAGTTTCGCGAGGAGGAAGGACAATGGCTCACCAGTACGGCACCGGCGCGATCGCCCTGCTTCTGGCCGTCGCCGCCGGCTGCGTTCTGCTTCAGCGTTTTTTCAGAAATAAATTGAACCGCGATCAGTATTTCTACATGCGTGACCTTTCGCTGATGACGGTGTTGATGCTGCTCGCGCTGTGGAGTGGCAGCGACCGCATCGAGGCGCTTGTCGCGTGTTCGTTTTTGTCGATGCTCGTGGGGCTGGCCGAAAGTTCCCGCGAGGGCAAGGGGCTGTTCGCCTTTATCGTGGCGCCGGGGCTGATCTTCGCGCTCACGGGGCAGCCGATCCTGTTCCTTTCGACGACGCGCCCCGCGTATTTCTTCTTCTTGAATCGATGGCAGTCGGTGGCGCTGACCACGGCGTGGATGACGCTTTTCCCCGCGCTGTTCCGCCGTCTTGACCAGATTCCCGGGCTGGCGGGGCATCTGCTGGGCGTCAGCCTCTCGCTGATGTCGGCTGTGACGTACTTTTCGCGCCAGAACTTGAGCGAGGCGTTCCTCGTCTCCATCGTTTCGCTCGCGCTCGTGTGCGCCTACTGGAGCCGTCTGGGGCGCCAGTTCAGACAGCTCGGCACGCCGCTGGCGTCGCTGTGGGGCACGCTCGTGGCGGGCATCTCGATCATCGGCGTCAGCAAGGGCATCACGCTGACAGCGCTGATGGTGATCCCGCTGGGCTTCTACGCCGTTCCGCTGGCCGAAATGTCGCTCGGCTTTGTCAGCCATTTCGCTTTCGCGCAGACATCGCGGCCGCGCGACCTCTACAGCCGCGTCATCGAGCGTGGCGTGGATCATCCCGCCGCGGTGCGGCTTGTTACCGAGATCTGTTTCCTCGTGGGCGGCACGGTGTCGCTGATGCAGCTGACGCCCGACTCGGCGGCGCTGAAGGCGGCCGTTCCCGCCATAGCGGCGCTGGCGCTGCTGATCTTGTGGGGCGCGAGCGGCGGACGCCGCCCGAGGGCCGATACGCGCTCGCTCTGGGGCGTGAAGATCGACGGCATCTCGATGAACTACGCGCTCTCAAAGACACTGGCGTGGCTCCGCGCCGAACGCCCGTCGTTCCGCCTCGTCGTCACGCTGAACGCGCTCGGCCTCAACGGCGCGAGGGGCGACGTTGAATTCCGCCGCGTCGCCAACGGGGCCGATCTCACGCTGCCCGACGGCTCCGGTCTGGTCTGGGCGATGAAAAAACTGAAAATGCCCGTCGTCGAGCGCATCGCGGGCGTCGATTACATGGATCGTCTGTGCCGCCTGGCCGCGTCGGAGCGCGTCCCCGTGTTCCTGCTCGGCGGCAGGCCGGGCGTGGCCGCGCGCGCGGCCGAGAAGCTGGCGAAGCTGCACGCCGGGCTGAAGGTGGCGGGCGTGTACGACGGCTATTTCGACCGCAGCTATTCGGGCGCGATCGCGTCGCGCGTCCGCGAAAGCGGGGCGCGCATCCTGTTCTGCGCGCTCGGGATGCCCGCGCAGGAAAAGTGGCTCGATTCACAGCGCGCCCTTCTCGACGGCGTGCTCTGCGTGGGCGTCGGCGGCAGTTTCGACGTGTACGCGGGCGAGTTGAAGCGCGCCCCGAAGTTCTGGCAGAAGATCGGCTGCGAGTGGCTGTACAGGCTGTTTCAGGAGCCGTGGCGTCTCAGGCGCGACTTGGGGCTGCTCGTGTTCGTGACGATGGTGCTGCGCGAGAGGTTCAACGTCTTCCCGTGGAAGGAGCCCAAAGAGCCGGCGAAGACCGGGGAGACGGAAAGCCGCTGACGGGGAGTCGCGCGTGAAAGTCCGCGTCATGGCTGTGGGGCGTCCCCGCGAGCCGTTCATCCTCGAGGGGCTCGCGCTTTACGGGACGCGCCTGCGCCCCCTGCTGCCGACGGAGTGGGAGTTCCTTCCCGAGGCGGGGCGCGGGCGCAGACTGAAGGAGGAGCGGCGGCGCGACATCGAGGGCGCCGACGTTCTGCGCCGTCTCGAAAGCCGGGACGAACTGCTCCTGCTCGACGAGCGCGGGCGGCAGTGGAGCAGCGTGGAGTTTTCGTCCCGCCTGTACGAGCGCGCCGCGCGCGCGCCGGGCAAGGTCGTTTTTCTCGTGGGCGGCCCCTACGGCGTCTCGGACGCCGTGCGCGAGCGCGCCGACGAGACGCTGTCGCTGTCGCGGCTGACGTTCACGCACGAGATGGCGCTGCTGATATTGGCCGAACAGATCTACCGCGCGGCGATGATACGCGCTGGCTCGAAGTACCATCATTAGCGCCTCTCCGGCGCGGCTTTCGCCCGCGCGGGAGGACGGGCCTCATAAAAAGTCGAGCGTGTGCTGTTTGCGTTTGAAAGGATGACGAAACGATGAATTTCGGCGGTCGCGGCGGTATGGGGAACATGAACCAGATGCTCAAACAGGCGCAGGCCATGCAGACCAAGATGCTGCAGGCGCAGGAGGAACTGAAGAAGGCCCGCGTCGAAGGCAGTTCCGGCGGCGGCATGGTGAAGGCCACCGTGAACGGTCAGGGCGAACTTCAGAGCGTGAGGCTCGCGCCCGAGGTTGTGGATCCCGGCGACGTCGAGATGCTCGAGGATCTGATCCTCGCGGCTGTCACCGACGCGGCCGGCAAGGCGCGCGAGATGATGGAGTCGCGCATGGGAACCCTGACCGGCGGCCTTAAGCTGCCTTTTTAGCGCGCGCCGATGGCACTGCCGGAACCTGTCGAACGCCTGATCTCCCTGCTGAAAAAGCTTCCGGGAGTGGGCGAAAAAAGCGCGCGGCGCATGGCCTTCTACGTCCTCCAGCAGGGCGGCGATTACGCCGAAGCGCTGGCGCGAGCGATCGGCGAGCTGAAAAGCCGCCTTACCGTCTGTGAAAAGTGCGGAAATATCACCGAAGGACAGCCTTGCCCGATCTGCGCCGATCCCTTTCGCGACCGCGCGACCCTCTGCGTCACCGAGACGATCGAGGATCTTGTCAGCATCGAACGCTCCGGTCTGTACAACGGCCTGTACTTCGTGCTGGGCGCTTCGCTTTCGCCGCTGGAGGACAGGGAGACGCTCCCGCCGCGCACCGTAGAACTGCTGCTGCGGCGTTTTGAGGAGTACCCGATAAAAGAGGTCATCATCGCCACCAACCCGCGCATCGAGGGCGACATGACATTTTACGCGGTGCTCGATGTCCTTGGCGGACTGCCCGTCAAAAAGACACGGCTGGCCTACGGGCTGCCCATGGGCGGTTCCATTGAGTTCGCCGACCGCGTCACGCTCCACGCGGCGCTCGAAAGCCGCCGGGAAGTCGGGCGGTGACGGGAGGCGCGTTTGATGAAGACCGCGTTTGTCGTGCTTGCCGCCGGCCGGGGCGAACGTCTGGGCGGAAAGCCAAAGCAGTTCCGCGACCTCGCGGGCCGTCCTCTGTGGCGGTGGAGTTTCGATTTGGCGCGATCCCTCGCGACGCGGGGCAGGGTGGGCGAGATCGTGCTCGTGTTCCCGCCCGAAGGGGACGTTCGCGGCGACGCCCCCGGCGTGCCCGAAGGCGCGATCGCCGTCTCGGGCGGAGCGACACGTTCGCTTTCGGTGCTGCGGGCGCTGCGCGCCGCCAGCGCGGACATTGTCATGCTGCACGACGCCGCGCGCCCGTTCGCGGGCGAGGAACTGTGCGAGCGCCTGCTTGACGCTTCGGACGGCGAAAACGCCGTCGTGCCGCTTTTGCCGGAGGCGGACGCCCTCAAGCGCGTCGAGGCGGGCGCGGTATCGGCCGTCAACCGCGACGGCCTGTACGTCACGCAGACGCCGCAGGTCTTTCCGCGCGCGGCTCTTTTGGAGATGCTCGAGAGTTCCCGCGACTTTTTGTACAAGGACGAGGCCGAACTGTGGCTTTCCCGCGGAGGGAGGCTCGACTGGGTGAGCGGCGAGCGGAAGAATTTCAAAGTGACCGAAAACGGCGACTGGCAGATGGCGCTCGATTTGACGCGCGGACAAAGCGAAACCCGCCTCGGGCTTGGTTACGACGTGCATCCCCTTGTGCCGGGCCGCGCGTTCGTGCTCGGCGGCGTGGAGATCCCTTCGCGGCTCGGGCCCGACGGCCATTCCGACGCCGACGCGCTGACGCACGCCGTCTGCGACGCCGTGCTCGGCGGCGCGGGGCTGCCCGACATCGGCACGCTCTATCCCGCGGCCGACGAGCGCTGGCGCGGCATAAAAAGCACGCTGCTCCTGCGCGACGCGGCGTCTCGCGCCCTTGGCGCCGGGTGGTTCCCCGAGTGGATCAGCGCCGTCGTGACATGTCAGGTTCCCCGGTTGGCGCCGTGGAAGGACGCCGTCGTCGCCTCGCTTGAGGAGATCCTCGGCGCGGGGCGCGTAAGCGTCGCGTTCAAGTCGGGCGAGAAAATCCCCCCCGTCGGCACGGCGGAGGCCGTGGCCGTCTGGGCGAGCGCGACGATGCGGCGCGTCCGCCGCCCGTGAAAAACTTTTCGCGCGTCATTTTGCCGTATTGCTTTGGGCGGATTTGTGTGGTAGAATATTCGCAGATTGCGGGGGAGCATGGAGGGAAGAGTGGGCAGTGCCCACTCTTTGTTTTTTTAGCCGGCTCCCGACGATAGGCGGGGAGTGCCATGAACACAGCGAACATCGAAAACAGCCTCAGGGCGCTGACCGAACGTCTGGGGTATGAGTTTGTCGGCCTGGAGTCGGCGCGCAGGGGCGGTCGGGACGTGCTCAGCCTCTACGCCGACCGTGAAGGGGGATTCTCGCTCGACGACTGCGAGCGTCTCTCGAAGGAAGCGGGCGCCTTGCTCGACGAGATGGACGCGGGAGACGGCGCCTATCTGCTCGAAGTCGGTTCCCCCGGGCTGGAACGCCCGCTCTTTAAACCCGACGATTACAGGCGTTTTGCCGGACGCGAGGCGAACGTGCGCCTGTCCGCCGCTGCGGGGGGCAGAAAGCGCTTTCGCGGCGTCATCGAGGCCGCGACGGACGACGCCGTGCGCTTTCGCGCCGAAGGCGCCGAGTTTGAGGTGCCTTTGAGCGGGATCGTGTCGGCGCGCCTTGTCTACATCGAGGAAAAAGGACGGAAAAAGAGCTTTAAAAAAAGTGGAGGAAAGAAATAAATGCAGCTTGGTGAAAATTTCATGGGCGCCCTGCGGATGCTGGCCGACGAGCGCGGCCTCTCCGAGGAAGTTATCCTGAAAAGCGTCGAGGCGGCTCTGGCGCTGGCCTATCGAAAATATCGCGAAGCCAAAGAGGATCCCGTCAAGAACGAACCCGTCGTGACGATAGACCCATCGAGCGGCCTCGTGTCGATTTTCGACGTGCGCAGGGTCGGCGACGATGAGGCGACCGCCCCGGGCGATATCGGCCGGGACGAGGCGCGCGCCCTTCCCGGGTTCTCGGAGGCCGTCGCGGGCGACCTCGTCAACGTGCCCGTGCTGGAGGAGCCAGCCAGTTTCGGCCGCATCGCCGCCCAGGTGGCGCGTCAGGTCATCTCGCAGAAGCTCAGGGACGCCGAACGCGGTCTCAGGGAAGCCGAGCGCGGCGCCCTCTACAGCCAGTTCAGCGACAGGATCGGGACGCTCGTTTCGGCGACGATCTTTAAAAAAGAGGGCGAACAGATCATCGTCAGGCTGCCCGACCACACCGAGGCCGTCCTGCCGCAGGACGAGCGCATCGCGGGCGAGGAGTACGAGACGGGCGCGAGCATGAAGTTCTTCCTGCTCGACGTGCGCCAGTCCTCGCGGGGCGGGAACATCGTCGTCTCGCGCACCCACCCAGGGCTTTTGCGCAAGCTGCTCGAGGTGGAGATCCCCGAAATACAGAGCGGCACCGTCGAGATCAAGGGCATCGTGCGCGAGGCGGGGGCGCGCGCTAAAGTCGCCGTCGTCTCCAACGACCCCGACGTCGATCCCGTCGGAGCCTGCGTGGGCAGCGCCGGCGCGCGCATAAGGAACGTCAGCGCCGAGCTCTGCGACGAAAAGATCGACATCATCGTCTGGAGCGAAGACCCGCTGGAGTTCATCAAAAACGCCCTCTCGCCCGCCAGCGTCACGAGCGCGGAGGCCGTCGCCGGGCAGGAGCGCACGGCGAAGGTCTACGCCCCCGCCGACCAGCTCTCGCTGGCCATCGGCAAAGCCGGGCAGAACGTGCGTCTGGCCGCGCGCCTCACGGGCTGGAAGGTTGACATCAACACCGACGGGGAACCCTCCGGCAAGGCCGGGGGCGAAACGGGGGCGGGCGCGTGAGGCGGTCCCGGAACCCCAGATCGTGCGTCGCGTGCAGGCGCGAGCGCCCGCCGCGCGAGATGATCCGCGTCGTCAGACTGCCCGGGGGCGAAGTCGAGATCGACGAGCGCGGGCGTCAGTCGGGACGCGGCGCTTACGTGTGCCCGCAGCCGCAGTGCGTGACGCTCTGCCTGAAAAGAAAGCTGCTTGAAAAAGCCCTGAAATGCGCCGTCCCCGAGACGGTCAAGGCCCGCCTGAAAGAACTGGGGCACGTAGACGCCGAAAGCGAGCGGCTGGCCGCGGAGGCCGTCGCCAGAGACGCCGTCGCGGCGCTCGGGATGGCGCGGCGCGCGGGCGAGCTGATCATCGGACAGGATCGCGTGATGGGCGCGCTTTCCGCGGGCGAAAAACTGCTCGTGCTGACCTCGGCGGACGCCTCGGAAACGCTGCGCCGCGCCCTTTCGATTCGCGGCGTGCGCTTCCGCCCCATGAACGGCGTGGATCGCCGCGCGCTCGGCGGCGCGCTCGGCCTGCGGCAGACGGTGATCGCGGCGCTGCCCGAAGGGAGCGGCTTCGCCGAAAAGCTGAACGAACTGATTCCGGAAGAAGGAGGAACTGCCGTTGAGCAGGATGAGAGTTTACGAGCTTGCGAGACTGCTTGAGATGAGCAACAAAGATCTGCTGGCTCTGATGGGCAGACTGAACGTTTCTGTCAAATCGCAGCTCAGCACGATCGACGACGACGTGATCCGGCTTATAGAGACCGAAGCCGCCAAAGCCGGCGGGGACACAGGCAAAGAGACAGGCTCGCGAAAGAAGGCGGAACCTTCTTCCGGAAAGCCGCGCGAGGACGAGCCGCGGAAAGACGGAGGAACCGGCAAAAAGAGCGAACCGCGCGCGCCCAAGGCGGAACCGAAACCGGCGCAAACGCAACGGGCGCAGACAAAACAGCCGGTCAAGCCGCCAAAAAATGACGGAAAGACGACGAGACCCGAAAAAACCGAAAAGCCCGAAAAGCCGGAGAAGCCCGA
>CAZRXR010000001.1:87223-92967 GCA_964604125.1 uncultured Synergistaceae bacterium
GGAGAAGCCCGAAAAGAAAAGCGTCAAAATCGCCCACGGTCGCACCGTGAAAGACCTTGCCGACGCCCTCGGCCTGACGGCCGCGCAGGCCGTCAAACACTTGATGGCGGCCGGTCTGGCCGTCCCCGCGGGCGCGCCGCTTTCCGACGACATCCTGCTGATCCTCGCCGACGCCTGCGACGCCGACATCGACTGGGACGAGCCGGTCGTTTTGCCCGACGCCGGAAAGAAGACGCAGCCGGGCAGGATCCCCCCGCGCGGGTCGAACCTCCGGCCCCGTTCGCCCATCGTGACGGTGATGGGGCACGTTGACCATGGCAAGACGTCGCTACTGGACGCCATCCGCAAGACGAACGTGACGGCGCGCGAGGCCGGCGGCATCACGCAGCACATCGGCGCCTCGCACGTGACCTACAACGGCAAGGAGATAGTGTTCCTCGACACGCCCGGGCACGAGGCTTTCACCGCCATGCGCGCGCGCGGCGCCCAGTGTACCGACATCGCCGTGCTCGTGGTGGCCGCCGACGACGGCGTGATGCCGCAGACGATAGAGGCCATCAACCACGCCAAGGCCGCCGAGGTTCCCGTCATCGTCGCCATCAACAAGTGCGACAAACCAGCCGCCAACCCGCAGCAGGTCATGCAGGAACTGAGCGGCTACGGCCTCGTGGCCGAGTCGTGGGGCGGCGACACCGTCACAGTCGAGATCTCCGCCAAGACGGGTAAGGGCATCGACACGCTGCTGGAGATGATCTCGCTTGTCGCCGAGATGCAGGAACTGAAGGCCGACCCCTCGGCGCCTCCCGACGGCGTGGTCATCGAGGCCCGCCTCGACAAGGGGCGCGGCCCTATGGCCACCGTGATCGTCCAGCAGGGAACGCTGCGCGTGGGCGACTTGGTGCTGTTTGACAGCTGCTGGGGCAAAGTGCGCGCGATGCTCAGCGACACGGGCAAAAACGTGAAATCGGCGGGGCCCAGCACCGCCGTGGAACTCCTCGGCCTGACGGGCGTGCCGCAGCCCGGCGAGCGTTTCGCGCAGATCAAAAGCGAGAAAGAGGCGCGCGATCACTTCGCCGCCATCGAATCCCGCCGCCGCGAGAGCGTGAACGCCGCGACCGTCAAGCGCATGACGCTGGAGGATCTCTACACGCAGGTGCGGGAGGGCGAAAAACCCGTGCTCAGTCTGGTCGTCAAGTGCGACGTGCAGGGCACGATCGAGGCCATCGTCGGGACACTGGAGAAACTGGCGACCGACGAGGTGGGCGTCAGCATCGTCCACGCCGCCGTGGGCCGCATCTCCGAGTCGGACGTCATGCTCGCCACCGCCTCCAACGCGATCATCGTGGGCTTTAACGTGCGCCCCGAAAACAGCGCCGCGAAACTGGCCGAGAAGGAGAAAGTGCAGATCCGCCTGTACAGCGTCATCTACGAGATCATCGACGACGTCAAGGCCGCCATGGAGGGGCTTCTCAAGCCGGAGATCAAGGAGAACACGCTCGGCGAGGTGGAGATCCGCAAGATCTTCAAGTCGCCCAAGGTCGGCAGGATCGCTGGCTGCCGCGTGATGCGCGGCAGCGTCAAGCGAAACAGCAAGGTGCGGCTGGTGCGCGACGGCATCGTCGTGTGGGAGGGCACGGTCGCCTCGCTCCGCCGCGAAAAGGACGAGGCCGCCGAGGTGCGCGAGGGCTTTGAGTGCGGCATGACCTTCGCGAACTATCAGGACTTCCGCGAGGGCGACACGGTCGAGGTTTACGAGCTCGTCGAGGAAAAACGGACGCTGTAGCGCGCTCTCGGACAACGAAAACAGGACGACGCGCCGGCGGTCTGAATGAACTCGTTCAGCGCCGGCGTTTTTTTCGTGGGAGAGCGGCGGAAGCCCGGACGGCGGAAATTTTCAAAGGCGGCGCGCGGGAAGCGCTTTTTCGAGCGAGTTCCAGCGCGAAAACGCCGAAAAAAAAGCGAAAACGCGCTCGAAAAAAACGGGCGCCCGCAAAAAACGCCCCCGTGATTGATCGCGGAGAGCGCGGGGCGGAGACGGACGGTTTTTGGCCGTCTGAAAGGCCGGAAGCGCGTTTCCGCGCTTGCAACCGCGCGGCGGACGCCGATTAAAGACGCTCCCGCGCGCGGAAAAGGGCGCGTCCGCG
This sequence comes from uncultured Synergistaceae bacterium, assembly GCA_964604125.1. GTDB lineage: Bacteria > Synergistota > Synergistia > Synergistales > Dethiosulfovibrionaceae > Pyramidobacter. Next base: position 89,368 of record CAZRXR010000001.1, read on the forward strand.
TTTTTTACGGCGGCGCGCGAGGAGCGCCCGAGCGCCCGAGAAGGAGGAGAACATGCCACGGTTTCGGATCGACAGGATCAACAGCCAGCTCCGGCGCGAGATTTCGCTGATCCTGGCCCGGGAGGTGCGCGACGACAAGCTGGCCGAGGTGATCGTCACGTCGGTTGACTGTTCGAAGGATCTCAAATACGCCAAGGTGTACTACACGACGCTGCGCGAGAAGGGCAGGGGCGAGATCGCCAAGCTGCTCGGCAACGCCGCCGGCTTTGTGCGCTCCACGCTGGGGCGCACGCTCGCCTACCGCACCGTCCCCGAACTGACGTTCAAGTTCGACGGCAGCGAGGAGGCGGCTCGCAGGATGGATCTCGTGCTCGACAGGCTCCGCGATGAGCGGCCTGCGGAACCCGACGGCGGGGAGACGGGAGCGGAAGATGACGGCACGGGCGACAGAGCTTGATCGCGTCGCCGCGCTCCTGAAAAGCCGGTCGAAGTGGCGCGTGATCTGCCATGTCAGGCCCGACGGCGACACGCTCGGGTGCGGCAGCGCGCTGATGAGCGCGGCATGTCTGCTGGGAAAGGACGCCGAATGGGGCGGAGCCGACCCGCTGCCGCCGCTGTACGGCTTTCTGCCGCACGCGCGGGCCTACCGCGCGGGAATGGCCGTTCCCGACGACGGGCGCTGCGTCGTCGCCGTGGACGTGAGCGCGCGCGACCGCGGCGTGGAAGGCGCGCGCGTCCACGTGTGCGTTGACCACCACGCCGACAACGAAAGGTTCGCGAGCCTTGAAAATTGGATCGCTCCGAACGCGGCCGCGACGGGCGAGATGGTATTCGAGCTGATATCCGCCCTCGGCTGCCCTCTGACGCCCGAGATCGCGCGCGCGCTGTACGTCTCCATCGTCACCGACTGCGGCTGGTTCCGCTTTTCCAGCACGTCGTCCAACACGCTCCGCGTCGCCGCCGAACTGGTGAAGGCGGGGGCCGTGCCGAGCGAGATCGACGAACTGCTCGACTACAACGACACGCTGTCCAAGCTGAACCTGTGGGGACGCTGTCTCGCGCGCGCCGAGACGGTGGGGGAGCGGGCCGTGCTGTCGTGGGTGACGCGCGAGGATTTCAGGCTCACGGGAGCGCGCGAGACGGACACCGACAGACTTGTCAACATGCTCACGCGCGTGGCCGGGCGCGATGTCGCCGTGCTCGTCAGCGAACTGGAGGGCGCTCTGCGGTGCAGCGTGCGATCGCGGGGGAGCGCGCGCGCCGACCTGTTCGCCGCGAGATGGAACGGCGGCGGACACCGCTGCGCGGCCGGCTGCACGATCGCTCTGCCGCTGGGCGAGGGCCTCGCGGAGATCCGAGAGGAACTGCGCCGTGTATAACGGGCTGATCGTCCTCGACAAAATCTGCGGCGCGCCCAGCCGCGCCTGCGTAAACGGCGTCGAAAAGGCCCTGCGCGGCCCGGGACAGAAGACGGGGCACGCGGGCACGCTCGACACGACGGCCTCGGGCGCGCTGATCGTTCTGACGGGCGGCGCGACGCGCCTTGCCGAGGCGGTTATGGATCTGCCGAAAACCTACTTGGCGCGAGTGACGTTCGGCTGGGAGACGAGCACCGACGACGCCTCGGGCCGGCCGCTCGGCGACCCGGCGCGGGCCGATTTCGACGACGGCGAGCTGAAGTCGTGGCTGCCGGCGTTCTGCGGCGTGCGAATGCAGACGCCGCCGCGCGTCTCGGCCGTAAGGGTGGACGGCGTCCGCGCGCACAAGATCGCCCGCGCGGGGAAAGAGCCCGATATCCGCCCCCGGCCTGTGGACATCACCTCTATTTCGTTCCTCGGCCGCACGGAGAAAAACGAGGCTGTGCTGCGCGTCGATTGCCACAGGGGCACGTATGTGCGTGGCCTCGCGCGCGATCTGGGACGGGCCATGGGCGTGGGCGCGCACCTGTCGGGCCTGCGGAGACTGAACGTGGGGCCGTATTCCTGCGAGCGGGCGCTGCCCTACAACCCCCAGATGCCGCCGGCGCCGGAGGCCGTCGCGGCCGCCGTGATGCCCGTGGAGACGCTCGCGTCGCACTACTACAGCTACGCCGCCGACGCTTTCTGCGAAAAACGTCTGGCGAACGGCATGTGCGTGTACCTGAGTTTCCTGCGGCGGCTCGGGGCGGGCGTCGTGCCCGCGGACAAGGGCGTCGTCGTTCTGGGCGCCGGGCTGTTCTGCCTTGGCGACGTGAGGCTCGAGCGGGGACGCTGGGTTGTCGCCCCCCGCGTCAACCTTCCGCGAGAGAGGGTGCGGCCGTGATCGTCTGCTTCGGCGCGTTTGACGGCTACCACCGCGGGCATTTCAGACTGTTTGAAAAGTCGCGCGAGATGGCGCGCGCTCTCGGCGCGGACTGGCTGCCCGTGACCTTTGAGCCGCACCCGAGATTCGTTCTCGGGGGGCTGACGGCAAGGCTGTTCAGCCGCGCGGAAAAGTCTTTCCTGCGGAGAAACTTCGGCGTCCCGGAGCCGTATGAGATTCCTTTCACGCGCGAACTCGCCGGCACGGAGCCGGGGGCGTTCCTCGACGGACTGAGAGCGCGCTTCCCCGTGGAGGGCGTCGTCGTCGGCGCGGACTTCCGCTTTGGCAGAGACCGCTCGGGCGACGGGGATTTTCTGCGCGGATACTGCGCAAGGCGCGGCGTCGCGCTGCGCCTTGTGCCGCAGCTTGAACTGGGCGGGCTGCCCGTGAGCAGCACGCGCGCGCGGGAGTGTGTGGAGCGCGGCGAGGCGGAGGAGGCCGCCGCCCTGCTTGGTTATCCCTATTTTATCTGTTCGCGCGTGATCCGCGGCCAGATGCGCGGGCGAACGCTGGGCTATCCCACGGCGAACATCGGCGTCCCGCCGGCAAAGCTGCTGCCGGGCGAGGGCGTCTACGCCTGCGCGGCCCTGCGCGCGGGGAGATGGTACCCGGCGGCCGTTTCCGTGGGACGCAACCCCACGTTCATGGAGAACGCCGGCGTGCGCGTCGAGGCGCACCTTTCGGGTTTCGGCGGCGACCTGTACGGCCGTCCTCTGTTCCTCGCCTTTTTAAGCCGTCTGAGGGACATGGAGCGCTTTTCGCGTCCCGGCGATCTGATCGACCGTCTCGGGATCGACACGGCGCGCGCGGAAGCGATCTTCGCCGGACGGAGAGACGCGCTCGGCGTTTTCGACATGGCGCGCGCGTTTGTGGAGGCGGAGTTCTAGCCGCCGCGCCGAAAAGGAAAGATCCACGTTGCGGCGGCCTTTCCGTTGTGCTATGATAGGCGAGGCGAGCGACCCCGTAGCCCAGTTGGATAGAGCGACTGCCTCCTAAGCAGTAGGTCGCGCGTTCGAGTCGCGCCGGGGCCGCCATTCGATCGCACGAAGCGGAAACAGGCAAAAAAACCGCGCCGCGTCCGGCATGATCTGCCGTGACGCGGCGCGGTTTTTTTGCGCGGACGCGGCGTCGGGCGCGGGAGCGGGAGAAAGCGGCGGCTTGCGCGCGCGCCTAAATGTGCTATAATCGCGCCGGAGCGGAGTTTTTCGCGGCGTTTCGCGCTCCGCGCGGTTTTCCGCCCGCTCTCCCGCGCGTTTTTTT
>CAZRXR010000002.1:0-49413 GCA_964604125.1 uncultured Synergistaceae bacterium
TCGCGTCGTTGCTGAAACGCTATGAGGGCAAGGTGAAGTGTATCTATATCGATCCTCCCTTTAATACAGGGTCGGACAGCTTCAACTATAACGATAAATTCAGCCGTTCAACGTGGCTGGTATTTATGGAGAACAGGCTTTTGCTCGCAAAAAGGCTGTTGTCGAGGGATGGCAACATTTTCATTCATATTGATATAAATCAGTCGCACTATTTAAAAGTTCTTTCGGACGAAGTATTCGGCGAGGAAAATTTTGTCGAGGAGATTATATGGGCATACGGATCGCCTTCCGGCGGCCGCGCCGCCACCCCGAAACCCGTCAACGTCCACGACTATATATTGCATTATTCCGCAAGCTACGGCAACAGAAAGCAAAAAAGAGTGTACGTGCCCTATTCGAAAAAATATGTCAATGACTGGTTCAAGTACACGGACGAAGACGGAAGAAGATACCAGCGGCGTCAAAGGGGCCGCGACGAGAATGGCGGCGTGATTTGGACGAAACAGTATCTCGACGAAAGTAAAGGTGTCCCGCTGTCCACCGTTTGGACCGACATACAGCAGGTGTACGCCGATCCAAGGGCATACAAAGAAGGATCTACCGCCGATGTCGAAGTTATCAAGGAGTTCTCCGGCGGTCAAAAGCCGGAAGCGTTAGTCAAACGGATTTTCGAAATGTGTACCGACGAAGGAGACATTGTTTTGGACTTTCACCTTGGAACCGGCACCACGGCGGCCGTCGCGCATAAAATGAAACGGAAATACATCGGTGTGGAGCAGTTGCAATCTCAAATTGATATTATTCTTAAACGTCTGCAAAAAGTGTTATCGGGAGATACGGCGGGAATTTCCAAGAATGTCAACTGGCACGGCGGCGGCTCTTTCGTCTACTGCGAACTGGCGAAGCTGAACCAGTCGGTCGTGGAGGAGATTGAAGCCGCCGGGGACGACGCGGCATTGTCCGACATCTACGACAGAATGATCAAATCCGGCTTTATCAGCTGCAAGGTGAAGCCGTCCGACATCGACGCGGCCGCCGGCGATTACGCCGCCCTTTCGTCGGCGGACAAAAAACGCTTTCTGACGGAGTTATTGGATAAAAACCTGCTGTATATAAATTACTGCGACATCGACGACGAGGAATTCGGCGTCTCCGAGGAGGACAAGGCGTTCACGCGCGGTTTTTACGGGGAGGAATAGCCGGTGACTTTCTTGTACGAAAAAATAGACGCTTTACGGGAATATGGCCAAAACAAGGCGCTCCCGTCCTATATTACGGAAAACCTGAATCCGAAATTTGAACTGCGCCCGTACCAGAAACGGGCGTTTGAGAACTTCATTACGCATTTTGAAAGTCCCAACCGTCCGAAGCCGCTGCAGACGCTTTTCCACATGGCGACGGGAAGCGGCAAAACGCTGATCATGGCCGGGCTGACGCTCTATCTGTACAAACAAGGGTATCGGAATTTTCTGTTCTTCGTCAATCTCTCGAACATCGTGGAGAAAACGAAGGAGAACTTTCTCAATCCGGCCTCCGCGAAGTATCTTTTCGCGGACGAGATCGTCCTGGACGGGGAACGTGTCCGCGTTGTCCACGCGGATAATTTCCAGTACGCGGACAAGGACGCCATCAACATCTGCTTCGCCACCACGCAGGGGCTTCACATGGATATGTGGATGGCGCGGGAGAACGGGATGTCCCCCGACGACTTCGACGAGCGGAAAGTCGCGCTGATTTCCGACGAGGCGCACCATCTGAACGTCGATACGCGAAAGAAAATGTCCGCCGCCGAGAACTTGAGCTATCACTCGTGGGAACAGACGGTAAAAACGATCTTCGGCAGAAACGCCGACAACGTGCTGCTGGAGTTTACGGCCACCTGCGACCTCGCCAACCCGGCGATCCGGGCCGCCTACGAGAACACGATCGTTTTCGACTACCCTCTGGCGAAGTTTTACGGCGACAGGTATTCGAAGGACATTCTCACGCTCCGTTCGGATCTGGCGGTCATGGATCGCGCTCTGCAAAGTCTCGTTCTCAGTCAGTACCGGCTTAAAGTTTTTCAGCGTCACCGTCTCGGCGTCAAACCGGTCGTGCTTTTCAAGGCGGCGAAGATCGCGGACAGCGAGAAGTTCATGGCTGAATTTCTGGAAACGGTAAAGAACCTGAACGGGGCGCGGCTGCGAGAGCTTTCAAACACGGCCGACAGCGATGTGACGCGCTCCGCTTTCGCTTATTTTGAAAAGAACGGCGTCTCTTTCGAGACTCTGGCCGCCGAACTGCGCGACGATTTCTCGGAGAAGCACTGCGTGTCGGTAAACGACGACAACGACGCGACACAGAAGCAGATTCTCCTCAATTCGCTGGAGGACGCGGACAATCCGTACCGCGCGATTTTCGAGGTCAAGAAACTGGACGAAGGCTGGGACGTGCTGAACCTGTTCGATATTGTCCGCTTGTACGAGACACGACAGTCGGGAGGAAAACAAATTTCGTCCGCCACAATCGCCGAGGCTCAGCTGATCGGGCGCGGCGCGAGATACTGTCCCTTCCGGATCGAGGACGAACAGCCGAAATTCCAGAGGAAGTACGACGAGGATGTGACAAACGAGCTGCGTATCTGCGAGACGCTTTACTATCACTGCCAGAACGACCACCGTTATGTGACGGAACTGCGCGCCGCCCTGCGTGAAATCGGCCTGGACACTGATAAGACCGTACAGCGCGAATATGTTCTTAAAGATGACTTCAAGGCTACCGGCTTATACCGGCGGGGGCTTATCTTCCTCAACGACAGAGTGGCAAAGGACAGAAAGGACGTGCGCGGCCTCGCGCCAACGGTGAGGGACGAGATATATCGGTTCAAGGCCGCGACGGGGGCGTCCGGCGTCGATTCGGTCATGACGGAAAACTCCCGAGACGCGGACAGCGCCGCTGACGTAAAGACGGCGCATACGACCGTCAAGGACATCGCCGCCGTCAATTACGCCATTGTGAACAAGGCGCTGACGAAGTATCCGATTTTCAAATTCAACACGCTGCGATCCTATTTCCCGAACCTCGCGTCCACACGCCAGTTTATAACAGACGACGAGTATCTCGGCGCGGTGCGCATCGACATTCAAAGCAAGGACGACGATCCGTCCCCGGAGACGCTCTACGCGGCCGTCTCTCACGCGCTTGGGAAAATCGCCGGTTCCGTTTCCGCCATCGAAGAAACCTACAGGGGCACAAAGGATTTCAGGGCGAGAAACGTCAGGGACGTGTTTCATAACAAAACCGTCAACTACACCGATCCTCACGACGGCGGGATCGGAATGTCGCAGAACGATCCGTCCGTAAGGAGCGAATGGAAAATCGACTTATCCGCCGAAGACTGGTTCGCCTATACCGACAACTACGGAACTTCGGAAGAAAAAGCCTTTGTCGCTTACTTTCGCGGTTATGTCGCCGCTTTGAGGAAGGTTTACAGCCGAGTCTACCTTGTCAGAAACGAGCGCGAGTTCCATATCTATTCGTTCGACGACGGCGAGCGTTTCGAACCCGATTATGTTCTTTTCCTCCAAAGGGACAAGACTGACGGTTTTGAGCAGATCCAGATTTTTATCGAGCCGAAAGGCACGCAGCTTCTCGAAAAGGACGCATGGAAAGAAAAATTCCTGCTGCAGTTAAAAACGGAAGCCGTGCCCGTAAAGGTATTCGTTGACGACAACGAATACAAAATATGGGGTTTGCGTTTCTTCAACCGGGACACCCGCATGAAAGAATTCAGCTCGGAGTTCGAGGCGTTGATCGGAAAATAACCGCGGAGGGCCGTAACCAGTTCGGCGTTTACGCACATTCCGGCGACGCCCGCGGGCGCAAATCGCCGTCCCGGTTTTAAACGCCCTCGCCGGGGCGATCGCGCGAAAAGCGGGCCTCTCCCGGCAAAAGCCGGGCGGGGACGCGAAAGCACGAAAAATCGCGGCGTTTTTTCTCTCGCCCTCGCACGCGCGGCGGAGTGCGGGTGTTCACGAGCGCCGGCGCGGGCTTTTAAAGGGTCATGCAATCTATATTCGCGGTGAGAAAAAACGACGGGAGCGTTCGATCTGTTCCCGTCGTTTTTTTTTGCGCGCGCTCTCTTTTCTTCTTTTAGCGGAGCGTTGCCCGACGGGCGCCGCGCTCTTATTCACTCGTCTCGGGCGCGGCGGACGCGCCGGGATGGAGGGCGGCGTCCTTGCAAGTTTTTTCGCGCGGTCACTTTGAGACGCGACGGCGCGGCATATTTCGCGCCCGACCGCGACGTAACTTGAGTTGAGGTTCGCGGTGCGCGAGGCGGACAAGGGCGAGGTCAAAATCAAAGAAAATCAAAAAACGGCAAGCGAAAAGTAAATAGCAAAAGGCGACGGAAGAAAAACGAAACGGCGGGCGCTTCGTGCGTCCGCCGTTTCGTTTTATATTTTCCGCTATGTTTTCCCGTCGCGACGCCTCTGTCTCTACGCTACTCCGCGTGTCGCGGGATACGCTTTCTTCCGCTTGCTTCGCTTTCGGCCGGGGGAGGGGTGGATTTCGGTTTAGGACACCTCGCGGCGCACCCGGATTTTCGGGAATGTCCGCGTCAGAACCGCTCTCATCGGGCGTCGCCACAACGTGGAACAGTTTAAGGATGTAAATTTTCCTTCTCCCCGTCGATTAAAGATACGATCCAGTTGATCCACCCTTTGACGCTTGAAGAACGACGGGTCAATGTGCTTTCGCTTTCAACCCGATAAATCACCGACTGCTTCATCGCTTCGACGATTTCATCGGTTGACGGCATAGCGCCTTTTTTGAAATAAAGACGTAAAGCGGAATTGAAAGCCTTATGAGACAGTATGGTTTTACAAAAAGCCAACTGCCGTTCCCTGAACCTGTAATCGAGGATCCGCCGTCCCGCGTCGCTCAAAGAATAAAACGGGGTCGCGCTTTCTTTTCTTTTTTCGAGCAATCCTAAATAGCGCGCGGCGTCCGTGTAATAATTCGTTTGACGCGAATCGAAATCATACCGCTCCGTGACATCCGTTCCGCTTAATTCCTGTCCGCTCAGTATCTCGCAAAGATTTATAATTCTTTCAAATTTGTCCGCCCGCGGGAATGGAATTTCCGGCTCGTGAACGATTTCGACATCGCGCACGACCTTCTGTATGTCCGACGATGAAATAGCGGTATCTTCGACGGAATAATTTTTTCGCTTTATCAAATGTAAAGAGCCATAATTATCGGGGTTTTCAAAGGCGTATTCGTAAAGTCTGTAAATTCCGTTGGAATAAACGAGAAAAACCGGCTGTATCGTTTTGTTTACACGTTTTTGCCAAACGCGAAACGGATAATATAACTGTCTGACGAGAAAGTCCTTTGACAAATCTCTTTTCGCTTCGAACAACGCTAAACAGGAAGTCCCTTCATAGGCGGAGTCGATCTCAATCCGAGAATTGTTCACCTCGATACGGCGCGTCTTACCCGACAGAGAATCGCCGATATCAAAAGAGAATGTTCCCGAACCCACGCGGCCGAAACAGTCGCGACAATGCCGCTGTCTTCCGTGAAATCGGCGACAATGCCCGAAGCGACGGCGCAATTCAGCGCGATCGCATCACTGGGAATATGATCGCCGTCCAAACTTTGTATATGCGCGGGCAACGACATTTTTGTAATAGCGGAATTATCCTGTTCAAATTTGCGGTAAGCGTTAAAATGTGAAATGACATAATCGCCGCGCCTTACGGGCAATATGGCTAATTTATGAACTGAAAACAGTTTCGGGAGATTCGCCGTGTGGTCAAATTTTGTCATTAAGCGCGGTTCGCGGAACTCTTTTATTTGCGCGGCGGATATTTTGAATAAATCGTCCTTTTTAATATGCCCGAGAATATCGTATTTATCAAAAAGCTTTCCCGCGCGGCGTCGTTCAAAGTCGCGTTATTCATAGTTTCTGACCACGACTTCATCGACGCCGCCGCGCTTGTTTCCGACCGAATTGATCGCGCGTTTCGCTTGAACGACCGTAATATGATAATTCGAGTACTGTTCCAAAATAAAAGGCGTGGCGGAATTTGACAGCATGAATTTTACGCCCCGCCTGTGCAATTCGTCGCAGCATTCGCGGAGCCTCGTCTGTTCGTCTTTAGAGAATCCGCCTTTTGAATACCCCGTAAAACTCGAAGTTTCCGACACAGGGTCATAGGGCGGATCAAGGTATACAAACGTCCCTTTCGCAACGCCTTTCAGAACGTCCGCGTAATCGACCGACGAAAAATAAACTTCGGCGGCGTTAAAATACGCGCTGACCGCCCTTAATACAGGTTCGTTTACAATATTCGGATCGCGGTAACGCCCGAACGGGGAATTAAACTCGCCGGCGTTATTGACACGATATAATCCGTTGTAACACGTTTTATTCAAATAGAGAATCCGCGCGGCCTTTTGAACGTCCGAAAGAGATTTATATTTTTCTCTGTCTCTGTCCCAATCGCGGACAGCGTAGAAGAAATCAGGCTCATTTTTATATTTTTTCAATTCGTCAACCAGTTCGTCAACTTTTTCTTTGACAGCGGCGTAGACGCACATTAAATCCGCGTTAATATCATTAACATAGGCGATGTCCGGCTGCAGATGGAACAGCAGCGCCCCGCCGCCGACAAAAGGTTCGCAGTAGGACGTTATCTTCGGCGGAAGGAGCGGTGTGAATGTATCGAGAAGCTGCCTTTTGCCGCCTACCCATTTCAAAATAGGCGCGACACGCCTGTCTTTCTTCATGGCTCACATCCATCCTTTCTTCGGCGCGATTTCACAAATATTATTATAGCAAGGAGAAAAGAAAAAAGGCAAGCGTCGGGGCGCGGCGCTTTCCGTTGTCCCGCTGGTTTTCAATGGTGTGTGATACACTGGGACGGGAAAAAAGACGGCGAGCGGGGAAAGCCGATGTTGAAAAGTGAAAGGCCCGATCGCCCGCGGCCTTCCCTCGCGCTCGTCGGCGCGACGGAAAGGCCGATCGCGGACGCGGCACGTTCGGCGGGAGAGTTCCGCGTTTCCCGATGGTTCCGGCCTTTCTCCGGCTTCGCGTCACGGCTCTCCGCCCCGGACATCGGCGCCGGCGCGGCAATTTACCCGTTCCTCGTGCACCCCCCTCTCTTATACAGGCTCTTTGCCACGCCCCTCTTTCCGCGCCACACCGCTGACATAAGCGGCCCCGCCCGCTAAAATCTTTCGCGTTCCGGGCTTTACAAACGCAAATTCGGTGCTATAATTCACAGTGTTTAAAGGGCCGCTAGCTCAGTTGGTCAGAGCACTCGGCTGATAACCGAGAGGTCAGAAGTTCAAATCTTCTGCGGCCCACCAGCGTGTCAGGCCACGACTTTTTGTCGTGGCTTTTTTCGTATCTTTCCGTCTCCCCGGTTCAAATTCCGCTCTCCGCCGGTGAAATATTGCGGTTTTTACCGATGTAAAATTGACCCGTTTTCTGTTATAGTATATGATGTTCTATGTTTCTCCGCGAGCCGCGGCGGCGAAGGGGGTCGATACCGTGAACAGCGTCGTTTCCGACGTTTTATATGAGCGTTTTTCCCGGCCGGGCAGCGGGGCGCGCGAATGATCCGCGTCGATATGCACTTTCACAGCGTGTGTTCCGACGGCGGCGACTCTCCCGAGGCCCTTGTCCGCCTCGGCAGAAAACGCGGCGCGTCCGTGCTGTCTCTCACCGATCATGATACGACCGACGGTGTGCCGCAGTTTCTCGCGCTGTGCCGGAAGTACGGCATCGGCGCCGTTTCCGGCGTGGAGATTTCCGCCGAATATTCCCGTACGTTGCACATTCTCGGCTACAACTTCGATCCCGCCGACGCCGGTTTGCAGGCGGCTTTGAAGACGATCCGAAAACACCGCGACGAGCGCAATCTGGAAATTCTCGCCAGACTCAACGCGCTCGGCGTCGCCCTGACTATGGAGGACGTTCAGAAAGAGGCCGGCCCGGGTGTGGTCGGCAGGCCGCACTTCGCCTTCGCGCTTATTCGCCGCGGGATCGCGGGCGATATGCAGTCGGCTTTTACGGAATACCTCGGCCGGACGGGAAAGGCGTATGTGCGCAAGATCAGTCTCTCCCCCGAGGAGACGATCGGGACGATCCGGCGCGCCGGCGGCGTGGCTGTCCTCGCGCACCCTGTCCAAACCTGTTCCGACATCCATAAGCTGCCCGAAATCCTGCGCTGGCTGAAGTCGCTGGGCCTGTGGGGGCTTGAGTGCTATTCGGGCCACCACAACCCCGAGCAGGTGAGCGCTTACAGATCGCTCGCGGCGGCTTTCGGGCTGGAGACGACGGCGGGCTCCGATTATCACGGGCGCGGGCGGCCGGGCTACCATTTCGGCGTCGCCGTGCCCGAGACGCTTCTGCCGTGGGCGCGTCTCGGCCTGCGGATGTAGCGCGATGGACTGTGACAACGCGCGCGCGTTCATGGAGCGCGCGATCGACCTCGCGCGGCGGCGGGGCGCGCTGGCGGCCGAATGCGACTGCTTCTTCTCGCTCGGCAGGTCGTTTTCCGTTCGCGACGATGAGGTGGAGAACCGCTCTTTCTCTCGCGTCTCCGGGATCGGTCTCCGCGTGCTCGACGCGAAAAGCCGTCAAGGGACGGCCGCTCTCTCCGAGTTTGACGGCGACGTGGCGGGGGAACTGTGCGACGGCGCGTTCGGGAGCGCCTCTCACGCGGCCGTCGAGAACGACGTGCTTTTCGCGCAAAAAACCCCTCCGCCGCAGGACTTCGGCATCGAAGTGTACGACGCCGGCATGGCCGACTGGCCTTCCGACACGCAGATAGAGCTGTGTCTGGAGATGAGCGCTCAGGCGCGAAGGCTGGATAAGCGCGTCCGCTGCGTAAACTCGGCCTGTTCCGGCGTCGTGACGGAACGCTCGATGACGCTCAATACTTACGGCGTCTTCTACGACAGGGTCTCGTCGCTCGGCTATCTGGGCGTGACGGTGCTCGCGCGCGACGGCGATTCCGCGGAGATCGGCGGCGCTTCGCGCGACGCCCGTTCAGTCGAATGTCTCCTCGCCGGTTCGCCGGTGCGCGAGGCCGTCCGCGGCGCGGTGGAACTGCTTCACGGCGCTCCGATCCCGTCTGGGCGCTACACGCTGGTTTTAAAGCCCGAAGTGACGGCCGAGTTCATGTACGCGATCGCTTCGCTTTTTTCGGCGGTCGCCGTGAGCAAGGGGCTGTCTGTTTTCGCCGGCAGGATGGGCGAACGCGCCGCGTCCGAGGCGCTGACGCTCATCGACGACGGCAGGTTGCCGGGCGGGCTCGGCACGGCCGTGTGCGACGGGGAGCTCGTCGAAACGCGGCGCACGACGCTGATCGATCGCGGTCGCGTCAACTCGTGGCTGTGCAATCTTCAGTACGGAAAGCGTCTCGGGCTCGCCTCAACCGGGAACGGGAGCAAAGGGCTCGCCTCGATTCCCGACGTCGATGTGACAAACCTCTTTCCTCTGCCGGGGAAGCGAGGAGCGGACGAGATTCTGGCGGCTCGCGGCCGCTGTTTCGTTGTCAGCGAACTGATGGGGCTGCACACGATCGACACAGTCGGCGGCGATTTTTCGCTCGCGGCGCGCGGACAGTACCTGAAAGACGGCGTGTTTAAGCCCGTCTCCTCTGTGACGATCGCGGGCAATCTGGCCGATTTTTTAAAGAATATCGCTGAAGTCGGATCCGACCTCCGTTTCTTCGGTCAGGTCGGCGGCTGTACGATGGTGGTGGATGATATTGCGGTGGCCGGAGCGTAAACAAATCATACTGTGTCTGTTTCTGGCGGTGCTGTTCGCGTGCGCCCCGGCGCGGACGGCCCCGGCCGAGGAATGGCGCTGGGCCGGATCCGGGGTTTCGGGCGGCGTCGAGGTGCGCCAGTTCGGCGCGACGCGCATGGCGGCCGTCGATCAGATCGCGCGCGGTCTCGGCTATTCGGTCAGCGTGGAAAAGAACGAGCTCGTCGTGCCGGCGGCATACGGCCTTCGTTTCGTCCCCGGGGCGGCGGCCGTGTGGCTCGGTTACAGCGTGATAGCGCTGCCGTCGCGCACGCGCGTTGAAAACGGCCACTGGTGGGTCGGCACCGACTCGGCGCTCAAAGTTTTTTCCCAGTTTCTGCGCCGCAACGGACGCGACTTCGATCTCCGCTGGGACGACGCGGCTGACGAGCGTCCCGAATCACCTCCGCCGTCCGAGGTTCCGCCGCGCGAACAGGACGAGTATAGGACGCCGCCGCAACTCCACGCCGCCGGGACAAGCCTGCCGCGCCTGCGCTCGCTGCGCTGGGGAGGGGACGAGCAGACCGTCCGCGCCGTTCTGGATCTTGACGGCGACGACACGCCGACGTACACGTCCGACGGCAGGCGCACGGTGGTGCGGGTGGATCGCATCGACCCCTCTCTCGTTCCCGGCATCGAAGGGCGCGGCGACATCGGCGTGACCGTGAAAAACGGCGATCCGGCCACCGTCGAGTTTTCGTTCCCGCAGAGGACGGTGAAGATCTTTTCCCTCGACGAGCCGCGCCGCCTCGTACTCGACTTCAGCCGATCCGCCGAAGCGCGGCCGGAGGCCGTCGCGGTTCCGCCCGCGCAGCCGCCGCGCGAGACGCCCGAAAATAAGCCTTCGCCGCGCGCGCGCCGGCAGCGGCCTTCAAAAAAACAACGCGGTCTCGTCGTCATCGACGCGGGGCACGGCGGCAGAGACCCGGGCGCCGTGGCGCACGGCTACCGCGAAAAGAACATCGCCCTGCAGATAGCGGCGCGCGTTTCCAAGGCGCTGAGCAAAAGGGGCGTGGACGTGAAGATGACGCGCACGGGCGACACCTACCCGACGCTCAAAGAGCGCACGGAGATGGCCAACAGTTGGAAAGCCGACGTGTTCATCAGCATCCATCTGAACGCCCTGCCCAAGGGGCAGCACTCGCGAGGGGTGGAAATCTATATCATGGCGCTCCCCAGCGACAAGGACGCCATGACGCTCGCCAAGATCGAAAACGCCGAGATCGCCGAGGGCGCCTCCGGCGCGAACAGCGCCGCCTCGGACAGGAGAACCGAGATGCTGCTCGAGATCCTCGGGAACATGCAGCAGAATCAGAAGATCTCGGAGAGCACCGTTCTGGCGGAGGATCTTTTCCACTCGGGACATAGCGGCGGGCTCGACATGAAACGTGTCGCGCAGGCGCCTTTCTGGGTTCTGAGGGGAGCGGCGATGCCCGCCGTCCTGATCGAGACGGGGTTCATAACCGAACTCTCCGAGGTGCGCCGGCTCGCGCAGCCCGCCTATCAGCAGCGCATGGCCGAGTCTTTCGCGGCGGGGATCGTGAACTTCATCAAACGCTGAAAGCGCGTACATCACAAACAAAGGAGCGATACAGTATGAGCGACGAGATCTCGCGCAGGCCGTCAAATCCGGCGGCAAGGCGTCCCGCGCGCGCGGCGGCCCCGCGTTCCCCTTACGCCGTGCGCCTGGCGGCGCAGGTGGGCGTGATGGCGATTTTTCTGGCGGCGGGGTATTACGGCACAGACCTGTTCTTGAAAATGCTGGACACGCACGATGTCGTCAAGCAGGAGAACGTCGTCTCGAACGCCGAGGAACTGCAAAAGCTGCTCGCGGCCGACCACAGCGACGAGCGCCTCGCGTCTCAGCGCGAACTGACCGTTTATCCTCTCGGCGCCGAAGGCATGGTTCGCGCTTCGCTGAAGGTGCTGTCCGACATTCAGGAGGACGAGATCATGCTCGCCGTCAAGACCGTTTTTGCCGAAACGTCCGAAAGCTGGGCCAACCAAATCGAGCCGAAACACGTGTACCGCGACGGCGTGACGGCCTACATCGACCTTCCCGTCAGCTTCTCGCGGGGGCTGGCGGACATGGGCGAAGACCGCGCCCTGCTGATGATGACCGGGCTGGTGAGGACGATCGTCGAGAACTTTCCGCCCGTCAAGCAGGTGTTTTTCCTTCAGGACGGCCGGTGGGTGACGAACGCGGGCAAAATCCGTCTCTCCGAGCCGTGGGGGTTCGACGGGAACGTCTGAGGAACGCGAAAACGGACGCGCGAAGCGGTGTCTTCCGCGCGCCCGTTTTTTTGACGGCGGTACGGTTTTGGGACAAAGAGTGTTATACTATACGCAAAAAGCCGCCCGGACGCCTCCCGCGGGAGGCGACGTTCGCGGTGAAACGTCGGCGGATCGCCCGCGCGAGGGGAAGGAAAAATGACACGTTTTCTGCGCGCGTCACCTGACCAGATGAGGCCGGTGACTTTAAAGCGGAACTGCAACGTCTACGCCGAGGGATCGTGCCTCGTCGAGTTCGGCCGCACGAGGGTGCTCTGCACGGCCAGCGTTGACGAGCGCGTGCCTCCGTTTCTGCGCGGCACGGGCAGGGGATGGGTGACAGCCGAATATTCGCTCCTGCCGCGATCGACGAAGACGCGCGTGCCACGCGATTCGGCCAAGGGCCGAGTGAACGGGCGCAGTCAGGAAATTCAGCGGCTGATCGGGCGCTCGCTTCGCGCCGCCGTCGATCTGGCGGCGCTCGGCGAGCGGTGCGTCACGCTTGACTGCGACGTGCTCCAGGCCGACGGGGGAACGAGAACGGCCTCGATCACCGGGGCGTATGTCGCGCTCGTGGACGCTCTGCGCTTTCTGCGCGCCTCGGGGGCTTTCCCGAGCCTTCCGCTGAAATCGCAGATCGCGGCCGTCAGCGTCGGCAAGGTGAACGGAGAGCTTCTCCTCGACCTGTGCTACGACGAGGACAGCGCGGCGGAAGTGGATTTCAACGTCGTTCAGGACGGCGACGGGAACTTCGTCGAGGTTCAGGGTACGGGCGAGGGCGGCGTGTTCTCGCGCGCCGAGATGGAGCGGATGCTCGATCTGGCCTCGCTCGGTATAGGCCGGCTGATGGAACTGCAGCGCCGCGCGCTGGAGTCGGATGAAAAGGAGATCTGAGCGGTATGGTCGCGATGGATGGCGTGTCGCTGCGAAAGCTTGTGCTCGCGAGCCGCAACAGGCATAAATACGGCGAGTTCAGCGGTCTGCTCGCGCCGCTGGGGATCGAACTCATCTTCGGCGGAGATTTTGACGACCCGCTCGAGGTGGAGGAGACGGGGACGACGTTCGTTGAAAACGCCACGCTGAAAGCCGCCGCGTGGGCGCGGCGCACGGGGCTGCCGGCAATCAGCGACGACAGCGGCATCGAGGTGCGCGCGCTGGGGTGGCGGCCCGGCGTCTATTCGTCGAGGATCGGCGGCGACGATGACGAAGCCTGCCGCCAGTGGCTGATATCGAACATGGCCGGCAAGGCCGACCGTTACGCGCGCTACGCCGCCGCCCTCGCGCTCGTTTTTCCCGACGGCGAAGCGCGGTGGCGCACGCTCGCGTACTGCGAGGGCTCCGTCATTCAGGAAAAGCGCGGCGTGAACGGCTTCGGCTACGATCCGCTCTTTATCCCCGAAGGGTACTCGCAAACGTTCGGCGAACTGCCCGCGAGCGTAAAATCGCGTATTTCACACCGCGCCAAGGCGTCGCGGGCTTTCATCGAGGCGCTGCGCTCCCCGGGCCTCGCGTAAGGGCGCGCCGCTCGTTTCCAAAATACGCGCGCCGAACGCGGAGCAAAACCTGTCGTTTCGCGCGAAAGTGTGGTAAAATATTTCGGAAATCATCCCGGAGATGAAAGCGAAAACGTAAATTTTTTCGGAGGTGCGCTCCCGTGAAAACGTTTCTTACCGTCGTCCAGATCCTTCTTTCCGTCGTCCTGATCGCCGCCGTGATGCTCCAGCCGCGCAAGCAGGGGCGGGGCGGCATTTTCGGCGGGGCCACGCTCGCCGATCCCGCGGCGAACCAGTGGTCGCGCTTCTCGACGCTGTCCAAGATCACAGTCGTGCTCTGCGCCCTGTTCATGCTCAACTCGCTCGTGCTGCTGATTCTGTAAAGCGCAGGCGGCACAGATGACAACCGTCAACATCGCGACACTGAAAGATGTGGCTTCGGTAGAGGTTTCGCCCGACCGTCTCCCCAGCGCCACGCACGAGGAGATCCTCAACGGTCTGACGACGGACATCTATTTCATTCGCACGCGCGATCTCCTTAGCCGCATGAAACTTCTCGACACGCCCGTGGTCGCGGAAGTCTTCGCCCGCAAAAACGGCGTCTTCGCCGGTCTTGACGAGGCGCTCACGCTCCTTAGGGGCAAAGACGTCGTCATCGACGCCCTGCCGGAGGGAACGCCCTTTAAGCCGAAGGACACGCTGATGCGCCTGACGGGGCCTTACGGGGCTTTCGGCATGTACGAGACGACGCTGCTCGGCATGCTGGCGGCCTCCACCGGCTGGGCCACGGCCGCGCGCGAGTGCGTCGAGGCCGCGTCCGGCAAGCCGGTGCTGTGCTTCGGCGCGCGCCACGTGCACCCGGCCGTCGCCCCCGTGATGGAGCGGATCGCCGTGAAAGTCGGCGGGTGCGCCGGAGCGAGCTGTATTCTGGGTGCCAAGCTGCTGGGACTCAACCCTTCGGGCACCATCCCGCACGCCGCCATCCTCATGGCGGGCGACACGGTGAAACTGGCCAAGGTCTACGACGAATCCACGCCCCCCGGGGAGACGCGCGTCGTCCTTATCGACACTTTCAAAGACGAGAGCGAGGAGGCCATCCGCGTGGCCGAAGCCCTCGGCGACCGTCTGGGCGCCGTGCGTCTCGACACGCCCAGCGAGCGCGGCGGCGTTTCGCCCGAGCTGATTCGCGAGGTGCGCTACCGGCTTGACATGGCCGGTTTCAGGCACGTCAAGATCGTGGCCACGGGCGGGCTGACGCCGGAACGCATTCGCGCGCTAGCGGAAGCGGGCGCCGACACGTTCGGCGTGGGCAGCTATATCTGCCACGGCCGGCAGATCGACATGACGCTCGACCTCAAAGTCGTCAACGGCAAACCGATCGCGAAGCGCGGAAGATTGCCCGGGCCACTGGACAATCCGCTGCTCGTTAGGGTATAATACAGAATTGTGAGAAAAGCGGGAAACAGCCTTTCCGCGCCGCGGCAGAGTCGTCACACACTTCCCTACGCCCGCGGCCGCGCGGCTTTCCCTTTTCCGCACCATGGATGAAGGTTCCCCAGACCCGTTCATCCGCGCACGCTTCACCAAAAAAATCAAAGGAGTGTTAATCCGAATGATCGGTTCGAAGTCATTCATGGCTCGCAAAGAAACCGTTCAGCGCAGTTGGTTTCTGATCGACGCCGAGGGCGTACCCGCGGGCCGTCTCGCCTCGCGCGTCGCGCTGATCCTCATGGGCAAGAACAAGCCCACCTACACGCCCCACGTCGATACGGGCGACTTTGTCATCATCATCAACGCGGACAAGGTCGGCCTGACCGGCAACAAGCTGGAGACTTCCAAGGTTCAGTCGTTCAGCGGCTACCCGGGCGGATTCAAAGAGATGACCTACAAAGAGGCCATGAAGCGCAGTTCCGTGCGCCTTCTTGAGCGCATCGTCCGCGGCATGCTTCCCAAGCACAACCGTCTCAACTTCGGCCGCAAGCTGAAGGTGTACGCCGGCGCGAACCATCCTCACGCGGCCCAGAAGCCCGTGACCATAACTCTCTAAGGCAAGGAGGATCATTCCATGGCTACTTCTTTTTACTGGGGAACCGGCCGCCGCAAGAACGCCGTAGCGCGTGTCCGCCTTGCCGCCGGGGAGGGCAAGTTCCTAATCAACGGCCGCGAGCCCGCCGAGTACCTGCCGCGTCACAACTGGCTCACAAGCGCCCACGCGCCTCTGGTCGCCGCCGGGCTGGAGGGCAAAGTCGATGTGTTCGTCAACGCGCAGGGCGGCGGTCTGACCGGCCAGAGCGGCGCTATTTCGCTCGGCATCGCCCGCGCGCTGCTGAAGCTCAATCCCGATCTCCGTCCCGTCCTCAAGAAAGCCGGCCTTCTGACGCGCGACCCCCGCATGGTCGAGCGCAAGAAGTTCGGCCAGAGGGGCGCCCGCGCGAAGTTCCAGTTCAGCAAGCGTTAATCGCTCCCCGCGCCAAAAAACAGAAAAAAAGCGGCCCGGATCTTCTCCGGGCCGCTTTTTTTGCGCGGCAAAAACGTCGGCTCACGCCGGGCGCGGCGGCGCGTCGGCGAAGGAAAAAAGTTTTTTTTAGCGCAGGATCTCCTCCCAGTCGAGCGTCGGCGTGCCGTCCTCCTTGATCACGCAGGGGACGCCGATTTTATGGCTCTCGCGCGCGGGAATGAAGATGTCTTCCGTGTCGCGGAGCGTCAGGAACTCTTTCAGCGTCTTCGTGCTTTTGTCGATGTCGCGGAATTCGACGCCGATACCGCGCTCCTCGTAGGCCGCGAGGGCCTCGACCGTGTCGGGGCAGTTTCTCGTGCCGTATACGATGACTTTCATAATCTCTCGCTCCTTTGCCTTCTCAAACTCGGTTCCGCCCGTGAAAGCGGTTCTTTCGCGGCAAACAGGTCAAGCCGCGCCTCCGCCGCGCAGACAGGACAGAACAAGTCGTTTCAAGCCCGCCGGAAACGGCAGCGGGCCGACGCGCTCGGGCGCGACGAACTCGCACCCGGCGGGGAGTTCATCGGGCTGGCTCGCGCGCCACAGGCGCACGCGCACCCGCCACTCCGTAAACCTGAGCGTCTCCTCGCGCCGCGTGTCGTCGCACCGGCCGGAAAAGGGCAGCGAACGCCGGAGGCGCTCAAAACAGGCCGCGAAGTCCTCGTTTTCCTCGCCGACAAGCCACGGAATCTCATAAAAGCCGGCCCACAGGCCGCCTTTCGCGCGGCGGCGCACGGCGATGCCCTCCGCGCCGCCTATCAGCAGCGCGGCGCCGAAACGGCGCTTTATGGGCGCGGCGCGCGCGGACGCCGGAAGGAACGCCTGTTCGCCCGCCTCCCGGGCCTTGCAGAAAGCGGAGGCAGGACACTCCGCGCAGCGGCATAAAGCGCCGGGCGCGCAGACGGTCGCCCCCAGTTCCATGAACGCCTGGGCGAGAACGCGCGGCTCTCCCCGTTTGAGGATCTCCCGGACGCAGCGCTCGATCAGCGCCGCGTTTTCTTTTTTGTCCGGGGGACCATCGAGGCGGAGCAGGCGCGAAAAAACTCTCCTAACGTTGCCATCGACGGCGGGAACGGGCGTATTGAAGGCGATGCAGCACACGGCTCCCGCCGTGTACGGCCCGATCCCCGGCAGAGTTGTCAGGTAGGCCGGGTCGGGAACGAGCGTCTCGTGCCCTTCCGCGATCAGCTTCCGCGCCGCCTCGCGCAGACCGCGTGCGCGGGAGTAATAGCCCAGTCCCTGCCAGAGAGACAGCACGTCGCTTTCCGCCGCCGCCGCGAGCGCCCCGAGGGTCGGTAGCCGTTCCATCCAGCGCGGGAAATACTCCGCGACGCGACGCGCTTGCGTCCGCTGGAGCATCATCTCGGAGACGAGCACCGCGTAGGGGTCGCTTGTACGCCGCCAAGGCAGATCCCGCCCGGCCCGCGCGTACCAGTCGGCGAAAGCGGCCGCCGCCCGCGCGTAAAATTTCGTGTCGGGAATGAACGTCATGCGCGCATAACCGCCCCCGTCGGTGGAATGAGCGATAAAAACCGCTTCGGTATCATTATAGCAAATTCGCGCGCCGAATGAGACCCCGCCGCGAAACCGGCCTCGAATAAATCCGCGCGATGGTGTAAAATAAGCGAACCGGGAGGTGGAAACATGCACGAGTTTTCGCTTGTCGGCGCCGTCGTGCGGACGCTTGAAAATCTGAGCGCCGAGCGGGGGTGGGGTGCCGTGAAAAAAGTCACGCTGAACGTCGGCGCGATGCGCCAGGTGATCCCGGAGACGATGCGTTTCGCTTTCAAGGTCGCGTGCGAGCGCACCCCGCTGGCCGGCGCCGAACTGGAACTTGTCACGATCCCGATCGTCATCCGCTGCCCGCGGTGCGGACGGGAGTGGGGCGCGGAGCGCATTGGAATGATCTGCCCGTACTGCGGCTGCGACGACGCGCAGATGACGCGGGGCATGGAGCTTGATATCGATTCCGTAGAGGTGGAGGAAGATGGCGAGGAGAAAAGTTGACGTTCGGCAGGCTGTCATGGCGGCCGATCTCGGCTACGCTCAAAAGATACGCGGCGAGATGCGGAAACGCGGCATTCTGCTGCTGAATCTGATAGGCTCCCCGGGTTCGGGCAAGACGACGCTTCTCGAGCGCACGCTCGTCGGCCTCGACCTGAGGTGCGCCGTTATAGAAGGCGACGTGGCGACCGACCGCGACGCCCGGCGCATACAGGCCGCCGGCGCGCCCTGCGTCCAGATCAACACGAACGGCGGCTGTCATCTCGAGGCGAACACGATAGACGGGACGCTCGCGCGGCTGCCGCTCGACGATCTCGACGTTATCTTCGTCGAGAACGTCGGCAACCTCGTCTGCCCGGCCGAGTTTGACCTCGGCGAGGATTACAAAGTCGCCGTGTCCAGTCTGCCCGAGGGCAGCGACAAGCCCCTCAAATACCCGCTTCTGTTCTCCGAGGCGGGCGCCGTCGTGCTCACGAAAATCGACCTCAAACCCTACATCGACTTCGACGAGGCGCTGTACTGGGACGACGCGACGCGGCTCAACCCGCGCGCCAGACGCTTGCGCGTCTCCAGCGTTTCGGGCGAAGGGCTTCAGTACTGGCTCAAAATGCTCTACGACTGGAGCGGACTGAAGAAAACGTCCGCCGGGGAAGAATAGCCGCGCTCTCTCCCGCCCGGGACGCGAAACGGGGAAATCTCATGAACGAATCCGACGAACTGCTGAAAGGGCTGAACGACGCGCAGAGCGAGGCCGTGCGCTACTCGGGCGCGCCGCAGCTTGTGCTGGCCGGCGCGGGAAGCGGCAAGACGCGCGTGCTGACCACCAAGGTAGCCTGGCTGATCGAGCGCGAAAAGGTCGCGCCGTGGCGGATCCTCGCCGTAACGTTCACCAACAAGGCCGCGCGCGAGATGAGCGAGCGCGTCGGCAGGCTGCTCCGCGACTCGCGCGGCGCGCAGATCTGCACGTTCCACTCGTTCGGGCTCAACGCTCTGTTCCGCAACCGCGACGCGCTGGAGGACAGAGGCTTCCGCCGGAACTTCGTCGTCTACGACCGGGGCGATTCGCTGAACGTCGTCAAAAACGTCATGCGGGATCTGAACATCGACGCGGAAAAATACCCTCCCGGCTGGGCGCTGGGCCGCATCTCCCGGATAAAATCGTCGCGCGACCCCGGCGGAGAGACCCTTTCGGCCGGCGAAAACGTGCTGCGCGGCGTGTACGAGGGGTACCGGGCCGCTCTGAAAGAACTGGGCGCGTTCGATTTCGACGACCTGATCGCTGTCCCGCTGGAACTGTTTAAAAGCGATCCCGAAACGCTTGAACGGGAGCGCGAACGCCTCTCGTGGGTGCTCGTCGATGAATATCAGGACGTGAACGGCTCCCAGTACGAGTTGATGCGCGCGCTCGTCGGGCCGTCGCCCGACCTGATGGTCGTGGGCGATCCCGACCAGTCGATTTACGGCTGGCGCGGCGCGGACTACCAGACGATCATGAACTTCGAGCGCGACTTTAAAAACGCCAAGGTGACGCTGCTCGAGCAGAACTACCGCTCCACGTCGGTCATCCTCGACGCCTCGAACCGCCTCATCCGCCACAACAAGAACCGCCGCGAGAAGAACCTGCGCACCTGCCGGGAACAGGGGAAGAAGATCGACGTCTGGTACATGGGCGACGAAAAGGCCGAAGGCGAACGGATCGCGCGCGAGATCCGTCTGCTCGCGTCGCGCTACCGCTACGGCGACATCGCCGTGCTCTACCGCGTCAACGCCGTCAGCCGGGTGCTCGAACAGTCTCTGATCGAGGCCGACATCCCTTACCGCATCGTGCGCGGCGTCAGTTTCTACGACCGCAAAGAGGTCAAGGACGTGATCGCCTACATGCGTCTGGCCGTCAACCCGCTCGACACCGTGTCTCTCAACAGGATCGGCAACCTGCCCGCGCGCGCTCTGGGGCCTAAAAGCCTTGAAAAGCTCGCGTCGAACGCGCTCCGCGACGCTCGCGGATCCGCCGCCGACGTCTGGGGGGCCGTGAAAGCGCGAAAGGGCGGCCTGACCGGCAAGGCGGGGGAGGGAGCGTGCCTCCTCGCCGAACACATGCTCGCGCTCCTCGAGCGCCAGCACAGCGTGCCGCTCGTGGTCGATTGGATCATGAACGGCGCCGGCTACGAGGACGTGCTGCGAAAAACGGAGCCGACCGACTGGGAGGAGCGCGTCGAGAACGTGCGCGAACTGCTCTCCGTCGCTCCCGACGGGGAATCGCTGTCCGAGGTGCTCGACCAGATTTCGCTTTACACCGACATGGACACACAGAACGAGACGCGCGACGCCGTCAGCCTCTCCTCGCTTCACGCCGCCAAGGGACTGGAGTTTCCCGTGGTGTTCATGGCCGGGATGGAGGAGGGCGTGTTTCCCCACAGCCGCAGTTCGGACAGCGTCGAGGAACTTGAGGAGGAGCGCCGTCTCTGCTACGTCGGCATGACCCGCGCCGAGGAGCGGCTGTATATGAGCGGCGCGCGGCGGCGGCGGCTTTTCGGAACGGTGCTGAGCGGAGGGTTCTCGCGTTTCCTCGCGGAACTTCCCGACGAATGCACCGACGTGTACGAACAGAAGGAGGAACCCGAACGGTATGGCTGGAGCGGTTATCGTCCTTACGGGAGAGCCCGGCGCCGGTAAATCGACGGCGGCGGCGTGGTTCGCGCGACAGGGGGCGTCTCTGCTCGACGCCGACGCGATCGTGCGCGGAATGTGGGAGGGGGACGAACTTCCGGCCCTCGCGCGCGAACGCTGGGGCGAGGCCGTCTTCGGCCCCGGCGGCAAAATCGACAGGAAGGCCGTGTCGGCGCGCGTATTTTCAAACGACGGCGACTACCGCTGGCTCTGCGGCGTCACCCATCCGCTCGTGTACGCCGAGATGGCGTCTCGTCTGCCAAAGTCGGGCGTCGCCGCGGCCGAGATCCCGATGTTCTACGAAAACCCTCGTCCGGCGTGGGCCGACCGCGTGCTCTTTCTGCGCGCGCGCGGCCGGGCGCGCGCGGAGCGCAACCGCTTCCGGGGGCTTGACGAGGCGGAACTTGCGCGGCGCGAGAAGTTTTTTAAAAGCAGCGAAGAGAGAGCCGCCATGTCCGACTGGACAATCGTCAACGACGGCACGCTCGATCAGCTCTACGCGCGCCTCGTCCCGATCTGGAACGCCATGACGGCTCTGGCGGCGGAAAGAGCGGAACAGCGCTCAAAGGAGCTTCGGGCATGAGCCGTTTTTTTCCCGACTTGGGGCGCGAGCTGTTGCGGCTTCTTCCGGCGCTTCCGGCGATCCTGTGGGCGCTATCGTTTCACGAATACTGCCACGGGCTGGCCGCCCTCCTGTGCGGAGACCGCACGGCCGAGCGCGCGGGGAGGCTGACGCTCAACCCTCTCGCGCATTTTGACCTGCTGGGGACGCTGTGCATGGTGTTTTTCCGTTTCGGCTGGGCGAACCCCGTGCCCTACGATCCCCGCAACTTCCGCCGCCCCCGGCGCGACATCTTCGTCGTCGCCGCCGCCGGCGCCGCCGGAAACGTGCTTTCGGCTGTCGTCGCGGGTATGTTTGTCCGCGCGCTCGCGGCGTGGGCGCCGGGGCTGTTCTGGACGAACTACGGGCTGCGAAGCGTGCTTCTGGCATTCGTCGTCGTCAACCTCAACTTCGCCGTCTTCAACCTCCTGCCCGTCCCGCCGCTCGACGGCTCCAGACTGCTGTACTGCTTTCTGACGCCGCGCGCCGCCGCGGCCGTCGATCGTTACGAGCGCTGGGGGTTCCTGATTCTCGCCATGATGATCTACACGGGCTTCGCGGGACGGCTGATGACTCCGATCGTCAGCATGGCGTTCAACCTCATCGTCAACTAGGCCCGGCGTGAAATTCGCCCACGGCGCTCCCCGAGGGAAACAGCGCGCCGGAGAGCGAAAAGCGGGGACGAAACAGGGGTGCCGCGCCCCGGCCCGCTTTGAGCGCGCCCGCCGCGCCCGAAAACCTCCCGGCGTTCAAGCGGCGGGGGAGGCGGGGGCGGCCGTTCGTAAAAAAAAAGAAGGAGCGCGGAGAATTTCTCCGCGCTCCTTCTTTTTTTGTGTCAGCGCTCATGACGCGAGGACGGCCCGCGCCGCCGTGAATTTTCCTACAGGTAATCGGCCTGCGTCAGAATCCGCCGCGCCTGTTCCTCTCTGGACTTGTTCAGCTTGACGACGGGGCCGGTGCAGCCCATGGAACTCTCGGCGTACACGCCGTGTTTCCAGAGCTCGCGCACGGCATCCTCGATCGCGAGAACGTCGATGCCGTGAATTTCCTCGTCGGTCGGCTCCGCCGGAGGGGCCTTGACTTCCTCGTTCCGCGCGGGCGCGGGGGCGGCGGAGGCGATGACATCTTCAAGCCCGCGGTCTTTCGCGGCCTTCAGTTCCTTCCCAACGAGCGCGGGAAGCCCGCCCGCGGCAACCGCCGCGCAGTAGGCGAGCGCGTTGGCGATCACGGGCGCGCCGGAGGCCCTCGAAATGATGTTGACTATGTGCTTCCAGCCTTCGCCGACCGAGGGGCCGTACCCCCAGCCGAGCGCTTCATACGAGCCGCCGGTAGTATACGAGGAGAAGACCTTCATCAGGATGTTGCCCGTCAGCGTATCGCAGACGCAGACATCGACGACGCCGCGCAGAATGTCGTTGCCGCGCAGGACGGCCCCGCCGTCGGCACGGCAGCTCTCGCCGAACGTGATGTCGTACCCCTTTTCCTTCAGCTTGCGCAGCGCCTTGAGAACCATCTGCGCGCCCTCCACGTTGAGAATGCCGACGGTCGGGGCTGTTCTGCCGAGCGACTTGGCTACGGCGATGCCGTAGACGGCGTTGCGGATCATCGCTTCAACGCGATGGACGGCGCTCGTGCCGGTCGTGGAGGCGACGATCATGTCGCGGCCGAGGGCCGGCGTGCACACGCGCCCGATCGTCGTGACGCCGGTGGGGAAGGGGTGGTGCATCGCGACGGCCCCGCAGACGCGGCCGTCCGAGAGCGCGGAGTCCATCGCGGCGGCGATATCGTTGTCGTCCCCGCCCGTTTCGATCCACTCGAGGTCGTCGGCGGGCGCGGCGGAGCGGGGGCCGATCATCACGACTTTGAGCGCCGGGTTTTGGCTTTGGGCAAGGCGCGCCGCGCGAAGGAGTTCTTCGGGGCCATGCTCGCTCCCGGCGGCCTGCAGCCCGACGCGAAGCCGCGGAGCGCCGTGCTCGGCCATGTCGATGAGCTCGCAAAGCGCCTCACCGACGAGCTTGCGTACGTCAGACATGGGTGAACCCTCCTTACTTTTTGAGTTCGGTCGCGATCTCGGACAGAGCCTCGAGCAGCATGCTCTTGATGTCGTCTTTCGTCGCCGAAGAAGCCGGCGCCGGCGCGGCCGGTTTTTCCATCAGGAACGAAGCGCCGTCGGCGAGGTTGGTCAGGCGCGCGAGGAACAGGCTTCCCTTGCCGATGATCATGGCGCGGCTGATGCGGCCCTCGCGGATCCAGTCCGCGGCGTGCCCCACGAAAGGAACGCCGGCGGGAATGTGGCCCTGCGTGTGGGCGAAGCCGGGCAGGCCCTTCTCCTTGACGAACTTCATCATGTCCTTCTTTTCGATGTTCTTTTTCATCACGGCCAGGGCGGCGATCATCTTGATGTTCGCCAGAGGCACGTTGCCCGCGCCGGCCGGTTCGGTGATCTCGGGGATGTGGAGTTCGGGGCCGAACTTGTCCACGTCGGCGTAGGTCAGGCCGGCCTTTTGGAGCGGCTCCCATGTGAGGGCCTGCGTGACCGCCTGCGGAGAGGCGCCCGCGCCGACGGTGTGTTTCCCCAGCGCGTCGAGACGCATTTCGGCGCTGACGCCGTCGGGAGGCGTGAGGAGAACGGCGAACGCGCCCAGGCAGTCCTCGAGGGCGGGCATGTTCTTCTTGACGTGATCGCGGCTGTTCATGTAGAGCTTGGGGATGCAGCCGCCCGCGACGACGACGACGTTCTTCCGCGCGCCGGCAGCCACCTGCGACGCCGCGTTGATCATGGCGTTCACGGGGCCGGCGCAGAAACCGCGCACGTCGCAGCCGCTCGAGTTGGCGCAGCCGGCGATCTCGGCGATGGCCTTGGCAAAGTTGCCGCCCGCGCGCTGTCCTTCGTCGCCGGCGCCCTCCTCGGAGCACTCGATGATGAAGTCCACGTCCTCTGGTTTCATGTCCGCGTTTTTCAGCAGATGGAGCAGCGCGAGCACGCCGCCGGCCTTGCACGCGAGGTTTTCGAGCAGCACATAGGCGAACAGCGTGTCGTCCGAGGCGTGCGCGGCCCGCACCATGCCGGCGATTTTCCCGCCGTAGTAGAGCGGCAGCGCCTGCGTCTTGCTCGCGTCCTTGAGGTGTTCCTCGATTTCGGCCAGTTCGTGCCCTTCTTCAAGGCGGGCGAGAATGGCCGCGTTCATCAGCGGGTGCGCCTGCAGCTTGGCGCGCACGGAGGCGGCGAAAGCTTTTTCGAGCCATACGAGATCGAAAACGTCGCAGATGTCGATCAGGCCGAGGAACTCGTCCTCGGGCATGATCTCGCCGTACCTGCCGTTTCGCGGGGCGTTCTCGACGCGGTGCTGGTACATCGGCTTGGCGACGTTTTCAAGTTCGTCGATGGACAGCCCGCCGATGTAAGTCTGGTTAGGAGCGTAGTCCTTCGCCTCCTCATACGTCTGCTGGTGAAGGGGGAGTTTCTCTGTGTATTCTTTTTCGTTCTCGCCGGCGTTGTACGGCGTTGTGCCGTAACGGCGGCCAAGCTCCGGCGTGTGCGCCAGACAATAAGCCGATGCCTTGACTGCGACTCTTGACATGATTCAACTACCTCCTCGGTTTTTGAGAAAAGATTATGAAACTTTCTCCGAACAATACATTATCATTATATTACAGGTCGCGGAATTTTGGCGTATATTTTTCGTATCGCGTGCGAATAGAAAATACGTACAGAAATTATAGAATATATTCGATCGTTCCGCGCGGGAAACACAGAAAAAGGAGAACGGTGCGAACCGTTCTCCCCGTTTGCGAAAAAACCGGCTATTTGGCGAAAACGGCGCGCGTGTAACCGTCTTCCTCGGTCTTGCTTTTGAGCGCGAAACCCTGTTTCGTCATGAAGCGCGTCACGTTCGCCAGCGACGTGGCGTTGTCTGTCAGCGCCTCCACCTCGGCCGCGCCCTGCGAAACGGCCCTCTTTACCTCGACGACAGGCTGCGGGCAGGAAAGACCGCGAGTATCGACGACCATTTTTTATCCCCTCCTAGATCGTGCGCCGCGAGAAGAAACCGACGCACAGGCAGTAGACCATACCGACCGCGAAACCGACGGGTGCGAAAGCGCCGATCCCCGCGCCGCTGCTCGCGAGCGAGAAGTTGTGCGCCGCGGCCGCTCCCGCGATCATCCCGAAGACGAACACGGCGGCGTCGCCGTCGCCCTCGCCGGCCATGATCAGCTGACGCCCGGGGCAGCCGCCGGCGAGCGTGAAGCACAGGCCGGAGAGCACCATGCCGAGGAAGTTCCACAGCGAGTTGGTGTGGGCGACGGGCTGATCGGCGAAACCGGGATGGAACGTGCCGAGGGCGACATTCATCCCGGCGGCGGCCACGAGCAGGGCCGCGATTCCCCAGAACAGATAGGCGTCGTGGGCGAGGACGAGATCGCGCAGGGCGCCGATCGTGCAGAAACGGCTTCTCTGGGCCAGCCAGCCGACGACGAGCATCACGGCGAGACCCGCGTACCACGGGGCGCGCATCGAGCCGGGGCCTTTGTCGGAGAAGAAGACCGGGCCCGTACCCTCGGGGCCGACCTTGGGCGCGAGAAGCAGCAACGCGAGCAACCCGACGGCGAACAGAGGCATCGCCAGACCCGTGAATTTCGATTCCGCGGGCGCCTGATACGATCTTCCCAGATTATAGCCCGAACTGATAAAATAGATACCGCAGAGAATGCCCACTAAGAGCCCCGCGATGCCGTAGAGGGCGTTGTAATCGCCGCCGGCAAGCCGCAGGTAGGCGCGCCACGGGCAGCCGAGGAAGATCAGCGCGCCGATGGCCGCGAAGACGCCGAGGAAGAAACGAACGGCGGGAGCCGAGCCGCCGCGCGGCTTGAACTCTCCGAAGGCCAGCGACGAGAGGAACGCGCCGAGGATCAGGCCGACGATCTCGGGCCTGATGTACTGCACGATCGCCGCCCTGTGGAAACCGAGAGCGCCCGCGATATCTCTCTCAAAGCACGCCACGCAGATACCCATGTTCCCGGGGTTGCCGAGCACGACGAGAAGCGGCGCGAGAACGCCGACCGCGATGCCCGTGACGACAGGCCCCAGGCGCGACACCATCAAATCATCAAACGATTTCACAAAACCAGCCTCCTTTGATGTGTATAAAGCACGGTAAATAATAATTATTTACCGTGTTCATAGTCTACCATAACCGTCAAGAAAAGTAAATATAAAACTTCATAAATTATTCACTTTATTTGTTCAAAAAAGGGGAGTTTTTTAATGCAATGCGTAGCGACGTTCGACGTGACGACCATGGCGCTGATGTTCGAGAAGCAGTGCCGCAAGGAGGGGTTTTCCGTGAGGATCATCCCCGTGCCGAGATCCATATCGGCAAGCTGCGGCCTGGCCTGCTCGTACCCGTGCGAAGACGAGTCCCGCATCGTCCGGCTCTGTGAAGAACGGCATATCGAGTTCGCGAAGCTACATAAAATATAACTCGGCGGCGGCCTCGGACGAGGGGGCGCGCCGCCTCCGCGCATACGCGAAAAATCGCGGCCGGAAAACAGGGGGAGAACGTCGTCCCGCCGGATCCGAAAAGACCGGGGCGCGGAAACGCGGAGTGTGCGCTACCGCCCGCCAAACAGGGGAAAATACGCGAAACGTTTTTCCCCCGCGAGGCGCGCGAGCCGACTTTCGCCGACGTTTGGCCGGTGTCGTGTACGCGCGCCGATCCCGCGGACGGAACCCGTTATCCGCGCCGCCGAGGTCTTCTCCTGCGAGGCGCTTTATCACCGCGTTCCTCCGGCGAAAGCCCGCGTTCATTCGCGGCCCGGGGACGTGACTGGTCTTGAGTTTTCATACCCGCGGGCGAGATCGCTTATTCGCGCTTTTTTCTTCTTTTTTGGCGCGCGGGCGATCCGCGCCGCGCGAGCGCTGCCGCCGCTGTAAACCCGGCGAGCGTGTTTTCCCCGCTCCCGATCCGCCCGGCGATCCCCGCGCGAAAGCCGCGAAGAAAAGCGGGATCCGCTCTCGTATTTGCTCTTTGGGGAAAAGTGACACGCGGCGACCCGTTCTCCGTCTCGCGAAACCGAAACCGGCGGCGCGCGCGAAAAAAACGCGGGTGCGGGAGAAACGCGCCCGGCGCGATTTCGCGAAATCCGGCGTCCGCGAGAACGGGACGTACACTGAAAAAACTTGTGCTGTCCGCCCGTTGGGGATATACTCTGTTCAAGCGCGGGGACACCCGGGCGCCGCGCCGGATCAGCCGCCTTTCGCGCCCCGCCGTACAAGCGCGAAACCGTCGGCGTGCCGTGAGGGGAGAAACGTTGATGCGCGTGAAGAAGAAAAAACTCGACCTTTCCTCGCTCGACGCGGGGCCTTTGACGCTCGCCGACGCCTTGGGGCTGGCGCGCGAGAGCGGCGTTCGCGCCGACGGCGAAGCGCGCCGGGACACACGGCGGCCTTCTCAGGCCGAGATTTTAAAAACGCCCGTCAGGATCGCGCTTGAAAGAAAGGGACGCGCCGGAAAGCTCGTCACCAGAGCGGCCGGTTTGACGGCGGACGCCGGGGACGGCCTTGTCGGAGATCTGAAGCGGGAACTGGGGTGCGGCGCGTCCGCCGGGGACGGGGCGGTTTACTTCCAAGGCGACCAGCGCGAGCGGCTGCTCGCCGCGCTGCGAAAAAGAAAGTTCGCCGACGTGAAAATTTCGTAGCGGAACGAACTTAATGTCATATAATGATTTTAAACCCCGTGCGCGCCGTGAGGCCGCACTCGGGTCAACGCTACACGATGGAGGAGTTCGCGATGATATTTGAAAAGCCCGTGAGGTTGAACGGATTCAAGTGGGACGCTCTGCCCGAGGCGGAAACCGCCCGTCTCGACGCCGCGGCCAAGACGTGCAGGGCCCTTGCGGTAGCCATGGTCGCCCGCGCCAACAGCGGGCACCCGGCCGGCGCGCTCTCGAGCATGAAGATGTACATGGCCGCCTACGGCGCGTCGGACATCACTCCCGAAAACTGCGACAGCTTCGACCGCGACTACGTCGTCATCAGCCACGGGCACACCTCGGCCGCCGCCTACGCGACGCTGGCCTACTACGGCTTTGTCGATCCCCTCGACGCGGTGAACGAGTTCCGCCGCACGGGCAGCCGTTTCCAGGGACACGTTGAGCGCATGGTTCCCGGCGTTGACTGGGGCTCCGGCTGCCTTGGGCAGGGACTGTCCGCCGCGGCCGGCTTCGCGCTGGCGCAGAGGGCGCGCGGGCACGACGGCGGCGTCTACGTGCTGATGGGCGACGGCGAGCAGCCGAAAGGCCAGATCGCCGAAGCGCGCCGCATGATCGTCTCCAAGCGCCTCAACAACGTCACGGCCCTCGTCGATGTCAACGGCATCCAGATCTGCGGCAGGTGCGACGACGTCATGCCCGTCAACCTCAGAGCGCTGTGGGAGGCCGACGGCTGGCAGGTCATCTCCTGCGACGGCGATTCGTTCCCGCGGCTGTACGCCGCGCTCAAAGCCGCGCGGGACGCGCCGAAGCCGGTCGCCGTCCTGTGCCGGACGGTGATGGGGAAGGGCGTCTCCTTCATGGAGGGCACCGCCGATTATCACGGCAAGGCCGCGACGGGCCAACTCTACCGGCGTGCCGTCGAGGAACTTGGCGAGCCGGACTTCATCGAACTCGCCGCCAAAAACGCCCGCGCCGGTTTCAGCGCCCCGCGCCAAGTCGCTCCCGCCGCTCCCCGTCTGGACACCGGGATACCGAAGACGTTCGCGCCCGACGAAAAGACCGATAACCGCTCCGCTTTCGGGCACGCCCTCGCCGACGTGGCGTCGCTCAACGCGGGCGCGGACTCGACCCCGATCCTTGTGTTCGACTGCGATCTGTCCGGGTCGGTCAAAACGGCAGAGTTCGCCAAGCGTTTCCCCGGGCGTTTCATTCAGTGCGGCATTCAGGAGAGCAGCGCCGCCACGGCCGCCGGGGCCGCTTCGGCCGCGGGCGTCGTCTCCGTGTGGGCCGACTTCGGCATTTTCGGCCTCGCCGAGGTCTACAACCAGCAGAGGATGAACGACGTGAACAGGACGAACGAAAAGCTCGTCCTCACGCACGTCGGGCTTGACGTGGGCGAGGACGGCATGACGCACCAGTGCATCGACTACGTGTCGCTGATGTCCGATTACTTCAACTGGAAACTCGTCGTTCCCGCCGACCCCAACCAGACGGAACGAGCCGCCCGCTGGGCGCTGGCGCACCCCGGCAACGTGTGCCTCGCGATGGGTCGCGGCAAGACGCCCGTCGTCTGCAAAGACGGCGTCCCCGTCTTCGCGGGCGAGTTCCGTTACGGCGAAGCTCCCCGCGTGCGGGAGGGCGGGGACGCGGCGTTCATCGCCATGGGTACGATGACGGCCGTCTGCCTCAGAGCCGCCGAGGAGCTTGAAAAAGAGGGCGTTCAGGCCGCCGTTTACGCCGTCTCGTGTCCGCTCGCCGTGTGCGACGCCGCGCTGAAAGAGGCGTTCGCGACGGGCGCGGTGCTGACCGCGGAGGATCACAACGTCAACAGCGGCATGGGGACGATTTGGCTCGCCCGCGCGGCTGAACTGGGCCTTTCGGCCAACGCCGCCCGCGCCGGCGTCTGGCGCTACGGCGACTCCGGCCCCAGCGGCGAAGTCTACGACGCCATGGGCCTTTCCGCCGGAAAGCTGGCCGAGAAGATGCGCTCGCTCGTCGCGGGCAAACGCGCGTAACTGGAGCGATGTACCCGTCTGTCCTGCTGCACGCCTGCTGCGCTCCCTGCGCGACCGTCGGCGTCCCCGCGCTGCTGCGCGAGAGCGGTTCGCTGTCGCTGTATTTCTACGGCGGTAACATCCACCCCCGAGACGAACTGCTGCGGCGGCTGGACTCGCTGCGCGTTCTCGCGGACGCTTACGGCGCGGAACTCCTGTACGAAAACCGCGACGACGCCGAATGGAGCGACACCGTGAGGGGGCTGGAGCGCGAGCGCGAGGGCGGGAAACGCTGCGAAGCCTGCGTGAAACTTCAGCTTGAAAGCGCCGCGAGAGCCGCGCGCGGGCTGGAAATACGGTTTTTATGCACCAGCCTGACCATGAGCCCGCAAAAAGACCCCGCGCTCATCAACCTCTGGGGCGCCGAGATCGCCCGCCGGTACGGACTGGTCTGGATAGAGCGCGTCTGGAGAAAGAAAAACGGTTTTTTGGAATCGGCGCGGGAAAGCCGGCGTCTTTCGCTCTACAGGCAAAATTACTGCGGCTGCCGTTTCAGTCTCGCGGCAGCGCGAGAAAGGATCGCTGCCGATGACCCTTCTGGAAGCCGTGGCCCACAGGTTGGAGAACCTTCGGGAAGTCCTTCGCGGGCGTAAACTGGACACACTTCTGCTCGTCAACGACGAAAAGCGCGGCTGGGAAAACGTATTCTACCTGAGCGGCTTCAAGGGGACGGCGGCCGTGCTCGCCGTCAGCCAAACGAGCGCCGTCCTGCTTGTCGATTCGCGCTACATCGAGCAGGCGCGCGCCCAAAGCGCCGTCGAGACGAGACAGATCAGGCCGGGGCGCGGACAGCTAGAAACCGCCGGGCGCATTTTGGAGGAGCTCCAGTCAAAAAGGGTCGCTTTCGACGGGGATTCGCTGTCGGTCGCCGCGTATCTGGCCCTCGCGGTCGGAAAGTTCGAGTGGGCCGATTTTTCAAAAGAGCTGGCGTCGCTGCGCCGGCGCAAGGACGAGTGGGAAATTTCCCGCGTCGTCCGCGCTTCGGAGATCGCGGCGCGGGCCTACCTCAACGCCCTTTCGGGCGCGCGCCCGGGGATGACGGAACTGGAGTTTTCAAAGCTGATCGAGCTTGAGATCGCCCGGCTGGGCGGCGAGGGCGTGTGGCACGGCGGCGACATGATCGTCGCTTCGGGAACGCGGAGTTCCATGCCCCACGCCGCCGCGAGCGGCAAAGCTTTCGAGAGGGGAGAGCACGTGACGGTTGACTTCGGCGCCATCTTCGGCGCGTATATGTGCGACATCACGCGGAACTTTTCGCTCGGCCCGGTGCGCGAGGTGGAGTTTTCCGATATCCACGAAGTTCTCATAGAGGCGCACGCCGCCTCCGCCGCCCTGCTCCGCCCGGGCGTCCGGGCAAGCGACGTGCATGAGGCCGCGCGCTGTATCATCGCCCGCGCCGGCTACGGCGATTGTTTCGGACACGCGGCGGGGCACGGCCTCGGCCTTGAAATCCATGAAAGCCCCGTGCTCTCGCCGCGCTCGGAGGAGATCCTGCGCGAGGGCGACGTCGTCACGATCGAGCCGGGAATCTATCTGCCCGGGCGGGGCGGCCTGCGCCTCGAGGACGATTACCTGATCGTTCCGGGCGGCTCCCGGCGTCTCACGGCGGCGCTGCCGCAGACGTTTGTCAGGCTGGAGGGGTAAGTCTTAAAAAAACGCTTTTCCCTCGGACGTGGCGCGGCGGCGCGTTCTATGGTACAATCTTGCGCGGTCGCAGCACAACATAAAAGGGAGGTTTTACCATGAAAAAGTATGTTTGCGCCGTGTGCGGTTGGGAGTACGATCCTGCCGTCGGAGATCCCGATAACGGCATCGCCCCTGGCACCGCTTTCGAGGACCTTCCCGACGACTTTGTCTGCCCCCTGTGCGGAGTGGGCAAAGATCAGTTCGAGGCCGTGTAACGGCTGAACCGCAGAGGTTCTGAGCGCGCTCAGAACCTTTTTTTGTATTTGAGGGAGATTTTTCCAGATTTCCTTTCGGATATACCGTCCGAAAAAGGTTTATTTTCCGCCGTTTTCGAGTATAATCTTCGGGTATGAGATCGCGGGGGAGGTTTTTCAGTGTACGGTTTCACGATGAAAGTTTTCGGCTGTCAGATGAATCAGTATGACGCGGACAAAATCCGCACCGCGCTGATTTCCCGCGGGGCCGTCGAGACGCCCGAAGAAAAGGCCGACGTCGTCGTCTTTGTCGGGTGCAGCATCCGCGACAAAGCCGAACATAAAGTCTGGAGCGAACTGGGCCACTACGGGGCAAGATGGAGCGGGGAACGCCTTCCCGTCGTCGCGGTCACCGGCTGCGTCGCGCAGAACGTCGGCGCCGAGATGGCCCGCCGTTACCCGTGGGTGCGCGTTGTGTCCGGCCCGCGCAGCATCGGCAAACTCCCGGAGGCGATCGAGGCCGCGCTGCTGACGGGGGAGCGCGTCACGAATCTCGACGAGGATCCGCGCGAACTTCACGAACTGTCCTGCGCGCCGCTCGCGCGCCGCTACCCGTGGAAAGCGTCCGTGACGATCTCCCACGGGTGCGACAACTTCTGCTCGTACTGCGTCGTCCCGTATGTGCGCGGTCGTTTCGCGTCGAGGCGGCCAGAGGCGATCCTCGACGAAGTGGCGCGGCTCGCCGAAAGCGGCGTTGTGGAAATATCTCTCCTCGGGCAGAACGTCGATTCCTACGGGGCGGATCTGCCCGAAGCGAACTTCGCCTCGCTACTGAGTGCCGTCGCGCGCGTTCCGGGCATCAGGCGCGTCCGCTTTATGACTTCGTACCCCACGGATTTCACCGCCGATGTCGTCGATGCCATCGCGGCCAACCCCGTCGTCTGCCCCTCGATCAACCTGCCCATACAGTCGGGCAGCGACCGCGTTCTCAAGGCGATGAACCGCCGCTACACCGTCGAAGAATACGCCCGCGTGGTCGGGCTGATCCGCGCCGGGCTGCCGGACGCCGCCCTCACAAGCGACCTGATCGTCGGCTTTCCGGGCGAAAGCGAGGACGACTTCGAGCGCTCGCTCGACGCGCTGAAACGTTTCAGCTTCGATCAGGTACACACGGCCGCCTACTCGCCGCGCCGGGGTACTCCCGCCGCGGACATGAAAGATCAGATCCCCGGGGACGTGAAAAGCCGCCGCCTCAACGAGGTCAACCGCCTGCAGTCGCGGATAGCGCGCGCGATCAACGAGCGGCTTGTCGGCCAAACCCGCGAAATCCTCGTAGACGGGAGAGCGCCGAAGGGCGGTTTCCTGCAGGGGCGCAGCCGCGCCGACAAGGTGGTGCTCTTTCGGGGGCCCGACGACCTGATCGGCACGTTCGCGCGGGTTGAGATCGAGAGCGCCGACAGCTGGTCGCTCAAAGGGAAACTGCTGTAAAGCGCCGGCGGAGGGACATACGGTGGACAACAAGCTGAAAGTCTCACTCTGTCTGGGGGCCGCTCTTTTCTGCGTCGCGCTGGCCGGGACGGGCGTCAGGCTCTTTTCGGGAAAATGGGACGACGGGGAGGAGATCACCGCGATCGCCGGCCCGGCGCTGACCATGCCGCTGCCGTACGACGCCGAAGCCGCTCCGGAGCGGAAGGAGAACGAAAGGCTGGCCTACGTTTCGGGCGCGGTCAACAACCCGGGCGTCTATCCGATCTCCGATGAGAGCCGCCTCGCCGACCTCATCGAGGCGGCGGGCGGGCTGCGCTACGACGCCGACGTGTCGAGGATCAACCTTGCCGCCCCGGTTCGCGACGGCGCGCACGTCCACGTCATGCAGGCGTCGTTCGCGTCGCGCGGACAGAGCGGAACGCCCCGCCAAAGCCGCTCGCGGGGTTCAAAGGGCGCGGCGAAGGCCGCTTCCCAATACGTGTTTATCAACGCGGCGGACGCCGGCGAAATCGCCGCCCTGCCGGGCATAGGCCCCGTTATCGCCGCGAAGATCGTGGAATACCGCGCGCGGAACGGCGCGTTTGCCTCGCCCGAGTCGCTCCTCGACGTTCCTGGCATCGGGCCGGCGAAACTCAAAGCGATCCGCGGCCTGCTGCGATTCTGAAACGCCATGAGTTCTCTGCTGAACAGAGCGCCCGCGCTGCTCGTGCTGGAATCCGCGGCTGTCGTCGTCCACTGCGCTCAAAGCGGCCTCAACATGTTCGTCGCGCAGGGCGTCGCCGCGCTGTTCGCCGTCGCGCAGACGCTGCTTGCCGAGGACGCATGGGACAGTCGGCGGCGCGTCCTCACGCTGATCGTCGCCGCGCTCGGCGCGGCTGTTTCGGCCTACGCGGTGAAAAAACTGGAGGAAAAAACGCCCCTGCCCGACGCCGTAACCGGCGCTTTCACAATCGCCGAACGTCGCGTCTGGGGGGAGAGCGAACTGCTCTGTCTGGCCGGGGAGGACGGCGGACGCTGGATCTGCGCGGCGAGGGGAGCGCTTGCCGAAGCCGCCGAAGGCGATCGGTATTCGCTCTCGGCGCGCGCGAGGGCCTTAAAAGACGAAACGGAGCGCGGCTCCTTCTCCCCTCGGAAATACTGGCTGGCGCGCGGCATGCGCGGCGAGCTTCGCGAGATACGGGTTGACGCGCGTCTCGCGCCCTCGTTTTCCGTCCACGCGCTCCGCCGGGCGCTCAGACGCCGCGTCCGCCTCCTGCCCGGCGCCGTCGGGGCTTTGACGGCCGCCCTCCTGCTCGGAGACCGCGACCCGAACCTGAACGAACTTTTCCGCCGCTGGGGCGTCAGTCATTATCTGGCCGTGTCTGGCTGGCATGTCGGCCTGGCCGTGATGGCGTCCTCGTTTCTGTTCGGGAAAAGACGCGCCGGTCTCGTCGCCGCCTCCGCCGCGCTGTGGGCGTACTGCCTGATCAGCGGCTGTTCTCTCAGCGCGCTGCGCGCGACGCTGATGCTCCAGATCGGCCTCGCGGGGCTGTGGCTCGGCGCGGGGACGGCGGCCTTGAACGCCGTCGGCGTCGCCGGCACGCTGATGCTGCTCCGAAACCCGTGGACGTACTTCGATCTCGCGTGGCGTCTGTCGATTCTTGCGGCCATAGTCGCCGTCGATACGCAAATGACGCGCGGCTCCCTCGCGTCGGTTTTCCTTTCGCCCATGATGTGGGTCGTCGCCTCGCCGCTCGTCGCGCCGATGGCCGGGGGCATATACGTCTCGTCGCTGCCCATCAACCTGATGGCGACGGCGTTTTTCAGTTTTGCGCTGGCGGTCGTTCTGCTGTCGGCTCTGCCCGTGCTGCTCGGACTCGGCTTCTTTTTCCCCGCCCTGTGCGCCGAAAAGATCTTCGGCGCGTGGGCGCTCGCCGCCGATCGCTGGGCGGACTGGCTCCCGCAGGCTCTGCCGGTCAACTTCTTCCCCGTCTCGCTGTGCGCCGCGCTATTGTTTTACCTGACGGCGGCGGCTCTGCGGATCCGCCTCTGGCGGCGCCTGCTGTTATCGCTCACGGGCGGCTTTTTGGTCTGGCTGCTTCAATTTTGACTTTTCGGGGAGTCGAACGATGACAGCGCAAATCACCATCGGCGGCGTCGCCGTCCAAAACCCTCTTTTTCTTGCGCCGCTGGCTGGCGTGACACTTTCGGGCGTCCGGCGATTTTTCAGGCGTCTCGGTGTCGGGCTTGTCCATACGGAAATGATCAGCGGCATGGGGCTTCTCTACGGCGGCGCGAAAACGCTGCGAATGCTCGATTTCCGCGAGGCCGAGCGGCCGCTCGTGCTCCAGCTGTTCGCCCCGGACGCCGACACCCTCTGCCGCTCCGCGGAAATCGCGCTGAACGGCCGCCGTTACGACGGTTTCAGCGTCAACATGGCCTGCCCGATGCCTAAGATCACCCGGCGCGGGGCGGGGAGCGCCCTTTTGCGCACGCCGCGCGAGGCGTGCGCGATGGTGCGCGGGCTGAAGCGCTTCGGCCTTCCCGTCTGGCCGAAAATCCGCAAGATCGTGCCCGACAGCGTCTACCCCCTTGACACCGAACGTTTCGCGGGGGAACTTCTCGCCGCCGGGGCGGACAACGTCGCCGTCCACGGGCGGACGCCCGCGCAGCGCTACGAGGGCGCCGCCGACAGGAACGAGATCCTCCGCGCGGCGCGGCGCTACCCGGGCATGATCGCGGCCTCGGGCGACGTGTACGCGCCCGAAGACGTCAAGTTCTACCTTGACGGCGGCTGCGCGGCCGTCCTCGCCGCCCGCGGGGCGGTCGCCGATCCTTTTTTGCCGGCGCGCGCTTTGAAACTCTTGGGTTATCATATCCCTTTGGCGGGCGAACCGGTTTTGCGCGAGCGCGCGGCGCTGCTTCTGGAATTTGCCGACACACTGCGCGGCGCGCACGCGGAGAGGATCGCCCTCGTGCTTTTAAAACGTTTCACCCCCGGGTTTTTCAGGGGACAGGCGGGCATGACCGAATTTAAGAGAACATTGGCCCTGGCGAAAGACTGGGATTCGACATACCGGCTTCTTTTGGACTGGCGGTCATATTTTGAAAGGGGTAAAGCGTAAATGGCAGATATTTCCGCTGTTGGCACGCCTGATACAGAAATTCTCAGACAGCGCATCGACAAGCTGAACAGGCTCCGCCGCGAGGAGGGCTGCGACCCTTACGAGAACGAACGGTGGGACGTGGACAGCACGGCCCTCGGCGTGAAGGAAAAATACGGCTATTTGAAAGAGGAAGAATCCCGCCCCGGCGACAAACTTTCGCTCGCGGGGCGGCTGATGACGCTCCGCCGCCAGGGGAAGGCCGCTTTTGCCAACATGCAGGACGAAACGGGAACGATCCAGATATACTTCCGCTACGACACGCTGGGGGAGAAGGACTACACGTTCTTCAAGAAATGGCTCGACTCGGGCGACATCATCGGCCTCCGCGGCCACCCGTTCCGCACGAAGCGCGGCGAACTCACCGTCGCGGTGGAGGAGTTCCGCCTCCTGTCCAAGGCGCTGCGCCCCCTGCCCGAGAAGTGGCACGGCCTGACCGACTTGGAGATCCGCTACCGCAAGCGTTATCTGGATCTTATCGTCAATCCCGAGGCGCGCGAGGTCTTCAGAAAGAGAGCGAAAATCATCTCCACGTTCCGCGCCGTGCTTGAAAAGCACGGCACGCTCGAGGTGGAGACGCCCGTGCTTTCCTACCTTGCCGGCGGGGCGAACGCGCGCCCCTTCGTCACCTACCACAACGCCCTTGGCGCCAACATGTACCTGCGCATCGCCACCGAGCTGTACCTCAAACGCCTCGTCGTCGGCATGATGGGCCGCGTCTACGAACTCAGCAAGGACTTCCGCAACGAGGGCATGGACTTGACGCACAACCCCGAGTTCACGATGATGGAGGTGTACTGGCCCTACGCGAACTACGAGGACATGATGGATCTCACCGAAGAACTGATCCGCGAGTCGTGCGTCGCCGCCAACGGCACAGCCGTCATCGAGCGTGACGGCATCACGCTCGACTTTTCCAAACCTTTCCGCCGCGCGACGATGCTCGAACTCGTCAGGGAGCACTGCGGCCTCGATTTCGCCGCGCTGACAGACGGACAGGCCCGCGATGAGGCGCGCCGGCGCAATATCGAGATAACGGGGCACGAAACGCGCTTCAAGATCCTGACGATGTTCATGGAGGAGTTCGTCGAGGACAAACTCGTGCAGCCCACCTTCGTGATGGGACACCCCGTCGAGGTCAGCCCCCTTTCCAAGAAAGACCCGCTGAATCCCGACTACACGCACCGTTTCGAGCTGTTCTGCTGCGGCAGGGAGCTCAGCAACGGCTACAGCGAGCTGAACGACCCCATCGACCAGAAGGCCCGCTTTATCGATCAGGCCCAGAAGAAAAGCGAAGGGGAGGACGAGACGCACCCCTACGACGAAGACTTTGTGGAGGCGCTCGAACAGGGGCTCCCGCCCACCGGCGGCCTTGGGATCGGCATGGATCGCGTCGTCATGTTCCTGACGAACCGCCGCTCGATCCGCGACGTGATCCTGTTCCCGACGATGAAACCGATCGAGAACGCGCAGCCCGAAAAGATTAAACCCGAAAAATAAAAACATTATACGACACACCCCGCGCTTTCAGCCCGAGAGCGCGGGGTTTTCCGTTTTTGTCTTTCACGCGATCCCCTTTCGGAAAAACAAGAGCCGCCGCAAGCCGGGACTTGTGCGTAGAGGATTTTGGCGTTAAAATAAATGGGTTTAGTTTCTGCGTTTTTCGCGGGGAGGTGGAGAAGCTGGAGGATTCAAAAACGCGCGCGCGCTACGATTTTCTGGTCGATGAGATCAACCGCCACGGGTATCTGTACTATGTGCTCGACACCCCCGAGATAGAGGACGACGAATACGACGCGCTGACGCGCGAACTGCTCGCCATCGAAAAAGAACACCCCTCCTGGCTCAGGCCGGACTCCCCGTCGCAAAGGGTGGGCGGGAAACCGCTCGACTCCTTTGTCAAGGTCGTTCACGAGCAGCCCATGCTGAGTCTCGAAGACGTTTTTTCAAAGGAAGAACTTGGCGCGTGGCTTTCGCGCGCCGCCGCGGGCGTCGGGAAAGAGTGGATACCGTGGTGCTGCGAGCTGAAGATCGACGGCCTGGCGATCTCCCTGATCTACGACGACGGAAATTTCGCGCGGGCTTCGACGCGCGGCGACGGCGCCGTGGGCGAGGACGTGACGGAGAATGTGAAAACCGTCAGGGATCTGCCGCTCAGGCTCTTTGGCGACGTTCCCGGCCGCCTTGAACTGCGCGGCGAAGTCTACATGAGCAAGGACAGTTTCGCCAGGCTCAACGCCGAACGCGAGGAAGCCGAACTGCCGCTTTTCGCCAACCCGCGGAACGCGGCGGCGGGGAGCCTGCGCCAGCTCGACCCCTCCGTGGCCGCCAAACGGAACCTGCGGCTTTTCGTGTATTACATGCAGAACCCGCAAGAGCGCGGCCTCCGCTCTCAGTCGGAAATCCTCGCATGGCTGTCGGCGCACGGGCTGCCGGTTCAAAAGGCATGGGCCGTCGCCGAAAGCCGCGACGCCGCCGCCGGGTTTATCGACGAGTGGCAGGCGCGCCGCTTTGAACTTCCCTACGCCACGGACGGGGTCGTCTTCAAGGCGGAACAGGTCGATTACTGGACGGCTCTCGGCCGCAACGTGAAAACCCCCAGGTGGTCAGTCGCCTACAAGTATCCGCCCGAGGAGAAACTGACCGAGATTTTGAGCATCGACGTGTCGCTTGGGCGAACCGGGGCTTTGACCCCCGTGGCCAATCTCTCGCCCGTGAGGCTCTCGGGAACGATGGTTCGGCGCGCGAGCCTGCACAACGAGGACGAGATCCTGCGCAAGGACATCAGGATCGGCGACCGCGTCTGGGTGCGCAAGGCGGGGGAGATCATACCCGAGATCGTCCGCGTCGATATCGGAAGCCGCACGGGCGGAGAGCGCCCGTTTACCATGCCGGAACGCTGCCCCGTGTGCGGGTCAGCCGTCGTCAGGCTGCCCGGCGAGGCTGCGTACCGATGCCCGAACAAGTCGTGCCCAGCGCAGCTGACGCAGGGGCTGATTCACTTCGCTTCGCGCCAGGCGATGAACATCGGCGGGCTGGGCGAAAGCCTTGCCGCCCGGCTTGTGCGGACAGGGCTCGTCGCCAGGTTCAGCGATGTGTACGGCCTGCGCGCGGAGGATCTCGCCGGGCTGGAGCGGATGGGGGAGAAGTCCGCGCGGAAGCTGACGGACGCCATCGCCAAGTCGAAAGACCGCCCGCTCAAGTATCTGATCGCCGCTCTGGGAATCCGCGAAGTGGGGAGCGGCGTCGCCGCCGAACTGGCACGAAATTTCGCCTCCCTCGACGACATCGCCGCCGCCGACGAAGATCGGCTCGCGGCTGTTCCGGGCGTCGGCCCGACGATCGCCCGCTCGATCTCGGCCTTTTTCGGCGACGCCCACAACAGGGAGATGATCGCCGGACTCCGCGAGGCGGGCGTCGCCATGAAAAGCGACGCGCAGGGGCCGCCCCTCTCCGGCCCGCTCTCGGGAAAAACGTTCGTCTTCACGGGCGAACTTTCGCGGCTCACACGCGCTTCGGCGCAGGAGCGCGTCGCCGCGCTCGGCGCGAAAACGTCGAATTCCGTCGGCAAAAAGACCTCGTATGTCGTCGTCGGCGCGGATCCGGGGAGCAAAGCCGCCAAGGCGCTGGCTCTCGGCGTGCCGACGCTCGACGAGGAAGGTTTTTTCGCGCTGACAGACGGCCTTTTGGACAAGACACAGGAGGAATGACGATGCCCAAACTTTCCAAAGAGGAAGTGCTGAAGATAGGCAAGCTGGCGCGGCTAGAGATCGCGCCCGGCGAGCTTGACGCGCTTTCGGAACACTTCAACAGCGTCCTCGAATACTTCACAAAGCTTGAAGAACTGGATCTCGGCGCGGTCGATCCGTTCACGATGGAGGACACGCAGCCCATCACCATGCGTCCCGACGTGCCGCGGGAAGACGCCTCGCGGGAAGCGATCCTCAACCAGTCGCCCTCGCGCGAAGGCGATTACATCAGAGTCCCGAAAATCGGAGGAAACAAATAATGGATCTGTACAGACTCTCCGCCGCGGAGATAGCGGGCGGCGTCAAAAGCGGCGCCTTTACAAGCGTCGAGGTCGTCGAATCCTGCCTTGGGCGCGTCCGCGCGCTTGAAGACACGCTGCACGCCCTGCTGTACGTCGCCGAAAACGAGGCTCTGGAGCGGGCGGCCGCTA
Organism: uncultured Synergistaceae bacterium; assembly: GCA_964604125.1. Lineage (GTDB taxonomy): Bacteria > Synergistota > Synergistia > Synergistales > Dethiosulfovibrionaceae > Pyramidobacter. Next base: position 40,798 of record CAZRXR010000002.1, read on the forward strand.
TCGACGCCGCGGCCGCCCGGGGCGACGACATAGGCCCGCTCGGCGGCGTGCCCGTAATCGTCAAGGACAATATCTGCACAAGCGACATGCCGACGACCTGCGCCAGCAAGATCCTCGAGAATTGGGTGCCGCCTTACGACGCCACCGTCGTGACGAAACTGAAAAACGCCGGCGCCGTGATCATCGGCAAGGCCAACTGCGACGAGTTCGCGATGGGCGGCTCCACCGAGAACTCCGCCTACGGCCCCACGAAAAACCCGTGGGACACCGAGCGCGTGCCGGGCGGAAGTTCCGGCGGCAGCGCGGCGGCCGTCGCGGCCGGGTACGCGCCCCTGTCGCTCGGCAGCGACACGGGCGGATCGATCCGTCAGCCCGCCGCCTTCTGCGGCATCTACGGCATAAAGCCCACCTACGGTCAGGTCAGCCGCTACGGCCTCGTCGCGTTCGCGTCGTCGCTGGATCAGGTGGGGCCTTTCGCGCGCACCGCCGGGGACTTGAAGCTGATCCTCTCGGTGATCTGCGGACACGACGAGCGCGATTCGACATCCGAGGATCGTCCCGTACCCCAGTTCGACTTTTCGGAAATGCCGCTGAAGGACAAAAAAATAGGCGTGCTGAGTTCTCTGATCGACGGCAAACTGACAGACGATCTTCAGGCGGCGATGGAAGCCCAGATCGCCCGCTGCCGCGCCCTCGGGGCGGAAATCGTCGAGGTTTCGCTCCCCAAGGCCCTCGAATACGGGCTGGCGTGCTACTACATCCTTGCCCCGGCCGAAGCCAGTTCCAATCTTGCCCGCTACGACGGCGTCCGCTACGGGATGGCCTACAAGGACGCGGGAACGCTACTGGATCTCTACGTCAAGACACGCGCCGCCGGTTTCGGCCCCGAGGTGAAGCGCCGCATCCTGACGGGGACATACGTGCTGAGTTCCGGGTTCTACGACGCCTACTATCTGACCGCGCAGAAGGTGCGAAAGCTGATCAAACAGGAGTTTGCCGCCGCTTTCAAGCAGGTTGACGCGATCATGCTTCCGGCCGCTCCGACGCCGGCGTACAAAATCGGCGCGATGAGCACGCCGCTGGAGATGTACATGGCGGACGTGTTCACGATCCCCGTCAACCTCGCGGGACTCCCGGGGATCACCTACAACGCGGGTTTCAACGCCGAAGGACTCCCTCTCGGGATGCAGATCGTCGGGCCGCGCTGGTCGGACGCGCTTATACTCGACATAGCCGCGACGCTTGGCAGGGAACATGAAGGACGGATCGCCGAAGGAGGCTCTCGATAATGGCGCTGGAATTTACCACAGTCATCGGTCTGGAGATCCACATCCAGCTGAAAACAAAGACGAAGATTTTCTGCGGCTGCTCGACCGATTATATCGGCGCCGTCCCCAACACGCACGTGTGCCCGGTCTGCACGGGGCAGCCGGGCGCGCTCCCCGTGCTGAACAGCAAGGCCGTGGAGTACGGCGTTCGCGGCGGCATGGCCCTTCACTGCGCCATCAACAGGCTGACGCGCTTCGACCGCAAGAACTACTTCTATGCCGATCTCCCGAAGGCCTACCAGATCTCGGAATACTACGTTCCGATCGCCCAAAAGGGCTACCTGACCGTCACGGGCGACGACGGCAGACCGCACAAAATAGGCGTCACGCGCCTCCATCTGGAGGAGGACGCCGGCAAACTCGTCCACGGCGCGGCGGACGGGCGCATCGTTGGCTCGGTGCAGTCGTTCGTCGATTACAACCGGGGCGGCGTTCCTCTGGCGGAAGTCGTCTCCGAGCCCGACATCACGTCGCCCCGCGAGGCGCGCGAGTACGTCTCGGCGATGCGCCAGCTTGTGCGCTATCTGGGCATCTCCGACGGCGACATGGAGAAAGGCTCGATGCGCGTTGACGCCAACATCTCGCAGAAGGTCTCGGACGGCCGGTGGGGGAACCGCGTCGAGGTCAAGAACATGAACTCGCTCAAGGCGCTCGAGCGCGCTCTCGAATACGAGACGCTCCGTCAGCGCGACCTGCTCGCGCGGGGGGAGACCGTAGCCCAGGAAACGCGCAACTGGGACGACGCCGACGGAATCACTACGCCCTCGCGCAGCAAGGAGGAGTCGAACGACTACCGTTATTTCCCGGAGCCCGACCTGCCGCCCCTGCTGCTGTCCGACGAATATATCGCTCACATCCGCGACACGATGCCCGAACTCCCCGAAGCCAAGCGGGAGAGGTTCCTCGCGCAGTACAAAATTCCGCCCGAGGACGTGCGCGTGCTGACGGAAACGCCCGAGACGGCGGCCTATTACGAAGATGTCGTCAAAGCGGGCGCCAATCCCGCGCGCGCGTCAAACTGGGTGCGCACCGACGTGATGAGGGTTTTGCGCGAACAGGGGACGGAGATCGCGCGCGCGCCCGTAGCGCCCGCCGTCCTCGCCGAACTGATCAAGCTTGTCGATGGCGGGAAGATCTCGACGACGGCGGCCAAGGACGTGTTTGACAAGCTCGCCGGCGGGATCGCGCTCGAAAAGGCCATCGAGCTGTGCGGCGTGCGCCTCGGGGCCGTGGAGGGCGGCACGCTCAAAGACATCGTCCGCGAAGTCGTCTCGCGCAATCGGGACGTGGCGGACATTATCCGCTCGGGACGCGACAAGAAGGACAAGAAACTCAAGTTCCTCGCGGGCCTGTGCATGAAGGAGAGCCGCGGGCAGGCAAAGCCTGACGAAGTTTTGAAAGCTTTGAATGACTTCTTCGCGAAAAACTAGTAAAGTCGGCGCAAATCTGTTAAAATAACGGCATGAAGCAAGTTGCGCCGAAGTACGTGCAGGTCGAAATACCGAGGAGGTTGGCACTATCATGGCACTGAAAACAGAGGATATCAGAAGTATCGCGATCGTGGCGCACGGAGGAGCGGGAAAGACGACGCTCGCCGAGACGCTGCTGTTCGACGCCGGCATGACGACTCGCAGAGGTACCGTCGAAAACGGGAACACCGTCTCCGACTATACAGCGGAGGAGCAGAAACGCCAGATCTCGATCGGCACCTCGCTTCTGAATTTTGACTACAAGGGCAAGAAAGTCTTCATGCTGGACGTGCCCGGATACGCGGACTTCACCGGCGATCTGCGCGGCTCGCTGCGCGTCTCCGGCTCGGCGGTTCTGGTCGTCAGCGCCGTGGACGGCGTCGAGGTTCAGACGGAGAAGGCGTGGGAGTTCGCCGAGGAGTTCGAGACATCGACCATCTTCTTCATCAACAAGATGGATCGCGAGAACGCCGACTTCAACGGCGTCTTTGAGGAAATCCGCAAGGACATGACCAAGGGCGCCTACCGATTCATGCTGCCCGTGGGCAAGGAAAGCTCGTTCAAAGGCGTCGTCGATGTCCTGAAGGACGTGGCGTACATCTACAACGGCGACACGGGCAAGTTTGAGGAGCGCCCCGTCCCCGAGGACATGGTTCCCGACGCGCACCGCGCCCGCGGCTACCTCGTCGAGGCCATCGTCGAGGAGGACGAGGAGATGATGATGCGCTACCTCGACGGCGAGGACATCCCCATCGACGAACTCCTGCCCGTGCTGCAGCGCTGCATCTACAAGTGCAAGATCTTCCCCGTCCTGCCCGGTTCCGCGGCGAAAAACATCGGCGTCAGGCAGCTGATGGATCTGATCGTGGATTACCTTCCCAGCCCGCTTGAGATGCGCGAGCGCCCCGCGGTCAAGGGAGGGGAGACGGAGATCACGATCAAGCCCGACGACAGCGCGACGTTCAGCGGACTGTGCTTTAAAGTCCTCGTCGATCCCTACGTCGGGAAACTGTCGTACATCCGCGTCAACTCCGGCCGCCTGACCACCGACGAGACGATATTCAACGTCAGCACGGGCGACGAGGAGCGCATCAGCACGTTCAAGATCATGCAGGGCAAGGACAGCGTGGACGTGAAGGAGATCACGACGGGCATGATCGTCGCCATCCCCAAGCTGCAGAGCACCAAGGCCGGCGACACGGTCGGCAAGCCGGGCAGCACAGTTCAGTACCCCAAGATCAAGTTCCCCAAGCCGATATTCTCCGTCGCCGTCGATCCCGAGTCGCGCGCCGACGAGGACAAACTCGGTTCAGCGATCCGCCGCATCGCCGAGGAAGACCCCACGATCACGTTTGAGAAGAACGCCGAGACGGGCGACAACATTCTTTCGGGCATGGGGAACATGCACATCGACATCGTCCTCGAGAAGCTGAAGGAGCGTTTCGGCGTCAAGCTGAACACGCGCGTCCCGCAGGTGGCCTACCGCGAGACGATCCGCAAGACGGCCAAGGCGCAGGGCAAGCACAAGAAACAGACCGGCGGCCACGGGCAGTACGGCGACGTGTACATCGAGTTCAGCCCGCTGGAGCGCGGCGCCGGGTTCGAGTTCGAGGACAGGATCACCGGCGGCACCGTTCCGCGCCAGTACATCCCCGCCGTCGAAAAGGGGCTTCGCGAGTGCCTGAACAAGGGCGTGCTCGCGGCGTTCCCGACGGTAGACTTCAAGGCCGCTCTGTACTTCGGCTCGTACCACGACGTCGATTCGTCGGAAATGGCGTTCAAGACGGCCGCGCACCTCGCGTTTAAGAAGGGTATGGCCGAGGCGTCGCCGATCCTGCTGGAGCCAATCATGGACGTGAAAGTCATCGTGCCCGATCAGTTCCTCGGCGACGTGATGGGCGACTTCAACACGCGCCGCGGGCGCATCATGGGCGTGGACACGCTCGGCCACCTGCAGGTCGTAAACGCGCAGGTTCCCCAGGCCGAGATGTTCCAGTACGCTATCCAGCTTCGCTCGATGACCTCGGGACGCGGCAGTTTCGAGATGTCGTACTCGCACTACGATGTCGTCCCCGAAGACATCACCAAGAAAATCGTCGCCGCGCGTCAGGGCCTTCTGACCGACGAAGAAGAATAACGATAGGGGAGGGCCTGTTTTTCCATCACGAAAAGCAGGCCTTTTCCACAAACCTTTTACGCGGGGAGAGATGGTTTGAGCATGAAGAAAATTTATCTTTTCGGTAATTGGAAGATGAACATGTCTGTCGCGGCCGTGGAGCAATTCGCCGGGCAGATGCGCGAGGCTCTGGAGCGGCAGCCCGGGCTGAGAGGGGAGACGGAGTTCTGCGTCTTTCCGCCCTTTGTCCTGATCCCGGCGGCGGCCGGGGCGCTGAAAGCGGTGTGCGGCGTCGGCGCGCAAAACGTCAGCGAATACGACGCCGGCGCCTACACGGGAGAAGTATCCGCCGCCATGCTGCGCGAACAGGGCGTAAAATACGCCGTGGTCGGCCACAGCGAGCGCCGGCATATTTACGGCGAATCCTCGCGCCAGGTGAACCTGAAGGTTTTAAAGGCCGTCGAGAGCGGGCTCGTCCCCGTCATGTGCGTCGGCGAGACGCTCGAAGAACGCGAGGCCGGCAGGACGCTTGAAGTCGTCGGCGGACAGCTGGCGACAGGCATCGAAAACCTGCCGCGTTCCGCGGAGTATCTGATCGCCTACGAGCCCGTATGGGCCATCGGCACGGGGCGCGCCGCGAAACCATCGGACGCCGAGGAAGTCTGCTCGTTTATCAAGTCGCGCGCGGACGTTCCCGTTTTGTACGGAGGATCCGTCAAACCGTCCAACGCCGCCGAGATTTTTTCTCAGCCGTCCGTTGACGGAGGACTGATCGGCGGGGCGTCTTTAAAAGCCGACGAATTTTTGGAGATCCTCAAAAATTACCGCGATTCCGAGTGAGCCTCGGGAAATTTTGAGGCGGGCGTTTCGGAGGAAACATAAGATACATTATAGGACACGGGATTTTTGAAAAAAGCCCCGTATTCATCATACTTTAAGTCTGGAGGTCATTATATGTCACCCAAGTGCAAAAAGGTCGTTTTTGGCGCGATTGGCGTTCTTCTGGCTCTGAACATCCTCGCGACGATTTTCGGCGGCAAGATGGACGCCGTCAGACAGGACGTCGCCCAGGTCAAGGCCGACGCGGAGAGCGTCGCCCGCAGCGGCGAGGAACTCAAGCAAATCCGGGCCGAAGTCTCGGCTCTCGGCGAAAGGCTCGCCAAGATCGAGAACCTCGCGCGCTCTCTGGCCGCCGCCGAACAGGAGCGTCTGACACAGGATCTGGCGGACATTTCGTCGCTGGTCAAGGATCTCGGAGCGCCCGCGCCCTCGCCCGCCCCGTCCTCCAAATAATCATTCCCGTCCCGGAAAACTCGTTTTCCGGGATTTTTTCTCGCTCGGCGAAACGGAGAGATCACGATGAAGCCCCTCGTCACGGTCATCGAGCCGGAAGGCCCTCAAAGCTGGTTTTCAAAGCTGTACGAATGCGCGCGGGTCGAGTTTTACCGTCCCGACGGCCCCATCGGCGCCGGAAAAGTTTCGGAGATCCTTTCGCGTTCCGACGGCGTCGTCATCACGTCGGCCACCGCGATAGACGGCGGACAGATGGACGCCTCCCCCCGGCTGCGTATCGTCGCCAAGTGCGGCGGCCCGCCCTCGAACGTCGATATCGCCCACGCCACCCGACGCGGCGTCGCCGTGACGTGCGTGCCGGGAGCCAACACGACGACGATCGCCGAGTACACAGTGATGCTGATCATCGCGGCCCTCCGGCGTTTCGATCTGCACGCGGGCGTCGTCAAACGCGGAGAGTGGCGCGCCGCCGGCGATCTTTTCGGCCGCGACCTCAAAGGCGCCACAGTCGGCATCGTCGGTCTGGGGGCGATCGGCTATCAGGTCGCGCTGCGGCTCCGGTCTTTCGGCTGCGCGTGTCTGGCGTTTTCGCCGCGCGCGCGGGCAGCCCATGCCGCCGAGGATTGGATCGAGTTCCGCGACAGTCTGGACGACCTGCTCCCGCGATGCGACGCCGTGACGCTCCACCGCGCGCTCACGCCGGAGAATAAAGAATTTTTCGGGGCGCGGGCCTTCTCGCTGATGAAAAAAGGCGCCGTCTTTGTGAACACCGCGCGCGGCGCTCTGGTGGACGAAACGGCGCTCGCGCGGGCGCTGGAAAGCGGTCGTCTCTCCGCCGCCGCCGTCGATGTGTTCCAGACCGAACCGCCGTGCGCGTCTTCTCCGCTGCTCAACTGTCCCAACGTCATCCTGACGCCTCATTCGTCCGGCTGGACGGAGGAGGCGCTGCGGCGCGAGTGCGAAGGCGCGGCGGCCTCCGTCGCGGCGTTCTTCGGCGGGCGGGAAATCCCCGGCCTGCTGAACCCGGATTTCAGACGGAACGCGCCGGTTCCCGGTTAAAGCGCCCCGTCGATGCTCTCCGCTCCGCGCCCGCCCGTCAAGTCTGTCCGTCTTTCGCGCGACCCTCGCGCGCAAGCCCGCCGCGGCGCGAAAGTTCGCGGCGGGCATTTTGTACCGCGCTCGTGTGCGCCGCGTCTCGAAGGAAATAAAAAAGCGCGCTCCCCCGCCTCCGAGGGAGCGCGTCTTTTTTTTGCAGTGTCCTATAATAAATTTATTAGAGGCCCGCGCCGTAAAATCGCGAGACAATCTCGCGCTCCATGCCTTCCTTGTCGAGGAGCCACGCGGGCGCGACAAGACGCCCGGGGCGCGCCCCGGCGTTCAGACGCTGGACGACGATCCCGTCGGGAAGGGCTTTGAGGGCGGCGACGACTTTGCGGATGTAGTCCTCTTTGGAAAGCGGGATAAACGTTCCTTGACGATACAGCTTTTCAAGTTCCGTGCCTTTCAGAACGTGAAGCGGGTGGAACTTGAACGCGCGCACGCCGCTCGCGGCGAGCCGGACGGCTGAACGCGCCAGCTGATCGTCCGCCTCGCCGGGGATCCCGGCGACGAGGTGGGCGCAGATTTTCAGCCGCGTCTTTCGCGCGCGCCGCAGCGCGTCGTAAACGGCGTCGGTTCCGTGGCCGCGGCGAAGCCATGCCAGCCCGGCGGGGTCGGTTGTTTGCACGCCCAGTTCAAGCCATGTCTCCCGTCTTGCGGCCAGACTGTCGAGATAATCAAGCGCGCCCCGCGGGAGCAGGTCGGGCCGCGTGCCGACCGACAAGGCCCTCACGATCGCGCCCAGTTCGGCGGCGATCGCTTCCGCTACCTCCACCGCCCGCGCGAACCTTTCAAGCGGCAGGTTTGTCGCCGAATAGCTTTGAAAGTACAGGACGATCGAACGTGTCTTATAATGTTTTTGCGCGCCGGACACACCCTTTCGGATTTGCTCCCTCAGCGAAACGCCGTTCAGAAAAGCGCCGCTTCCACCGCCGCGCTCGTCGCAGAAAACACACCCGCCGGAAGTCAGGCCGCGCCTGTTCGGGCAGCCTGCGCCAATGTCGATCGCGACCTTTTGCACCCGTTCGCCGTACCTCGCGCGCAGTTCCCGCGACCAACGCAGTATTTCCCGCACGACAGCCACTCCTCTCCCCCGTCAGCCGGCTTCGCGCGAATACCGCGCGGCGCCAGTCGGCCCAACGGCGAGAATTTTCAGAATACAGATCGATTGTGCCAAAATTCCGCGCGCTCATTTCGTTCTTCGTCGCGGGCGAACGCCGACGCGGCGTCCCCGGCCGGGCCGGGGGAACCGCCGGGCGCGAGAACCGGCGCCGCGCGCGAGGCGTTTTCCCGCGAGAAAAATATCGCGCGT
>CAZRXR010000002.1:49513-74386 GCA_964604125.1 uncultured Synergistaceae bacterium
TTTTTGTATGCGTGAACTTATTTCGAGTAGAATTCGACGACGACCTGCTCGTCGGCGATGTTGGGGATGTCGGCGCGCTCGGGAAGGCGCGTGACGGTTCCCTTCGCGGCTTCGAGCGTGAGCCACGCGGGCTTGGAAACGGCCGCGGCCGCCTCGAGGTTCTCTTTCAGGACTTTCATCTCGGCGCTGCGCTCGCGGAGCGTGATCACGTCGCCGGGCTTGAGCACCACGCCGGGCATGTCCACCTTGTGGCCGTTGAGGACAAAATGCCCGTGGCGAACCAGCTGGCGGGCCTGCGGACGGGTCGAGCAGTAGCCGAGACGATAGACGACGTTGTCAAGGCGGCACTCGAGCAGGACAAGCATATTGCTGCCTGTGACGCCGTCCATCTTCTTGGCGATCTCGTACACGGCGCGAAGCTGCTTTTCGCTCACGCCGTAGGCAAAGCGGATCTTCTGCTTCTCCTGAAGCTGAAGGCCGTAAATGGACTGCTTGTTGCGGCGGCGGGGCGCGCCTCCGGGCGGAACCGACTTTTTGCCCAGCAGCTTGTCGTACTTGGCGTTGCCGAAGATGTTCGCGCCGAGGCGGCGGACGATCTTCCCTTTGGGTGCGGTTTTTCTTGTGACGTTCTTGGACATCGACCAGGTGACTCCTTCAAAAGAAATTTGACGGTTATTTCTTTCCAGCAGCCTATAAAAAATACTTCAAAACCGTTATTCTGTCAAGTACCGAACGCGCTTTTTTTGCCGTTTTTTCTTTAAGAAATCGTCCAGCCGCGAGCGATCGCTTTTTTTCGCGTAACGAGAATCCCCCGCTCCGGGGGGAACGGGGGACAAGCGTTACGCCGACTTAGGCGGCGAGGACAAAAACATCACGAAACGGATCAAGGTGTAGATCACGAGGACGACGGCGACCGCGGTCTGGAAGGCCACGACGCTCCCCAGCGCGGGCATCGGCCGCTGCATCTTGGCCAGACAGGCCATGGTCTGCTTGGAGGCGATGGCGCTGATGACAAAGGGGAACGTGAAAGCGGCGTAGCTGGGATAGAACGGCAGGCGCAGGAAACCGAGCAGTTTCAGCAGCGCGAAAAGGTACAGCGCGCAGGCCACGGCGTACAGCGCCAGCAGGAACGCCGCCGACTTGGGCGTGACCGACTGGACGTAACCGGCGATGCACAGACTGGCGGGGGCGGCGTAGATGCACATCAGCGGCTTGGCGGGATCGGGAACGGGAAGCTTGGCGTAGCGGGCTGTCACCGCCGCCAGAAGAACGACCAGAGCCGCCAGACTGAACCAGAACGTGGCCGCGCCGACGCCGAGGCTCTGGAACGCGGGGGCCGTGACAGCCGCGACGGCGATGCCCACGTACACGATGTACCAGCTGGCGTGAACCGTGTTCAGCTTGAAACCGGCGACGAACTTCACCGTGAAGTAGACGATCAGCGCGGCGTGCAGCGCGATGGCCAGCAGCCAGAGGACATAGGCCCCCCGCCCCGCGACGGGTTTGAGGTAGCCGGCAAGCAGCATCAGCGACATCGGCAGCGTGCCCGAGACGCTGGCCATGACGGGGTTGCCCATGTCGTCGGCCACGGCCTTGGGAAAGCGGATCAGCTTGACGAGAAAGAGGAGAACCAGCACGCCGGCGACGAGACCGCACAGGGAGCGGACACCCTCGGAATAGCTCTGCAGCAGGTTGCCCAGCGCGGCACAGCCGAGGGCCACGCCGCACAGCGGGATGGGAATCTTCCGGATGAATTTCATGACACGATCCCTCGCGCGCGAACTACGCGCTCTCGTCCAGATTCGTGAGGCCCAGTTCGCGGACGACGATCTCGGCGACCTTCCACGCGCACAGGCCGGTAAAGCGGATGCACTGCTCCTTGTGTTCGCCCTTGCCCATGTCGAACTCGCGGGTGAGGATACGGCAGCAGATGGCGTTCTTGCCGTTATGGCTCTTGAACCAGTCGTGCAGCTCGTGCGTCAGCGCCATGCACTTGACGACTTTGGGATCCTGAGGGCCTTTCTGCTCGGTGCGGCCGAAAAAGAGGCCGAGAGCCAGAATGCCGCCGTTGAGGGCGCCGCACATACAGCCGGAGCGTCCGCCGCCGACGGCCATGCCCGAGGACATGGCGATGACGGAATCCGGCACGTCGAGCTGGAAATTGTCGCGGATAGCGGCCATCAGGGCCTCGCAGCAGAAATAACCGCCGCGGAAATTGTTCTCCGCGTCCTTCTGGATCTTCTTCAGACTGACTGCCTTCGCGCCGATTTTCATAGATGATTCCCCCAAAATAATTTTAATTTTCGCAGGGCGTGAAATTGCCGCCATCGCGATTATAGTGATTATAACACGAAAAATCGCGGCGCGAAAGGAAGAACGGCTCGCGTGTCATAGCGACTATTCCGAAAAAAACGCTCTTTTCGGCTTCTAAGCGCGCTTCCCTTCCGCGCGGCGCGCGAAACGCCGATCGGGACGCCCGTGTTTTTTGAAATCGCGACCGGGGCGTTGAGCGCGAGGTAAAGCCGCCTCTCGCGAAGGCGCGAAAAAAAAGGCTCTTTGGAAGGCGGGTCGCCCCGCTCCCAAAAAGCCCTTTCCCGTTCATGTCACGCGCGCGCCGCCCGCGGCGCGGAAATACGATGCCCGCGCAGCGTTTTTTTAAGAAAAAGCGCGAAGTCTCACCGAACGGGCTTGCCGTGCGCGTAAGCGAAGGGGACGTTCAGCGTCTTTTCCGCCCCGAGCGCCCCGACCGTGAACGTGTACGCGCGCCTCTGTCCCGGCAGCGGCATGTCCTCGATGTCGAGCACGTCGATGATCAGCGTGTGATTTCCGCTTCCGACGGCGACCGCCTGATCGACATCGCTTTCGTAGAGCGTCGCCGGCTCTCCCCCGTCAACGGCGACCTGAACGGCCTCCATGGCTTCCGCGTTCTCGCCGCCCCGCGAGTACGGCCTGTTTTCCAAGATGAAATCGTAGGCTTTGCCGCCGCGATAGCAGTATACGCCCAAAAGCGCCAGCGCCGCCACAAGGATCAGATCCACGAAGAACCTTTTACCGTTCATTTTTTGGCCTCCGTTTTCCCCGCCTGCCCACGGAAGCGGGCGCGTTCGGCTTCTCTGGCGGCGTGACGGCGCCATGCGTGGAGCACGAGCGCCAGCGAGATGATGCCGTATGAGACGAACACCCTGAAGAACTCGCCGATCTGCGCGTTGCCCGTCAGGTACCTGCCGGCCATCGGCGAGACCACGAACATCAGGTGAAAGAGGACGACGCCGACGAAGACGTTGACGATCGACGCCTGGGACACGCTCGCCCCGCCGACCAGCAGCGACGCTATGGCGAACACGCCGGCCTGTTCGTGGCTGTTGTAGGTGTTCATCGTGCCGACGTTCTGCAGAAAGATGATTTGCCCGTAGCTGGCCAGAACCGTCGAGATGATGATCGAGATCACGCGCGTGCGCAGGACGGGGATGCCGGCCGATTCGGCGACGGCCATGTCCTGTCCCGTCGCGCGCATGTCCTGCCCCAGCTTGGTGGTGCGGAACCACAGGATGAACAGGCAGAAAACGGCGATCACGGCGAACGTCGCCACGGGAACTTGGACACCGCCGATCTCGATGTGCACAAGATCGTCGAGACACCGCCGCACCGTGTCGAGGTTCAGCGAATTGCGGATGCCGTAGCCGCGCGACAGGAGAAGTTTCTGGCTCGTGATCGGCACGACCGCGCCGAACCCGTACAGCACGACGAGCTGATACACGCCGTTCATGAAGAAGCCGAGAATGTACGACGTGACCATCTCCCGCCCCCTCGCCTTGTTCAGCACGACGCCGCAGATCCAGCCGAACACGATCGCCAGCGGCGTCGCCAGCAGCGCGGCGAGAACGACGCCGTGCAGCCCCACAACGTTCCAGTCGCTCACGAAGATCAGCCCGATCTGCCCCGCCATCGCGCCGAGAACCATGCCGAAGTTCAGCCCCATGCCGGCCATGATCGGCACGAGCAGCGAAAGCACGAGGAACGAGTTGCGCGACAGGCGCACGAGCATCTCCTGGATCAGGTAATCGGCGGAAAACCGCGTGAAAGGAATGGCGGCGGCGCTCACAAGGATAAAGACCAGCGGCACGGCGTTCCGTATCAGGAACATGCGGAAAGTTTTTCCTTCGGACATCACGAACGCCCCCTTGTCGCGCGGGTCAGGGCATAGAGGATCATGCCGTTGGAGACGATGATGCGGATGACCTCCGACATATCGGTCTGTATGACGCTGTTGATGACCGACGGCGTCATCGTCAGTATCCCCTGGAACAGGATCGTTCCGACGACCACGTTGACGATGCCGGCCTTGCGCACGGACGCGCCGCCGATGAGGATGGCCGCCACGGCGGGGAACGCCATGTAGAACGGCCCCATGTACAGCTGGATGAAACCGAAACTCTGTTCGTACATGATGATCCCGATCGCTCCCAGCCACGTGGAGATGACGACGGAAAGAGCGCGCATTTTGTCGATGTTCACGCCGCTCGCTCGCGCGAACTCGGGGTTGGAGCCGACGATCGTCATCGCCGTCCCCGTCCGCGTCTTCATGAAAAGCCACATCGCCGCGCACAAAACGGCGAAAACGAGGAACATGCCCGTCGGCACCGTGAGAAATTCGTTCACGCGCACGGCGCCGATACGGCTTATCGCGTACTGCCAGAAAGCCTCCACGGAGATCGTCGTGCGCAGGCCGCGCCCGGCGTAGCCCCACACCATGTTGGGGCTGGCGTATGGAAGCACAAGCCACATGATGCACATAAAGGCGACCGACGAAAAACCGACATATGTGGCGATCATCATCTCGCTGCCCTTCACCTTGTTGAGCAGCAGGCCGTAGCACCACCCGAGGAACACGGCTATCGGCGTGGCTATAAGCATCGCGCCCAGCGCGCCGGCCAGTCCCGTCAGTTCAAGTTCCACGCTCGTCACGGCCCCGAGCAGCCCCGAGATGATCCCGAGCGGCAGGCCGAAGTTCAGCCCGCAGCCCGCCTGCACCATCGGCACCATGGCCAGCACAAGCACGCCGTTCATGCCGAAGCGCACGAGCGTGTCGTTCAGCGAGGCGTCGAGACGGACGCCCACAAACGGCGCGACGGCGAAAAGCGAGACGAGGAACAGCGCGATGAGGATTCGCGGCCAGCCCGTTTTTTCGATGAACTTAGCGAGTCGCTCCATTTCAGACAGCCGCCTCCCCTCCGCTGCCGAGCATCAGCAGCCCGAACTCCTCCGAAGGGGCCGAAGCCGGTTTCACGCCCGCGACGGCCCCTCTGTCAACGATCGCGATCCTGTCGCAGACCGACCTCAGTTCCTCCAGTTCCGAGGAGATGACGACGATCGTCATTCCGTTTTCGCGATTGTACCTTTTCAGCGTGTCGAGAACGACTTTTTTCGCGCCGACGTCGATGCCGCGCGTCGGCTCCGACACGAAAAGCAGCCTCGGCCGCATCTCGAACGCCTTGGCGAGACAGACCTTCTGCTGGTTGCCGCCGGAAAGTTCGCGCACGCGCTGGCACGGGCCGACGCACTTGATGTCAAGCTCGCCGATGTACTTTTGCGCGCAGGCGGCGATTGCCGCGTCGTCGCAGATCTTCAGCAGGCCGCCGAGCGCCGGTTTCAGAAAGCGGCCCTGAGTCTGCAGCGCCGTGAACGCGATGTTCCAGCCGATCGACTCGTCCAGCAGCAGGCCCACGCCGCGGCGATCCTCCGACATGGCCGCCATGCCCAGCGAGAGCGGCGCCGACGGCGAGTTCAGCGTCACCGGCCTGCCGTCGAAGATCACCTCTCCGCCGGAGGCGAAAAGGCCCATGATGCCGTTGGACACGCCCAGCTTGCCCTGTCCCGCCAGTCCGCCGATGCCGAAGATCTCCCCTTCCCGCACCGAGAAGCTCACGTCGCGGACGGTCTCTCCCGGCATATCGACCCAAAGGTTGCGCACCGAAAGGATCGTCGCGCCCGCGCGCCGCTCGGCGGGTTCGGCCTGCCGCGTCCTTTCGGCGCCGCGCCCCACCATGCTGGATACGATCTCGCGCAGATCCGTCTTTCTGGGAACCGTCTTGAGAACCACTTCGCCGTCGCGCAGCACGATGATGTCGTCGCACACGCTCATCACCTCGCTGAGGCGGTGCGAGATGAAGATGATCGAAATGCCCGAGGCCGCGAGGGCGCGCATCGACGAAAGCAGGATCCCGGCTTCGCTCTCCGTGAGGACGGCCGTCGGCTCGTCGAGGACGAGCAGGCGCGTGCCGCTCTTGTCGATCTCGCGCGTGATCTCGACGAATTCCTTGTGTCCGACGGGCAGTTCCGAAACGGGAGTGTCGCCGTCGATCGTAAAGCCCAGCTTTTTAGCCGCGCTCTCGGCCCGCCGTTTCATGTCGGCGCGGTCAAGACTTTTCAGGCGCTCGCCGAACGCCTCGACGAGCGGGTTGTAGACGAGCGACTCGCGGTTGAGGACGACGTTCTCGGTCACGGAAAAGCCGGGGATCAGCGAGAACTCCTGGTGCACCATGCCGATGCCCGCCTTCAGCGCGTCGTTGGGGCCGCGGAACCTGGCCTCTTTTCCTTCGATGAAGAACTTTCCCTCGTAGCCGCCCGTTTCGGCGATCACGCTCATCCCGAACAGAATGTTCATCAGCGTCGATTTTCCGGCGCCGTTCTCCCCCACCAGCCCGAGGATGCGCCCCTTTTCGAGCGAGAAGGAGACGTTTTTCAGCACTCTGTTTCCGAAATAGGATTTTCCCACGTGCTCCACGCGGAGCAAAGGCTCCTGATCCACTTCGGGTTCCTCCTTTAACCGTCCGCTGCCGCGCGGACGTTCGCCGCGGGCGCGGCGCTCTGATCGATCACACGTCTCCGCCCGGCGCGAAGGCGCGGGACGGACGGCTCGGCTTCGCGGTGGAAAGCCGCGCGGGAGAAGCCGCTTCAAACCGCGGGGAGGCTGTTCCCTGTTCCGGGCGGGCTTCTCCTTCGGCAAAGGGCGTTTCCGCCCCGAGCCGCTTCAGCCGACGACGTTCACGGGCGCGCCGGCGAAGAAACAGCGAATGTTCTTCGATATGATGGACACGAGACGGCGGCGCGTCTCAAGCCCCTTCCAGCCCATGTGCGGCGTGAGGATCACGTTCTCCATGTCGTAAAGCGGGTTGTCGGCCGCCGGAGGCTCGGTCTCCTGCACGTCGAGGCCCGCCCCGGCGATACGCTTCGCCCGCAGCGCCTCGATCAGCGCCGGCTCGTCGATGAGCGCTCCGCGCGACGTGTTGATCAGAAACGCCGACGGCTTCATCAGGCCGATCGCGCGCGCGTCGATGATGTGGCGCGTCTTATCCGTCAGCGGGCAGTGCAGCGAGACGAAGTCGCTCTCGCGCAGCACGGTCTCGAGCGACGTGTACGCGACGCCTTCTTCGTCGGGCCTCGGCGTGCGCGTATGCACAAGCACGTTCATCTCCATGGCGCGCGCTATCTTGACGACGCAGCGACCGATGTTGCCGGCGCCGATCACGCCGAGCGTTTTGCCGTTCAGCTCGACGTGGGGCGCCATCAGATGCTCCGTAAAGTTGCGCCGGTCTCCCTCGCACAGCATACGGATCTGCTTCCGCATCGACGACGCGAGGTTGAGCATCAGCATCACCGCCGTCTGGGCCACTCTCTGCGTGCTGTAGGCGGGGATGTTGCAGACGGCGATCCCCTTGGCGCGCGCCGCGTCGAGCGGAATGTTGTTGTATCCCGTGCCCGCCTCGCAGATCAGTCTGACGCAAGCGGGGAAACTCGCCACCAGTTCGGGGCTGAGCGCCAGTTCCTTCGTGACGACGGCGTCCGCTCCCCGAACGCGCGGCAATATCTCGTCGGCGCGGCTGTCGGCGTACACGACCACCTCGTCGGAAAGCGCGCTGAAATCCAGGCTGCCGTCAAAATCCATCTTCGCCGCGTTCAGTACGACCACCCTGCTCATAAAAAGCCCCCTCTTTCTGTTGTTACGCCGCCGCGTCGGACGCGCCGTCCCGCGCCGGAATGGTTTCGCGAAAAGCGCGCCGCGCGCGGCAAAAGCCGCGCGGACGCACTCCGTCCCGGCGCGTTCCGTCGGAGGTTCGAGGTTCCCGCGTCCCGATTTTATAAAGGCTGTCCCCCGCCCGCGTCGCCGGGGTCGGGGACAGCCTCTTTAAAAAATATCGTGGTGGGCCCACCAGGGTTCGAACCTGGAACCTCCCGGTTATGAGCCGGCAGCTCTACCCTTGAGCTATGGGCCCGCGATACGCGCGCGCCGGGGCGCCGCCGCGCGGCGCGAGCCGCCCCGCGCGCCCGTCGGCTGAATATATTATAACGGCTGAAAATTCTTACGTCAAGCGACCGGAGCGCGAACCGTCTTCAGCACACGACGATCTTTTTGCCGTCGCGCAGAGAGAGTTTCAGCAGGGCTTTATAGTCGCCGACGGCCTTTTTCTCCGGCTCGTCCAGCGCGATGAACACGCCGGTGCCTACGACTTCGGCGCGGAACTCGTGAACCACCTGCGCCATGCCGGCCGCCGTGCTGCCGCCGTGCATGAAGTCGTCGATGAGCAGCACTTTGTCGGCCAGCGTCAGGTTCTTCGTGCCCATGTACATCGACCGCACCTCGCCGTTCTGCGTGGGGTAGTGCACGCACACGGCCGGGCCGTCGCTGGCTCTGTTGCGGAAACGGCACACCGCCAGAGGGATGCCGAGCGCGCGCGCCGTCGCCAGGCCGAGCGGGATGCCCTTCACCTCCGAAGTCATGATCAGCGTGGGTCGCAGATCCTTGAAGTCGCTCGCGAAAGCGAGGCCGAGCATGTCGGTGTAGACCGGGTTGAACAGGATGTCGGCGTAATAGATCAGCCCGCCGGGCAGAAGGCGCTCCGGGTCGGAGAGCATGTCCGCCATTTCCGCGAGGAACGCGCTCCGTTTTTCTTCCGAGAGAGCGGGCACGTAGAACGCGCCCCCCGTGCGCCCTCTGTCTACGACGAGACGCCCGTAGCCCTCGTTCGACAGGGCGTCGTTGACCATCGAGACATCGTCGCTGACGACCGTCTTGGAGACGCCGAAACCGTCGGCGAGGCCCGTCAGCGAAATCAGCCGCGACGGCGCGGAAAGGAACCTTGAAGTGATGCGGATCAGCCGCTCTGTGCGTTGACCTTTCATAAAACCTCACCTTTCCTCGGGAATATGAGAACGTCCTCCACCCACGGGAGAGCCGCGCGGTACCCCGAAAAACGTCCCGGCGGCCACAGCGCGAAAGCGGCGGCGCCGCTGCCGCTGACGCCCCACGCGATCGCGCCGTTCCGCTCGAAATCACGGAACAGCGCGGCGTACTCCGGGCGCCGCCCGAGCAGGACGGGCGTAAAATCGTTCGGCAGCAGGCCGAGGACGCGCCCGCGCGCAAGCCCGCGCAAAATGCCGGCGGCTTCGCTTTCCGCCTCGCGGGGTTCAAGCGGCCAGCGGGAGCCGTACCGCAGGTCGAGCGCCCGGTACATCTCGGGCGTCCGGCAGCGCCACCTCGGGATCGCGACGATCGCGGTCAGCTCGGGAACGGGTTCGATCGGGCGGAGAATCTCGCCGAGGCCCCGCGCGAGCGCCAGAGAACACGGCGCGCACAAAAAAGACACGTCGGCGCCGATCTCCGCCGCGCGCGCCCTCGCGGGGAACCCTTCGCTTTCAAGCCGCGACAGGAGCGCGGCGGCGTCCCCGCTCCCGGCCCCAAGCCCCGTGCCGGGCGGCACGCGCTTGTCAAGCGTCATGCCGAACGGGGGGACGGCGGCGTTCCCGGCCCGCAGCGCGTCGAGCGCTTTGAGGAGAATATTCCTCCCCTCGATCTCCATCGGGGAACCGCGAAAAAACACCCTTACATTATCTTCCGTCGCCCTGTTTATTGTCAAGTAATCAAGAGGGGTGATTTTATAAAACAATGAACACAGTTCGTGATAGCCCGACGGAAGTTTCCCCGTGACGCGCAGGGACAGGTTGATCTTCGCGGGACATTCGATCCGCGCCGCGACGGACGGGATTTCGGCGGACGCCATGGACGGTCACTCTTTTCTGATGAAAATCCGCTTTTCTCCGACGCGGCGGGTGACGCCGAGGCCATCGAGATACTCCAGCACGGGCAGGATATACTTCCGGCTGCTCCCCGTCACGTCGCGCGCCTGCGCGAGCGTGAAACCGCCCTCGATCGACCGCAGCGCCTTCAGCGGCGACTCGAGCAGTCCGATCGAGAGGACGAAAGCGCCGGCCAGAACGGCCGCGTCGCCGTTTTTCTTCATCTGATCGAGGACGTTTGAAAAGGCCGCTTCCGCGATGCCGGATTCGGCGCGGAGTTCGGCGATCTCGGGCAGTTTCCAGCCCCGTCTCGCGCAAATGTCCAGAATCTTTCGGCGCGCGTCGGTAAACGCCGCGTCGTCCCGTGGCAGAAATCCGGGCGCGGAGATGAACTCCCCGTCCCGATTCAGGACGCCGTCTTCCAGCAGTCTGTCGAGGAAACTCCTCCCCATCCTGCGGTCTTCCTCCGCAAAGACGGCGCTGACAAGTTCGTCGGCGGCCACTCCCCGCCTGTGCGGGTAGGAAACGTGATACTCCCGCGCGGCCGAGACGACGCTCTGCGCCGTCTTCTGGTACGCCTTGGGGGAGAATACGGCGCCGTCGCCGCTTTTGAAGAAGAACACGCGCTTTTGGCTTTCGAGACGTTCGAGGATCGGGTACAGTTCTTCGCGTTCTTCCTGAGTCAGGATCATCAGTTCGCTCACGGACAGGCGGCCGCGCGCGGCGACCATCGCGGCCGCCCTCTCGTCGCGCCCGGCGGAGACGCTGATCCGCACGAGCAGCTCCCGCTCCGCGTCGCGGTGTTTTTTGCCCGACGGGCGCGAGGCGTAGGGAAGGAGAACCTCTCCGCCGCCTATGGTGCGCAAGGGGCTGTAGAAACGGATCACGAAACGCTGCCCCAGCGTCACGGCGACCGGCTCCTCCAGCACAAGCTGCACGGGCGCCGAGTGCCCGGGCGGGAGGCTTTTGTCCTCCAGCATCGAAACGCGGGCGAGCACATCGGCCGTGCCGATGTGGAGATGCACGCGCTGCCAGTGTTCGAGCGGCTCCGGGACGAAATCGAGCAGCTTCAGCATCACGTCGAGGCACGACGTGGCCCGGTACACCGAGCGGGCGCACACCACGTCGCCGCGCTTGATCTCGTCGAGGGAGACATCGCTCAGGCAGGCGGCGACGCGCTGCCCCGCGAACCCGCGTTCGACGTTTCTGCCGTGCACCTGAACGGAGCGCACGCGCGTTCTGCGTCCCGATGGCCACACGTCCATCTCCACGCCGGGGGCGATCGCGCCCTTATACGCCGTGCCGGTGACGACCGTCCCGAACCCCGCCACGGTGAAAGCGCGGTCGATGGGCATGAAATACGCCCCGCCGCGGTCGCGGGGCCGCACCCGATCGACAAGCCGGTCAAGCTCCGCTTTCAGCTCGCCGACGCCCTCTCCCGTCACGGCCGAGACGGCGATCACGGGAGAGTCTTCCAGAAACGTCCCCGCCGTCAGCGTCATGATGTCCTCGCGCACGATTTCCAGCATTTCGTCGTCCACGAGGTCTTTTTTCGTGATCGCCACCAGCCCGTACCGCACGCCCAGCAGCGAGAGAATGTCGAGATGCTCGCGCGTCTGCGGCATGACGCCCTCGTCGGCCGCGACGACAAGGAGCGCGGCGTCGATGCCGGAAGCCCCCGACACCATCTGACGGATAAAGCGGTCGTGCCCGGGCACGTCGATGAGGCTTATAACGCGCTCGCTCGGCAGGACGAGCGGCGCGAAACCGAGCTCGATTGTGATGCCGCGCTTTTTCTCCTCGTTGAGCCGGTCGCAGTCGATGCCGGTCATCGCCTTGACAAGCTGCGTCTTGCCGTGGTCGATGTGGCCCGCCGTGCCGACGACCAGAGATATTTCCCGGCGGCTCATCGTTCCGCGCCAAGCGCTTCGCGCAGCGAAGCGATCAAGTGGTCTTCTTCAAAGGCGCGCAGTGTCCTGACGTGGATCAGCAGTTCGTCGTTGCGAGCGCCGGCTATGACCGGCGTCGCGCAGCGGCGCAGACGTTCCCGCAGTTCGCCGGCGCCGAGGCCCGCCCGCGTCGGCGCGACGGCCACGGCCCAGCCCGCGAGAGGCTGCTCGGGATAGGCGCCGCCGCCGACGGCGTCGTCCGCAGGAACGACCTTCGTCATCGCGTCCGCGCCGGGGATGCGCTCGCCGATCTTGCGCCGGAGGTTTTCGGCGCGCAATTTCAGTTCTTCGGCGGGGCGCGAGATCATCTCGAGCGTGGGGATCTTTTTCCAGTCGCCGCGAAGGTAGATGCGCAGCGTCGCCTCGAGCGCGGCGAGCGTCATCTTGTCGCATCGGAGCGCCCGCAGCAGCGGGTAGCGTCTCAGCCTGTCCACAAGCTCCCCGC
This sequence comes from uncultured Synergistaceae bacterium, assembly GCA_964604125.1. Classification (GTDB taxonomy): domain Bacteria; phylum Synergistota; class Synergistia; order Synergistales; family Dethiosulfovibrionaceae; genus Pyramidobacter. Next base: position 61,982 of record CAZRXR010000002.1, read on the forward strand.
GCCCGACGACGACTCCCGCCTGCGGGCCGCCGAGGATCTTGTCGCCCGAAAACGTCACCAGATCGACGCCGGCGGCAAGACATTCGTTCACCGTCGTCTCGCCCCCGAGGCCGAGCGCTTCCCCGCCGACGAGGATGCCGCTGCCGAGATCCTCCACCGCAAGCAGTCCCCGGCTGTGAGCGAGCCTCGCCAGTTCTTCGCGCGCCGGAGAGGCGACAAAGCCCGTGATGCGGAAATTGGACGGATGCACTTTGAGAAGGATCGCCGTATCGGGGGTGATCGCGCGCTCGTAGTCGTAGAGGTGCGTGCGGTTCGTGCAGCCCGTTTCGACCAGCCGCGTGCCCGCGAAGCGCATGATATCGGGGATCCTGAACGAACCGCCGATCTCCACCAGCTCGCCGCGCGAGACAACGGCGTCCTTGTTCGCCGCCAGAGCCGCGAGCACGAGCAGCACCGCCGCCGCGTTGTTGTTCACGACGACGGCGGCCTCCGCGCCCGTGACGCGGCACAGAAGTTCCTCCACGTGCGCGTTGCGCTGTCCTCTGCGGCCGGTGTCGAGGTCGTATTCGAGCGTGCTGTAGCCGAGGCCCGCCGACGCGGCCGCGTCGATGGCCTCCTCCGCCAGACACGAGCGTCCGAGATTGGTGTGCACGACGACGCCCGTGCAGTTGATCACGGGACGGAGACTCGGCGTCGTCAGCCGGGCGAGCCTTTTCACGAGGTCGGCGAAGAAATGGTCTTCGCTGTACGCGGCGACGAGGCCGCTTCTGAGTTTCTCGCGCCATGCGGAGATCGTTTCGCCGCATACCGCTTTCAGGCTGTCGCGATCGAGGAGCCGCCTGTACGCTTCAAGCCGCTCGTCGGAAAGCAGCCTTTCCATCGAGGGGAGCAGGCGGAGCTGCCGCTGGAAAGTCTCTGTCTCTTGTGTTGTTCCGATCGTCCGCATCGTTTCTTTCTGCACCTCCGCCGCGGCCGCGAAAGCGGGCCGCAATCTCGCGCCGGACGCGACAGCCGGCTTGAACCTTTCGGAATATGACGAATGACACTTATTCAAATTTATCATAGCACAAAAAGCCGAAAAAAAAAGGAAGTTCTTTGCGCGACGCGAAAGAACTTCCTTTTTTTAACGCGCGGAACGGATTTTCGGGCTTCGGCGCGCGGATCGGCGCGGACAGACACGTTCGCGCGGCTTTTCGATTTTCGCGCGCTTGGGAAAGGTTTTCCCTCGGGCCGGGAATCGCTGCGGCCGCCCGCTTCGCGCCGCCAAAAGACGGCGGTCTTCCCCGCCACGACACTCACAGGAAAGCGTCGAGACGGTCGCACCTCCCCTCGGGCGAGGCGTAGCGAACCTCGCACTTCAGCGTAAAGCCCGTCTTTTCGAGCACGCGGGCACGAATGCGTCTCACGAGTTCAAACACGTCCGCGGAGCGGGCGTTTCCCCGGTTGATGATAAAGTTGGCGTGCCGGCGGCTGACTTCGGCGTCGCCGACGCGCGTTCCTTTCAGTCCCAGCCTGTCGATCACCATCCCGGGAGGCCCGTATTGCCTGTAAAGCGCGTCGTCGTTGGAGAAGACCGACCCGCAGTTCGGAAAATCAAGCGGGAACTTTCCCCGCCGTTCCGCGAGAACAGCGAGCATCCCCCGGCGCACCGTCTCGGCATCGCTTTGATCAAGGCGCAGGCGCGCGCCGAGGATCACCCAGTTTTTATGCTGAAAAACAGAGTGGCGGTATGAAAAACAACACTCCTCCGCCGACAGGCGCCGCGTCCGTCCCCGCTCGTCGAGGATATCGACATATTCCACGCGCTCGCCGACGCCGCGCCTCATGCTGCCGCCGTTCATGAAGATCAGGCCGCCCAGGTTCCCGGGGATCCCCACGGCGTGCTCCAGCCCGCCCAGCCCGCGCCCCGCGCAGACGCGCGCCAGCTCGGGCGTCCAGACGCCGGCCTGCGCGCGGACCGACGTCCCGTCGAAACCGAACTTGCCGAATCGCCCGCCGATTTTCACGACCACGCCCCGGTACCCCATGTCGTCAAAGAGCATGTTCGACCCGTGTCCGATGACGAGGCACGGCCTGCCGGCGTCCGCGGCGATTTCCAGCGCGCGGGCCGTTTCCTCCGCCCCGCGCGGCTCGACAAGGTAGTCCGCCGGGCCGCCGATGCGCCAGTGGCACAAGCGTTTCAGCGGCGCTCCGGCGCTCCAGATCAGGCCGGAAGCGTTTAGGCGTTCGTCAATTTCCGCAGTCATCTTTCTTCCTCCCGGTTGTATGGGTCACGCGGACGCCCTTTCCCCTCCGGCGCGGAGGCGGAGTCTCTTTGCCCGGGATCCGCGCCCGGCCGGGCCGTATCAGGCATCGCGGCGCGAAGCCGATCAGATCGCCGCGTCCCGCTTTGAGGAGCGCCTCGCGGACGAGGGCTCTGTTCTCGGGACGCCTGTACTGGAGCAGCGCCCGCTGCAGCGCTTTTTCATGCCCGCCGCGCGGCACGCTGAGTTTCTCTCCCGTGAACGGGTTCAGCCCTGTCCGATACATACAGGTCGAGGCGCTGCCCGGCGTGGGGATGAAGTCCTGCACCTGCTCCGGCGTAAAGCGCTGGTCGCGGAGGAACTCGGCGAGGACGACGGCTTCTTTGAGGGAGCAGCCGGGATGGCTCGAGATCAGGTACGGCAGGACGTACTGCTCCTTTCCGGCGCGCCGCGTCGCTTCCTCAAACAGCCGTTTGAACTCGACGTATTTCTCCACCGGGGGTTTCCCCATCAGCTTGAGCACCTTGGGACTGGCGTGCTCGGGGGCGACGCGGATCTGCCCCGACACGTGCCAGCGGCAGATCTCGTCGATAAAACGATCGCCCTCCGGGTCGGCGAGGATGTAGTCGTAGCGCAGCCCCGATCGGATAAAGACTTTTTTTACGCCCGGCACGGCCCGCAGCCTGCGCAGCAGCGATATGAAACCGGCGTGCGAGGCTTTCAGATTGGGGCACGGCGCGGGGAAAAGGCACTGGCGCTCGCGGCAGCAGCCGTATTTAAGCTGTCTGTCGCACGCGGGGGCGCGGAAGTTCCCGGTCGGGCCGCCCACGTCGTGAATGTAGCCTTTGAACTTGGGGTGCTTCGTCAGCGCGACGGCCTCGCGAAGGATCGATTCTTCGCTCCGCGCCTGGACGATCCGCCCCTGGTGCGCGTGGATAGCGCAGAACGAGCAGCTGCCGAAACAGCCGCGCGTGCCGGCGATGCTGAAACGCACCTCCTCGATAGCGGGGACGCCTCCCATCGTTTCGTACATCGGGTGAGGCTCGCGCGTGTAGGGCAACTCGTTGACGAGGTCGAACTCGGCCGTCGTCAGCGGGCGCATCGGAGGGTTCTGCACCATGTACCTGTCGCCCACCCTTTGAGCGACGACTTTGCCCCGGAAAGGATCCTGCTCGGACGCCTGCAGCCTGTAGGCTTCGGCGTATGCCTCGCGGCTTTCGCGGATTCGCTCGAACGACGGGATTTCGACGCAGTCGGCCGGGGCGTCTTTCATCATCACGCACGTGCCGGCGACCGACGTGATCGTTTCGACAGGCTCGCCGCGGGCGAGCCGGGCGGAAATTTCTTTCAGCTGCAGTTCTCCCATGCCGTAGATCAAAATGTCGGCGCGGCAGTCGGCGAGCATGGGGCGGCGTATCGTGTCCGACCAGTAGTCGTAATGCCCGAAACGTCTCATGCTGGCCTCTATGCCGCCGACGACGAGCGGCTTGTCTCCCCATATCTCGCGGGCTCTGTTGCAGTAGACGATCGTCGCGCGGTCGGGGCGCAGCCCGGCGAGGCCGCCGGGGGAATACACGTCCGCCGCCCTCCTGTTGCGCGCGGCCGTCAGCTTGTTCAGCATCGAGTCGAGGTTGCCCGCCGAGACGAACACCGCGAGGCGCGGCTCGCCCATCGCCTCGAAATCGCGCCGGGAGCGCCAGTCGGGCTGCGCGACGACGCCGACGCGGTAGCCGAGGCGCTCCATCCAGCGCGCGATCAAGCCGTTGGCGAACGTCGGGTGATCGACGTAGGCGTCGCCCGTGATAAAAAGAAAATCAAGCTCGTCCCAGCCACGCCTCCGCATGTCTTCACGGCACACCGGCAGAAGTTCGTTCATGTTCCCCTCGTTCGCCCGCCTGTTCATCCAAATCGATCAGTTCGCTCCAGATGGCATTTCCGACCCTCATGCCGCGCGGAGACAGCGAGACTCCGCCGCTTCTCCATCTCACGTCTTCGGGCGGCACGCCGCGCAGCCGCGCGAGCACTCGTTCAAGCGCGTCGCGCCCATAGGCCCGCGCGAACTCGTCGTACACGATCCCTTCGGACGTGCGCAGAGCGAGGACGGCGGCCTCGCTCGCGGCTTTGAGGCCGATCGGGCGCTCCTCGTACTCGCGGGGAGATCCCCCCTCGCGCACGGCGTCCGCCCATCGCTCAAGGTTCTTTGCGTTCGCAAAGCGCGTCCCGTCCAGAAACCCCCACGCGCCCGGCCCGGCGGCGAGAACGTTTTCCCGTCTCCAGTAGGCGAGGTTGTGGCGGCTTTCCCGACCCCGGACGGCAAAGCTGGCGATCTCATACTGGCGCAGCCCGCGCCGGGGCAGGAAGTACTGCGCCCATCGGTAGAACGGGTAGCTGTCGGGCAGGTTCCCGGGCGCGCGCTTTCCCCAAAAACTGTCCGGCTCGATCGTCAGCTGGTAGACAGATATATGCTCCACACCTTCTCCGAGAAGTCCGTTCAGGCTCTTGTGCCACGAACGGAGCGTCTGCCCGGGCAGCGCGAACATCAAATCGGCGCCGACGCGAAACCCCGCCTCCAGACAGGCGCGCAGCGCGTCCAGCGCCCGCGCGGCCGTGTGGGGGCGCGCGAGCGTTCTCAGCTCGGAATCGACGAGCGACTGCACGCCAAGGCTGATCCTGTTCACGCCGTTGTCCCGCCAGAGCAGCAGTTTTTCCCGGCTGACGCTTTCGGGGTTCGCTTCCACGGTAAACTCGCAGCCGTCCGCGCGCTCAAAGCTGTCCAGAGCCTCGAAGACCGGCTCCCATTGAGCGGCGCCGAGGTACGAGGGCGTTCCCCCGCCGAAGTAGATCGTCGAAAGCCGCGCGCCCGGATCAAGTCCCCGCGCAAGCGACTTCAACTCGCGGACGACGCGCTCCGTCCACAGGGCGACCTGCTCCGCGCGGGGGCGAAAGCTGTAAAAAGCGCAGTACGGGCACTTTGAGCGGCAGAAAGGCACGTGCGCGTACAGCGAGAACTTCCCGTTACGTGTCGTCCTCATCGTCGTTAACGTTCAGGAACGAGAGGAACGCCTCGGGCGGGATGGAGACACGGCCGATCTGCTTCATCCGCTCCTTGCCCTTCTTCTGCTTCTCAAGCAGCTTGTTCTTCCGCGTGACGTCGCCGCCGTAGCATTTGGCGAGAACGTCCTTTCTGAGCGCGCGGACGTTCGCGCGCACGATCACCTTCTTGCCGACGGAAGCCTGAATCGGCACCTCGAACAGCTGGTTCGGGATCAGCGTCTTCAGCTTCATCGCCGAAGCGTGCCCGCGGTGATAGGCGTCGTCGGCATGGCAGATAAACGAGAAAGCGTCGATCGGCTCCTGGTTGATCAGCATATCGACTTTGACGAGGTTCGACGCGCGAAAACCGATATGCTCATAGTCCAGCGAGGCGTAGCCGCGAGTCAGCGACTGGAGTTTGTCGTAAAATTCGACGATGAACTCGGCGAGCGGCAGGTCGTAGACGACGCGGGCGCGCTCGGGCGTGATGTAGTCGAGGTTTTGGTATACGCCGCGCTTGTCCTGACACAGCTGCATGACCTTGCCGACGTAGTCCTTCGGCGTGTAGACCGTCAGACGGATCACAGGCTCGCGCACTTCCCGGATGTCGCCGTCGGGGGGGAAGTCCGTGGGACGGTGCGCCTCGATCACTCCGCCGTTTCTCGTCACGACCCGATAGACGACGTTCGGGGCCGTCGCCACGAGACGCACGTTGAACTCGCGCTCCAGCCGCTCGCGCGAGATGTCCATGTGCAAAAGGCCGAGGAAACCGCAGCGGAAGCCGAAACCGAGCGCCGCCGACGTTTCCGGATCGTAGCTCAGCGAAGCGTCGTTCAGCTTGAGTTTTTCGAGCGCGTCGCGCAGCTGCGGGAAGTCGTCGCGCTCGACGGGGTACAGCCCGCAGTACACGACCGGTTTGACCGGCCGGTAGCCCGGAAGAGCCTCGGCGGCCGGGTTGGCCGCGCCCGTCACGGTGTCTCCCACGCGGGCCTCGTCGAGCGTCTTGATGCTGGCGGTAAAATACCCCACCTCGCCGGCGCCGAGAAGTTCCACCGGCGTCCACCCCGGCGAAAAGACGCCGACTTCCTCGACCGTGTACGAGGCGTCCGTCGCCATCATCTTCACGGTGTCGCCCGCCTTGATCGTCCCGTTCATCAGCCTCACGTAGCAGACGATGCCGCGGTAGTTGTCGTAGACGGCGTCGAAGATCAGGGCCTGCAGCGGCGCGCCGTTCGATCCGCGCGGAGCGGGCACGCGGCGGACAATCTGCTCGAGAATGGCGTCGATGCCCCTCCCCTCCTTGGCGCTGCAGCAGACCGCCTCGGAGGCGTCGATGCCGATCACGTCCTCGATCTCACGGCGCACTTCCTCGGGACGCGCCGAGGGCAGGTCTATTTTGTTCAGCACCGGGAGGACGGTCAGGTCGTCATCGACGGCCTTGTAGGCGTTCGCCAGCGTCTGCGCCTGGACGCCCTGCGTTGAATCCACGACCAGAAGCGCCCCTTCGCACGCCGCGAGCGATCTGGAGACCTCGTAGCCGAAATCGACGTGCCCGGGCGTGTCGATAAGGTTGAGCACGTAGGTTCCGCCGTTTCCCGCGCGGTAGGTCATGCGCACGGGCACCGATTTGATGGTGATGCCGCGCTCGCGCTCGATGTCCATGCTGTCGAGGATCTGCTCTTTCATGTTGCGCTTCTCTATGGTTCCCGTCATCTCGAGCAGCCGGTCGGCGATGGTGGATTTGCCGTGGTCGATGTGCGCGATGATCGAGAAATTGCGTATTTTTTGGAGATCGGCTGTCAAGGCGCATCTTCCTTTCTGACACGTTTCTGACACGCTCGAAAGCGGTTGCCGGGAACGTCTTTTGACATAAACGTGATTAGTATAGCCTATTTTTCGTTTTGCTACAAAGACTTTCGAGAGAAAAACGCGGCCGCGCGGACTTTCAAAACGGTTGAACATTCATGTTGCGCGGATTTTTCAACGATATATAGCGCGATTTATTTTCATCCGTTTGTATCTTTGCTTGTAATTCAGCGTTTTTCATGATAATTACTCAAAGCCGCACATTTCTTTCTGCAAAACGTAAGAGTCTGCTTCATTGACTTTTAGTTTATGATGAAGAATAATGTTCGGTGCGTCATGCTTCGCGCGACGCGGATTTTTCCCTTTTCGCCGCGCGGGCCTCTCGGAAAGGACAAAGTATGTTTTCTTTTCCGCGACGGGGGATTTTTTCCGGGGATCTCCCCGCCGCGCGCGGCGCGGAAAAAAGGGAACCGGGCGCTAAATTATTTAAGAGAAAGAGGTTTGATCCGATGATCTACGGAATCCGTCTGCTTGTGTTTCTCAAGGAAGGAGTCCTCGACACACAGGGCAAGACCGTCGCGGCGTCGCTGAAAGGCATGGGCTACGGCTGCCTTAAAGACCTGCGCGTCGGCAAGTACATTCATCTCGACATCGAGGCCGCGGACGAAGCCGAAGCCGTCTCCGTCGCGGAGAGGATGTGCGACGACCTGCTCGTCAACGACATCATCGAGGAATTCAAGGTAGAGACAGAGGCGGCCCGCGCATGAAAACAGCGGTCGTCGTTTTTCCCGGCAGCAACTGCGATCAGGATGCCGTCAAGGCGGCGGGCGCGCTCGCTGGCTGCGACGCGGTGACGGTGTGGCACAAGGACACCGTTCTTCCCCCTCGCACCGATCTCGTGATCCTTCCCGGCGGTTTCTCATACGGGGACTATCTCCGCTGCGGCGCCATGGCCGCCAATTCCGCGATCGTACAGGCCGTCAAGGATCACGCCGCGCGCGGCGGGCTTGTTCTCGGCATCTGCAACGGGTTTCAGGTTCTGACTGAAAGCCGTCTTCTCCCCGGCGCTCTTTTGGCAAACGACTGCCAGCACTTTGTGTGCAAGCCCGTCGCCATCCGCGTCGAGCGCGACGACCTGCCCTTCACCCTCGACTACGAAAAGGGCGAGGTGATCACCATTCCCATCGCGCACAACGAGGGCCGCTATTACATCGACCCCGAGGGCCTGAAAACTCTCGAGGGCGAGGGCCGCGTCGCGTTCCGCTACTGCGACGCATCGGGCCGCGCCGCGCCCGAAAGCAACCCGAACGGATCGCTCGACAACATCGCCGGCATCGTGAACGGGCGCGGCAACGTGCTGGGTCTGATGCCCCACCCCGAGCGCTACAGCGACCCGCTTCTCGGAGGGATCGACGGCGCGCGGTTCTGGTCTTCAGTGAAAAAATGGCTTGAAGGAGGTCTTCGCTGATGAATTACAAAGACGCAGGGCTCCGCGAGTCCGAATACCTTTCGCTGAAAAAGACGCTCGGTCGCGAGCCGAACGAGCTCGAGCTGCGCATCATGGGCGTGATGTGGTCGGAGCACTGCAGCTACAAATCTTCGCGCCCGCTCCTTAAAAAACTGCCCAAGGAGGGCAAGTACGTCGTCCTCGGCCCCGGCGAAAACGCCGGGATCATCGACGGCGGCGCGGGCGTCGGCATCGCTTTCAAGGTCGAAAGCCACAACCATCCCTCCGCCGTGGCGCCCTATCAGGGCGCGGCCACCGGCGTGGGCGGCATCATCCGCGACATCATCGCGCTGGGGGCGCGCCCCGTCGCCTCGCTTGACGGGCTGTTCTTCGGCTCGGTTGATTCGCCCGTGCACGACGGCGTCGTCAAGGGCGTCGGCGACTACGGAAACTGCATCGGCGTGCCGACGATCGGCGGCAAGACGTACTACGATCCTTCTTTCGAGGGCAACCCGCTCGTCAACGCGATGAACATCGGAACGGTGAAGGTGGACAAGATCGTCAGTTCGCAGACGGCCCGCCCCGGGCAGGCGGTCGTCATCCTCGGATCCAAGACGGGGCGCGACGGCATCGCGGGCGCGGCTTTCGCCTCGGTCGAGCTGAAGGACAACACCAAGGAGAGCCGCCCTTCGATCCAAATAGGCGACCCGTTCGTCGAAAAACTTCTCACCGAGGCCTGTCTCGAGATGCGCGACGCGGGGCTGTTCGTCTCCATGCAGGACATGGGCGCGGCGGGGATCCTCTCGTCGTCGTCGGAAGTCGCCGCCAAAAGCGGCGTGGGCATGACGCTCGACTTCGACAAGGTGCCTCTGCGCGCCGAGGGCATGGAGCCGTGGGAAATAGCCCTTTCCGAGTCTCAGGAGCGCATGCTGCTCATCGTGGAGGACGAAAAGATGCCCGACGTGCTGCGCATCGCCGGCAAATGGGGCCTCGACGCAACGGAAATCGGCCGCACCGAGGAGGGCGACCACTACCGAATCTACTGGAAGGGCAAGATCGTCGCGGACGTTCCCGCCACGACGATCGGCAGCGACTGCCCCGTCATCCCCTGGCCCGCCGAGCGGCCCGACCTCGAATCCAGATGGAACAGAAAGATGGAAATCAACGCGCCCGCCGAGCCCGGCAAAGCCCTCCTCGAACTTTTGAGCGACAGCAACCTGCACTGCAAAGAAGCCATCTACGTGCAGTACGATTCGATGGTGCAGACGAACACCGTCGTCGGCCCCGGTTCGCCCGTATGCGCGTTCCGCGTGGCCGAATCCGGCCGCGTCTGCGCCGTCAGCATGGAGGCCGACCCCTGGGGCTGCGAGCTTGACCCGGAGCGCGCCACCGCCAACCTCGTGGCCCGTTCCTGTCGCGTGCTCTCGGTCGCGGGCGCCGTTCCCGCCGGGCTGACAAACTGCCTCAACTTTCCCTCGCCCGAGAAGCCGCGGCATTTCTGGGTGCTGTCGCGCAGCGTGGACGGTCTGGCCGCCGCCTGCAAAGCGCTCGACTGCCCCGTCGTTTCCGGCAACGTCAGCCTTTACAACGAAACATCCGTCGCGGCCATCCTGCCCACGCCGCTTCTGGGCGTCGTCGGCATGGTGGAAGCCCCCGCCGTAGTCAAATCCGGCCGCTGGAAGGACGGCGACGCCGTCTTCCTCGCCGGTTTCAACAACGCCACGCTGGCGGCAAGCGTCTACCAGCGTCATTTCGGGCGCGACTTCGCCGGGCGGCCCCTGCCCTTCGACGCCGAAAAAGAACGGAAGTTCAACGCCGGCGCTCTCGCCGTCGCCAAGGCCCAAGCCGCCGACAGCGGCCGTCCCGTCATAGGCGGCGGGCTGCTGACGGCCCTGGCCAAAGAGGCCATCGACTCCGGCGTCGGCGCGGAGCTTTCGCTGAAGGACGCCGCCGTCGAGGAACTTTTCGGCGAGGGCGCGACCGCGGCCGTCTACGCCGTGCCCGCCGACAAGGCCGAGACGTTCGTTTCCTGCTGGAAGGGCGTGCCCGTCACGCGGATCGGCGCGGTTGGCGGCGACTGTCTCAAACTGGACGGCGATGTGCTGGCGACGGTCGCGGAACTGGACGCGGCTTTCAGGAGTTAATACACATGTGCGGCATCATCGGAGCTTTTTCTCCCGTCCCGGCGCCGCTTGCCGAGGAGGTTTACCTCGGTCTCTACGCGCTGCAGCACCGAGGCCAGGAGGCCGCGGGCGTCGCGTGGACAACCTCCCGGGGCGAGATCGTCTGCCGCAAGGGGCCGGGGTTGGTGCACTCGGCGCTCGATCAGGGCGAGATGAGCGGGATCTCCTGCCGCAGCGCCATCGGGCACGTGCGCTACGCGACAGCCGGTGGTTCGGCGGCCTGCAACATACAGCCGCTCACGGCCAACACGCTCGCGCGCGGGGCGTTCGCCGTCGCCCACAACGGCAACCTGCCGGACGCCATGACGGAGCGCGTCGTCCTCGAAGGGCGGGGCGCGCTGTTCCAGTCGAGTTCCGACACGGAGGTGATCCTGCACCTCGTCTCTCACCTGCCGGGAAGGCCCTTTCTCGACGCGCTCTCTCAGGCTCTGCGGAGGCTGAAGGGCGCCTATTCGCTCGTGTTCCTGCACGACGACAAACTGATAGCGGCGCGCGATCCCTGGGGGTTCCGCCCTCTCGCGCTCGGACGCCGCGACGCGACGACCTACGTGGCCTCGGAGTCGTGCGCGTTCGACCTCCTCGGCGCGGAGATGATCCGCGATGTCGCCCCCGGCGAGATCCTCGTGATCGACGAACACGGCGTCCAGAGCTTTCGGATCCCGCGCAAAGCGTCGCGCGGCTTTCACTGCGCGTTTGAATACGTCTACTTCGCCCGTCCCGACAGCGTCATAGACGGCGTCTCCGTCTACGAGGCGCGGAAGAACATGGGGCGCGCGCTCGCGCGGTCGTGCGGGAACTGTTCGGGCGGCGGCGAGCCGGTGCGCCCGTTTGTGACGGGTATGCCCGACAGCGGAACGATCGCGGCGCTCGGTTTCTCGGAGGAGTCGGGCGTGCCCTACGAATCGGCTATCGTGCGCAACCGCTACAGCGGGAGAACCTTCATCGAGCCGACGCAGCGCGTGCGCGAACTGGGCGTCCTCAAAAAACTCAACCCGATGAAGGGGATGATCCAGGGGCGGGACGTGATTGTCATCGACGACTCGATCGTGCGCGGCACCACCTCGATCAAAGTCGCCCGGCTGCTTCGCGGCCACTGCGGCGCGCGCGGCGTGCATATGTGCGTCTCAAGCCCCCCGGTCGCGTACCCGTGTTTTTACGGCATCGACACGCCCAGCCGCAAGGATCTGATAGCCGCGCGGCTCGAGGGCGACGCGCTGCGGGCGCATCTGGGCGTCGATTCGCTGTCCTACTTGAGCCGGAAGGATCTCGTCGGCGCGGTCGGGCTGCCGGAGCGGCGGCTCTGCACGGCGTGCTTCGACGGAAACTATATGGAGGAACAAGACAATGAGCAAACTGACCTATGAAAAGGCCGGCGTCGATATCAAAGGCGGCGACCGCTGGGTCGAAACGATCAAGGGCATCCTCGGCCGCCGCGCCGCCGATCCCCGCGTCGTGAGCGGCATCGGCGGCTTCAGCGGGCTGATGCGCCTCCCGGGCGGCCAGCTGATCGCCGGCTGCTGCGACGGAGTGGGCACAAAGGTGGAAGTCGCGCGCGCATCGGGCATCTACGACGGGCTGGGACAGGATCTTGTGGCGATGAACGTCAACGATCTCGTCACGGGCGGGGCCAGACCGCTTTTCTTTCTCGACTACATCGCCTGCGGCTCGCTGAACGAGCGCGTGATGTCCGCCG
>CAZRXR010000003.1:0-70662 GCA_964604125.1 uncultured Synergistaceae bacterium
GCCACGTGGTTTTTCTTTTTAAGATCCTCTTTCCCCGAATAAGCTTTGAGCAACGGCGCCCCGCGCGGATTGCGGTACGTATGAAAATGTCTGTTCATCGGCCGGTTTGTGCGCCGACGCTCGAAGCCCTCATACGGCGACTACTTGTCAGATTTGTATAGTTCCGCGCGGTTCATCTCTTTGGAACCGCGCGCAAAAAAAAAAGGGGTACGCGGCGCGCGCGTACCCCTTTATCCTGCCGGAGCGCTCGAAAAACGAGGGCCTCGGCTGTCCGCGTATTGCGCGGAACGTGTATTATATGCCCCCGCCCGGCGAAAAACGGGCGGTTTACGCCCTGTCCCGCGACGCGAGAACGCGGGCGCAGCGCCCGCAGAGACCGTCGGGATGCCGCGATTCCTCGTACTTCCAGCAGCGCGGGCATTTCGAGCCTTTGGCGGGAAGCACTTCGACCTTGATGTCCGCGTCGGTTTTGACGCTCGCGTGGCTGAACTCAAAGCCGGAAGTGATGCAGACCATGGCCCAGTCCTCGGCGCTCAAGGCGTTCTTGTAGTAGTCGGGAGCCGTGACGAGGACGCGGGCTTCGAGCGCCTGGCCGATCTTTCCGGCGGCGCGTTCCGTCTCCAGCGCTTTGCTGACGACGCCGCGAAGCTGTTTGATCTTTTCCCATTTCTCGATGAGGGCGTCGTCGCGTTCGGCGGCGACCGGCTCGGGCCACGAGGAGAGGAACACGCTCTCGGGCAGCGACGGGTCGATCGCGCGCAGCTGCTGCCAGATCTCCTCGGCGGTGAAACTGAGCACCGGTGCCAGCATACGCGCCAGCGCGCCGACAGTCTTCCACATAACCGTCTGGCACGAGCGGCGACCGAGATCGTCCTCGGCGTCCGCGTAAAGACGATCCTTGCTGGCGTCGAGATAGAGCGCGCTGAAATCGTTGACGCAGAGCTGGTGGATCACCGTCGTCGGCATGTGGAAGTCGTACTCCTCCCAGCCTGCGGTCACGCGCTCGACGGCGCGGTTGAGCAGCGAAAGCGCCCAGCGGTCGAACTCGGGCATCTTTTCAAACCGCACGAGATCTTTGGCGGGGTTGAAATCTTTCAGGTTGCCGAGCATGAAGCGCGCCGTGTTGCGGATGCGGCGGTATTCCTCGGACAGGTTCCTGATGATGCCGTCCGAGATGTGGATGTCGCTGCGGTAGTCGGCCGACGCGACCCACAGCCGCAGAATGTCGGCGCCGTCGCGGTTGGTGATTTTCTCGGGCGACACGCCGTTCTGGAGCGACTTGGACATCTTGCGCCCCTGCTCGTCAACGATGAAACCGTGAGTGAGGACGGCCTTGTAAGGAGCCTTGCCCGTGACGGCGACCGAGGCGAGCAGCGATGTCTGGAACCACCCGCGGTGCTGGTCGGCGCCTTCGAGGTACAGATCGGTCGGCCACGACAGGTAGGGGCGCGAGGGAACGTCCATCACCGAGAAGTGGCTGACGCCGGAATCGAACCACACGTCGAGGATATCCTCGCCCTTGCGAAGGCGACGCCCGCCGCAGCGCGGACACACGCAGAGTTCGCCGAGGAGTTCTTCGGGCGCGCGCGACCACCAGACGTCGGAACCTTCGGCGGCCACTTTCTCCGCGACCTTGCGGATACGATCACCCGTGAGGATGGTTTCGTGGCAGTCCTCGCATTCAAACGCGGGGATGGGCACGCCCCACACGCGCTGGCGGCTGATGCACCAGTCGGAGCGCTCCGAGACCATGTTGTAAATGCGGTCATGTCCCCAGACGGGGATCCACGTGACCTCGTTGTCGATAACGTCGAGAGCCTTCTTTTTGTATCGCGCGACATCGATGAACCACTGGGGCGTCGAGCGGAAGATGACGGGCTTGTGGCATCTCCAGCAGTGCGGGTAGCTGTGGGTGATCTTCTTGAGTCCGAGGAGACGCCCGGCCTGTTCTATAAGCTCGAGCGAACGGCGTCCGCCCGTGTCGAGATCCATCCCGGCGACGCAGGGAGTGTCCGGCTTGAAGTGTCCCGTCGCGTCCACGGGGTTGTAGTTTTCGATGTGGTACTTCTGCCCCGTCTCGAAGTCCTCCACGCCGTAGGCGGGCGCCGTATGGACGCAGCCGGTGCCGGCGTCGAGCGTGACGTAGGCCGCGAGGACGAGAGGCGTTTTGCAGGGATACATGGGGTGGTTGGCGTTAAGCAGTTCCAGATCCCTGCCCTTGACAGTCAGCAGGCGCTTGGAGAAATCGAGGCGCGTGTCGTTCGACACGGACTCGGCCATCGCGTCGGCGATGAGGTAGACCTTGTCGCCGACTTCAAAGAACGTGTAGTCGTAATTGGCGTTCAGCGTGACGGCGCGGCTGGCGGGAAGCGTCCATGGCGTCGTCGTCCACACGACGACGTTCACGTCGCGTCCTTTCAGCGACGGGAACCTTTCGGCGACCTCGTCGTCCATCTGGTAGGCGACGAACACCGAGGGCGACGTCACGTCGGCGTATTCGATCTCCGCTGCCGCCTCGGCGGTCTGGCAGTCGATGCACCAGTACACGGGCTTTGTCCCGCGGTACACAAAACCGTTGTCCACGATCGCGGCGAGCGTCTTCAGCTCGCGCGCCTCGAACTCCGGCTTCAGCGTGAGGTAGGGATCGTCCCAGAGCGAAAAGCAGCCGAGGCGGATCATGCCGTCGCGCTGAATGTTCACATATTTGAGGGCGTAATCGTTACATTTGGCGCGCAGTTCGAGCGCCGGGGTCGTGTCTTTGTCGAGGCGCTCGTCCTTGAGGACTTTAAGCTCGATGGGAAGCCCGTGTGTATCCCAGCCGGGAACGTAAGGCACGTAGTAGCCGCGCATGGATTTGTACTTGACGATGAAATCCTTCAGCGACTTGTTGAGCGCGTGTCCGATATGGATGGCGCCGTTGGCGTAAGGAGGGCCGTCGTGGAACATGAAAGACTGCCCGCCCTTGTTTTTCTCAAGCATCTTGCGGTAAATTTCGTTGTTCTCCCAGAACTTGACTGTCTCGGGCTCTTTTTTGGACAGGCCCGCCCTCATCGGGAACGACGTCTGGGGAAGATGGAGCGTCGATTTGTAATCGACCGGCATACGGCGTCACCTCTCTGACAAATTTTGCCTTCGCTTGGGCAAGCGAACGTATCAAACCGCGAAATAACAAACAGGGAGGCAAGAGCATACGCGCTCACCTCCCTGTTTTCAGCGCACGTCAAACTAGACCGTCGTCAGAGGGAGAGACCACGATGCGTCAGCCGCCGCTATAATAATGATTGTGCCGCCGGAAAAAACGCGCGCCGCCCGCATGTGTCCGCACCCCCTGTCCGAATGTGTTGTCGTGAACAAAAACCTAAGGCCGATTTTAACAGTATCGCGGCGTTCCGTCAATCTTTTTGCCGATGAAAGATCGGTGAAAATACTTTTCGGCCCGGACGGTTCCGTTTAAGGGCGCTTCCGCTCCGGCACGTCGCGCGTGGCGACGACGCGGCACGGGACGCCCGCCGGTTTGTCGGCGACGAGATCGCCGATCCGCACGGGAGCGCGAAGAACAATGTTTCTCAAGCTTTCTCTGACGGCCCGGATCCGCGAAAGGGGGATGGCGTCGAGCGTGCGCACGCTGGCCACGGGCAGAGTGCCTCCGATAACGGCGACGTTCGTCGAAATTGTCCGCAGGGGATTTTCGACTTCCTGCCGTGCCCACGACGCGCCGCGCGGGCACAGGTTGCCCGTGACGGAAAGAAAACGCGGCGTGCCGCCGCCGCCCGTTTCGACGCGCAGGGCGCAGCCGTTGGGACAGACGACGCAGGTGTACTCGCGGATTTCGCTCATTGTACCGACACCTCCAGTACGGAACAGTCGCGCAGGTCAGAGGCGCGCGCGGTCAGATGCTCCATGACGGCCGGATGGATCCTGACGCGCTTTTGGCGCGCGATTTCGCGGTTGTCAGCCGAGACGACGAGGTATCTGTCCCGACCGGGCGCGGCCGGGCGGAACGCGATCGAGATGTCTTTCCCGCCGCTGACTCGCGAGGGCACTGTGTAGCGCACCCCCGCCCCCGGGCGGACTTGGATTCGGCAGCGGGGGGCTTCGCGGCCGAGCGCCCATTCGGCGGCGCGACGCCCCGCTTCCGCGGCTTCCGTCGATACCCAGTCTACGAGATCGTGAACGTGGAGAGCGTTGCCGCAGGAGAAAATTCCCGGCGCGCCGGTCATGAAACTCTCATCGACGAACGCTCCGCCCGTGACCGGGTTGATCTCGATCCCGGCCATGCGCGTCAGCTCGTTTTCGGGGATCAGCCCCACCGACAGAAGCAGCGTGTCGCACTCGAAAATCCGCTCTGTGCCGGGGATGGGGCGGCGTCGTTCATCGACCCGCGAGACTTGGACGGCCTCCAGCCGATCCGTGCCGATAATATCGGTGACGGTGGCGCCGAGATAAAGCGGGATGCCGTAGTCGCCGAGGCACTGCTGAATGTTGCGCGGCAGCCCGCTCGAGTACGGCAAAAGCTCAAAGACGGCTTTGACCTCGGCTCCTTCGAGCGTCATGCGCCGCGCCATGATGAGGCCGATGTCGCCCGATCCGAGGATACACACCTTCCTGCCAGGCATGAGGTTGCTCATGTTGACGAAATTCTGAGCGGCGCCGGCGGTATACACGCCCGAAGGGCGCGTGCCCGGGATCGAGAGCGCGCCGCGCGGGCGTTCGCGGCAGCCCATGGCCAGCACGACGGCGCCGGCTTTGAGGCGGAGCATTTCGCCGCGGCGGCTGACGAGGATCTCGCGCCGACCCGACAGGCGCAGAACCATCGACTCTGTCAGCGCCTCGAGGCCAAGTTCGTTGAAACGGTCGATGTCCCGCTTGGCGTATTCGGGGCCGCTCAGGGCCTCTCCGAAACGATGCAGTCCGAACCCGTCGTGAATACATTGGTTGAGGATACCGCCAAGCAATTTGTCGCGCTCGACGAGCACCACGTCGCGGCAGCCGGCTTCTCGAGCCGCGATCGCGGCGGCCAGCCCGGCCGGCCCGCCGCCGACGACGGCGACTTGGCAGGTTCTTTCGCGGATCATCCCCGGTCACCTCCGCTCAAAACACAGCCGTCGAACATGCGGGATCCGGCGCTGTGATCGACAAAATCCACCCACTTCCAGCCGAACTCCTCGTAGAGCAGCCGCGCGATGCGCGGAACGCAGAAACCGCCCTGACAGCGCCCCATCGACACGCGGGAGCGGTATTTCAGGCTCGCGAACGTTCGGGCCCCCAACGGGTTGTTCAGCGCGTCGAGCACTTCGCGTCTGCTCACGGACTCGCAGCGGCAGATCATCTCCCCGTAGTCGGGGTCTTCGGCGATCAGTTCGGCCCGCTCCTCGGGGCCGAGTTCGCTCAACGGGGCCGCGCCGCCGGAGCGCACGCCGTTAAAGCCTGGATTGGGCGCGAGGGCGACATGCTTCGCGACCATGTCGCGCGCCATCTCCGCGATGGCCGGCGAACTTGTCAGTCCCGGGCTTTCGATGCCTAAAATGTTGATGAAGCCGGGAACGTCCGCGCGATCCTCTATGACAAAGTCGGCGTTGCCGCCGACCCGGGGAGGCGTCTGTTTGGCGCGGAGTCCCGAAAAACTGCGGATGTAGTCGGACACGCGGATTTCGGGCAGCAGTTTCGCCCCCTCCTCTCTGAGCGAGGCCATCGTGAGCGCCGTGTTCCCCGTCCAGCGGGGCGAATCCTGATAGTCGGCGCTCGGCCCGATGAGAATGTTCCCGTCAACCGTGGGCGTCAGGTGAATGCCGAGACCGGGGTTTTTTGGGTTGGGCGTGGGGTAGATCAGCGTGCGCAGCATGCCGTCGAGGCGCTTGTCGAGCACGTAATACTCTCCCCGGCACGGGTAGATGCGATACTCGCGTATGCCGGCCATCTCGCAGACCTCCGC
This sequence comes from uncultured Synergistaceae bacterium, assembly GCA_964604125.1. Taxonomy (GTDB): domain Bacteria; phylum Synergistota; class Synergistia; order Synergistales; family Dethiosulfovibrionaceae; genus Pyramidobacter. The sequence continues at coordinate 5,933 of CAZRXR010000003.1, forward strand.
GGCGAACAGCCCCGCCGCGTTGACGAGAACCTTGGCGGCCAGAGTTTCGCCGCGGGCGTTTTTGACGCGGAAGCCGCGTTTTTCCGGCAAGACCTCGACACCGGCGACGGGCCAGTTCAGCAGGATCTCGGCGCCGTTGGCCTTCGCGTTTTCGGCGAGCGCGATCGTCAGCCCGTAGGGCGAGATGATCGCCGTACTGGGCGACCACAGAGCGGCGACGCCCCGCACGTCCGGCTGTATCATGCGCATCCGATCGGGGCCGACGATCTCGAGCCCCGGCGCGCCGTTGGCCTTGCCCTGCCCGTAAACGCGCTCCAGCCCGGGTATGTCGTCTTTGTCGAGGGCGACAGTCAGCTTGCCGAGACGCTTGATTTTCACCTTCAGGTCGCGGCACAGATCGTCCATCAGCGCGTTGCCGCGCACGGCGAGACGGGCGCGCAGCGTCCCCGGCTTGTAGTTGATGCCCGAGTGCAGCACGCCGCTGTTGCGGCAGCTCGTGCCGAGGGAGACATCCATCTCGCGCTCGACCAGGCAGACGCTCGCCCGGAATTTTGAAAGTTCCCGGGCGATCGCGCAGCCGACCACGCCGCCGCCGACGATCACAACGTCGTAGGAAGTTCTCATTCAAGACCTCCGTGTCATAAGGCTTGTTGGTACACACGCTTCCACCCGGTCTGAAGGCCGCTTCCGCCGTTCCGCGGGGAACGTTCGGAAGCGGCGCGGCGAAAGCAAAGACAAAGCGCCGCCGTTTCGGCAGACCGAAACGGCGGCGCTCGGTTCTTCTGCTCTGCGCGGATCAGGCCTTGTAGTGGATACCTGAAATCTGGTCGAGCTTATGAAGACTGTGCACGGCGTCGATGTAACGGACGGTGCCGCTCTTGGAGCGCATCACGAGCGAACTCGTGTAGATGTGCGCGCCTTCGTAACGGACGCCCTTGAGGAAGTCGCCGTCGGTGACGCCCGTCGCGGCGAAGAAGACGTCGTCGCTGCTGACGAGATCGTCGATCGTCAGAACTTTGTCGAAGTCCATGCCGGCCTCGATGCCCTTCTTGTACTGCTCCACGTCCTTGGCCCACAGCTTGCCCTGCATATCGCCGCCCGCCGACTTGATGGCGCAGGCGGTGATGACGGCTTCGGGCGTGCCGCCGATCCCCATCAGCATGTCGGCGCCGCGCTCGTACTTGCTGGTAAGCAGCGCGCCGGCGATGTCGCCGTCCATGATCATCTTGATGCGGGCGCCGGCGGCGCGGATCTCGGAGATGAGCTTTTCGTGGCGCGGGCGGTCAAGGACGACGACCAGCACATCGCCGACTTTCTTGTGGCGGGCGTCGGCGACGCGCTTGATGTTCTCCTCGACGGAGGCGTTGATGTCAACGACACCCTTGCAGTCGGGGCCGACGACAAGTTTGTTCATGTAGAACACGGTCTTGGGGTTGAACATGGTGCCTCGGGGAGCCACGGCCACGACGCTGATCGCGCCGCTGGCGCCGTAAGCCGTCAGCCGCGTGCCGTCGATAGGATCCACGGCGATATCGACGCTGACGCCGCCGGTGCCGAGATGCTCGCCGTTGTAGAGCATGGGCGCTTCGTCCTTCTCGCCCTCGCCGATGACGACGACACCGTCCATGTCCACCGTGTTGAGCATGTAACGCATCGCGTTGACGGCGGCGCCGTCGGCGGCGTTTTTGTCCCCGCGGCCCATCAGACGGCCGGCGGCCATGGCGGCGGCTTCCGTGCCTCTGCAGAACTCAAGCGCCATGTTGCGATCGGGCAGAAGAACGTTGTTGAAGAGACTTTCCATGTTTAAACGACCTCCCTTTGATTTATTGGAACAATAAATAGTACTTAAAACCGCGAAAAAATTTCGTCCACGAACCTGAAATAATAATCGTTTGTGAAAAGCCGCGTCAGTTCCTCTCCGCCGATCCTGCCGCGAACGAGTTCGTCCTCGCAGAGCAGGTCGAGGAAGCGCCCTTCGCCGGCCCACGTTTTCATCGCGTTGCGCTGCACGGCGAGATACGCGTCTTCACGTTTCATGCCGAACTTTTCGACGAGTTCGAGCAGTACTCTTTGACTATATACGAGACCTCCCGTAATTTCAAGATTTTCTTTTAATTTGTCCACGGAAACGTCGAGACCCCGCACCACGCGGTCAAGTGTGCGGATCATGTAGTGGCAGAGATGGAACCCGTCGGGCCAGATGACGCGCTCCGTGCACGAATGGCTGATGTCGCGCTCGTGCCAGAGCGCGACGTTCTCCAGCGCCACGATGGTGAACGAACGCAGCATACGCGCCATGCCGCAGATTTTTTCGCACTGGATGGGGTTTCTCTTGTGAGGCATAGCCGAGGAGCCTTTTTGCTTTTTGCCGAACGGTTCTAGCGCCTCGCGCACCTCCGTGCGCTGCAGATGGCGTATCTCGGTGGCGATACGCTCCATTGTCCCGCCCAGACTGGCGAGCGCGAACATGACGACGGCGTGGCGGTCGCGCTGGATGATCTGTGTGGAGACGGGGTCGGGCTTCAGGCCGAGTTCCTCGCAGACGGACGCCTCGATGCTCGGGGGGCAGTGGGCGTAAGTCCCCACGGCGCCCGAGATCTTTCCGCAGGAGATTTCCTCCAGGGCCAGTTCGAGGCGTTTGCGGTCGCGCGCAAGCTCGGAATACCAGTTCAGTATCTTCAGCCCGAACGTGATCGGCTCGGCGTGGACGCCGTGGCTGCGGCCGACCGCGGGCGTGTACTTGTACTTCCGCGCCTGCTCCATCACATCGCCCATAAACGTGTCCAGTTCGCGCAGGATGACCCGCAGCGACTCTCTGATGCGCAGCGCGCTGGCCGTGTCTTCCACGTCGCTGCTTGTCAAGCCGAGGTGGATGTAGCGCCCCTCCGGCCCCACGTGATCGGCCATGTTTGTGTCGAAGGCGATCATGTCGTGCTTGACTTCGGCCTCGATCCTGAGAATCTCGTCCGGGTCGAAACCGCTGCGCTCGTCGATCGCTTTCATCGCCTCGGGAGGGATGACGCCCGCTTTCGCCCAGGCGTGGCAGACGGCCAACTCGACAGTTTCCCAGCTGCGGTACTGGTTTTCAAGCGACCAGATTTCCTTCATCTCTTTGGTTTCATAACGCTCAATCATTGTCCGCGAGCCTCCGTCATGGATTTTGGTTTCCCGTGAAAAGCGCCTCGACGTAATCTTCCGCCGAGAAGAGCCTTAAATCTTCCGCCCGCTCGCCGAGGCCGAGGTAGCGGATGGGGAGTTTCAGCTTGTCGGCCACGGAGAGGACGATGCCCCCCTTGGCAGTGTTGTCGTACTTTGCCATGACGACGCCCGTCAGGTTGACGACCTCGTTGAAAAGTTCGGCCTGGCGGTAGGCGTTCTGGCCGATGACGGAATCGAGCACGATGATGCTCTCGATGTGGTCGCGCCCTACTTCGCGCTCGGTGACGCGGTAGATCTTGCCGAGTTCCTCCATCAGGTTGCGCTTCGACTGAAGGCGGCCGGCCGTGTCAACGATCAGGACGTCGGCGCGCGACGCCTTGGCGGCGGCGATGGCGTCGTACACCACGGCGGCCGAGTCGCCGCCCTGTCTCTGCGCGACGACACGTATGCCGGCGCGCTCCGCCCACACGCGCAGCTGCTCGGCGGCGGCGGCGCGGAACGTGTCGGCCGCGGCGAGTATGACGTTTTTGCCGGCCTTTTTAAAAAGCCACGCCAGCTTGCCCGCCGTCGTCGTCTTCCCGCTGCCGTTCACCCCGACCAGAAGGATGACGGACAGACCGTTTTCGCCGCACATCAAGGGCTTCCCCATGCCCGGCACGCCGTTGAGCCGTCCCGCGAGCAGAACGCGGAAATGTTCCAGAAGCGCCGGGCCGTCGCACCGCTCGCGGCGGCGGTAGTCTTTCATCTCGTCAAGCAGCGCCTCGGTCGTCTCGACGCCGACGTCGCCCGCGATCAGCAGTTCTTCGAGATCGATCCAGAAAGCGTCGTCGATCGTTCCCCCGAAAAGCCGGGCGATGCCGTCGCTCCATTTGCGCCGCACGCCTTCGAGCTTTTCTTTGAGCTTATCGAAAAATGACATGCTCACCGCTCCCGCGCCTCGTTCCCGACCGAACCGGCGGTCTCTCCCGGCCCTGTTTGTCCGGCCGGACGCGCGCGGAACGCGCGGCGCCGGTCGTGTATCTCCGCGGCGCCGCCGAAGTCGGTTTCGGCGGGGCGAAAACGGCTGTCGGGCCGGTTTTTCACGGCGCGCGGCCTCTGGGGACGCTGAAGATTGCGCCGCCGCGGGTCGGTTTCGGGTGAGAAGTCACGCGCGGCGGGCGGAACGTCGCCCGGCCCTTCCTTCGGCGCGGGAACGCACCCGCCGCACGCCGCGCCGAAGGGGCACGCGGCTTGTTCCTCATCCTCCGTCGCGGCGTCGTCCGGGTCGTCGCTCCACGTGCCGCCCGAGAGGATGGTCTCCTTGAACTTTGAGTACTTGGCGACGGGGACGCTCACATTTCCTCCCGGTCCGTGCATCAGACAGCACCCCGTGGCGAGATCCACCCCCGTCAGTTCCCACGTTCCCTGTTCCGTCTTGATCTTCGAGGCGTGCGACGGCAGTTTTTTCCACAGCTCCCTGTAGTTTTCCTGCTCAAAGCTCATGCAGCACATCAGACGCCCGCACAGGCCGGAGATTTTCGTGGGGTTCAGCGCCAGATTCTGCTCTTTGACCATCTTGATGCCGATGGGCATGAAACGCTGGAGCCAGTAGCTGCAGCAGCAGACGCGCCCGCACGCGCCGAGGCCCTTGACGACCTTCGACTCGTCGCGGACGCCGATCTGGCGAAGTTCGATGCGCGTGCGGAACTCGCGCGCGAGGTCGCGCACGTAGGCGCGGAAGTCTACGCGCTGCTCCGAGGTGAAGTATAAAAACAGCTTTTTCCTGTCGAACATGTACTCGACGTCGACCAGCTTGATGTTCAGGTCGTGATGGCTCAGGATCTGCCGCGCGGTCACGAGGGCGTTTTCCTCGTCGTACCTGTTTTCGTCCTCGCGTTCGGTGTCCGGCGGCGCGATCCTGTTCAGAAAGGTCACGTTCTGCAATCCCGTGTCGCCGTTCGGCTGCCCTTCCTGCCTGTTGTCGATGGAGCGGTACAGCCCCTCCTGGCGCTCGGTTATCTCGCCGGCCACGACGGCGATCTCCACGCCGCGCGAGCTTTCGATGAGAATCCGATCGCCCTTCTCCAACCCCGCTTCTTCACCGGCGCTCACGAGGCCGAGGTAGCGGGGCTTGCCGAAAATCGTCAAATACATCTTCAAAAGGATACTCTCCCCTCATGTGCAAAAAAAGCAGATCCGCCCACATCGGCGCGGACAGATGCGTCGTCATCGCGGTCTCGGCAAGCTGCTGAAGCTGCGCCGCCAGGTCGAACCTTCCGTTCCCGGCGTACCAGGCGGCATAGCCGAGGGCAAGAGCGTACCAGCTTTGCGCGTCGTTTTTCTCGTTGCCGCGCAACCATCTCAGCCAGCCGGAGCGATCGCCGGGCGGCTCTATCCGGACGACGCTTTCTTCCGCGTTTAACGACAGCGTCCACAGGCGGCTCCGCAAAGTGGGAAGAATGTCCGCCTTGTTCATCACGTACAGGATATGTCCTCGCGGCGGAGGCTCCTCGGTGATTTTCAGCAGACTGTTGACGGCCGGGAGGCTCATTTTTTCGGCGGCGTAGAACACCAGCAGCCGACGCGGCGAGACGACGGGCGACAACGAGAGATCGGAACTTTTCCGCCGGCACTCGTCTACGCCGGCGGGGGCGTCCGGCTCTCCCGCGACGAGCAGGTCGGGATGGGCGTCCTCCGCCCACGCCCGGCAGGCGGGGCATGTTCCGCACGCCGCGCCGTGCTCGCACAGGATGACGCGCGCGCACTTTTGTACGAACTCGCGCTGCCAGACGGAGCGAACTTCCGCGCCGATAGCGGCGGGCACGGCGCCCGACGCGACGGCGGAAGAAAACTCCAGCCAGTGCCGGTTTTGCGGCAGCAGCCGCGACAGGGCGGTCATAGCGCTCCCCGATCCCGCAGCAGGCGTTCAAGTTCGCGCGCGAGTTCGTCCCGCGGGCGCGCCGCGTCGAGCCTGACGATGCGCTTCGGATACTCGCGCGCCAGTTCCCCGTAGCCGCGCGCGACGCGGGAGTGGAAAGCGGACATCTCGCTCTCTATCCTGTCGCGCCCGCCGCGTTCCGCCACCCGGCGAAGCGCCGTTTCAACAGGCAGGTCGAGCCAAAGCGTGAGATCGGGCAGAGGGAAGGCGCACCAGCGAATCAGCGTCTCCAGCCGGTCGCGGTCGACGCCTCTGCCCCAGCACTGATAGGCCCGCGTCGAGTCGCAGTATCTCTCGCACACGACGACGGCGCCCCGCTTCAGCGCGGGGAGCACCGTCTGCGATACGTGCTCGCATCGGTCGGCGAGAAAAAGCAGCGGTTCGGTGAGCCGGTTTTTCAGCCCTCCGCCGAGGAGAATCCCGCGCAGAGTTCCGCCCTCGCTCCAGTCCCCGGGTTCGCGCGTCCAGACGACTTCGCGCCCGGAGCGGGCGAGAAGGGCGGCGGCGTTTCGCGCCAGCGTCGTCTTCCCCGAGCCGTCTATGCCTTCTACGGTGATGAACATGGTCTTTCCCCGTCCGTTAAAAAAGTGAAAATGGGACTGGTCACGCCGGTCTTTTAAAGTTATACTGTATCAGCGTTTTATCAAACGAACTCGTCTGTGAAAGGAGCCGTTTCATGCGGAAGGAACGACACTGCAAAAGCTGGGACGCATACGGGACGTCGGGCGAACTTCCGGCGCTCACGTCGGAGCTGCTCGCGTATTTAAGCCGCAACAAGACCGAGCGCGAGATCGTGCGCGACACGGTCGCCGCCCTCAAAGCCGGAGGCGCGAAGCCGGTCGAAAGCCGCGAAAGCGTCCGTCCGGGGGACGTCGTCTACATGAACTGGAAAAACAGGGCCGTCGCCGCCGCGCGCGTCGGCGCGGAGCCGGTCGCCCGCGGCGTCAACGCCGTCGTCTCTCACGGCGACGCGCCGAGGATCGACGTGAAGGAGCGCCCGCTCTACGACGCCGCGAATCTCGCGTTTTTTGACTGTCACTACTACGGCGGCATCAAAAAATATCACTGGGTCAACGTGCCGCTGGCGCTCCACGGCGAGATCCACGACGGAAAGGGCGGCGCCTCGCACATCGCCGTCGGCGAGGAACCGGACGATCCCGTCTTCACGATCCCCGACCTGGCCGTTCACATCGACTCCGGCATGACGAAGCGCACGGCGAAAGAAGCCGTCGAAGGCGAAAAACTCGACGCGATCGTCGGCTCCGCGTTCGCGCGCGAGGACGAACCCGAGCTTAACGAACATATTAGCACAAATTCGCTGAAAAAACTTATTCAAACTCGGTGGAATTTTGACGAAAAGACACTTTCCTCGGCCGACCTCACGTTCGTCCCGGCCGGCCCGGCCCGCGAACTGGGCTTCGACCGATCGCTCATAGCCGCCTACGCGCTTGACGACCACATCTGCACGGCGGCCTCGTGGATCGCGTTTACGCGGATGGATCGTGTTCCAGGCAGGACGGCCGTGTTCATGTCCGCCGACAAAGAGGAGATCGGCAGCGACGGCGTTTCGGGCGCCGACGGCGCTTTCTTTGAAACTTTCTTGCTCGAGCTTCTGCGCGCGCAGGGCGAGCGCACCGACGGGCTGACGCTGCGCAGGGCGCTCGCCGCTTCGGCGGCGATCAGCGCCGACGTCACGGCGGGGCTGAATCCTCTTTACGAATCGGCGTATGTGCGCGACCAGCAGCCGCGCTGCGGAAACGGCGTCGTCATCATGAAGTCGTCCGGCTCGGGAGGAAAATACGACGCCAGCGAGGCGCGCGGTGAGATGATGTCGGCCGTCATCGAACTTCTCGACGCCGCGCGCGTCCCGTGGCAGGTGGGCTCGTTCGGGCAGATCGACAAGGCGGGGGGCGGCACGCTGGCGAAGTACATCGCGCGGCTCGGCATCGACATCATTGACATCGGCCCCGTGCTTTTGTCGATGCACTCGCCCTTTGAAATCGCCAGCAAAGTGGATTTCGCCGCGCTGAAAGACTGTTTCAGGGTCTTTTTCAACGAAATGAAATCGGTTCGCTAGGTCTCCGCACAAGAAACCGCAGGGGGTGTTTGTATGAATTCCCAGATCGCAGAACTCGAAAAGAAGTACCGGGACTCGTATATGTCCTGTTACCGCCACATCCACGCCCATCCCGAGCCCAGCTACCGCGAGGAGAAAACGGCCGCGTTCGTCTATGAAAAACTCTCGGCGCTCCCTCTCGACGAAATCCGGCGCAACGTCGGCGGTCACGGCATCGTGGCCCTTCTCAAAGGCTCCCGCCCAGGCCCGTGCGTCGCGCTCCGGGCCGACATGGACGCGCTCAACATCACGGAAAACACGGGCTGCCCGTTCGCCTCCGAGAATCCCGGCGTGATGCACGCCTGCGGGCATGACGCGCACACCGCGATGCTCCTCGGCGCCGTCGGCGTTCTGTGCGAGATGAAAGAGCGGATATGCGGAACGCTGAAGTTCATCTTCCAGCCCTCGGAAGAAATGACGCCGACGGGGGGCGCGCCGGGCATGATCCGCGACGGCGCGCTCGAAAACCCGAAGGTTGACGCGATCATCGCGCTCCACGTCTGGCCGACGCTCCCGACGGGCAAGATCGGCCTTCAGGCGGGCGCCTTTTCGGCCGCTTCGGATCACCTCCGCGCCGTCGTCAAGGGCGCGCCCAGCCACGGCGCGATGCCCGACAAGGGCATAGACGCGATAGTCGCCGCTTCCGCCGTCGTCATGGCGCTCCAGCCCATAATTTCGCGGAACATTCGCCCGCGCAACGCGGCCGTCATCACCGTCGGAACGATCCGGGGCGGCTCCCGCTACAACATCGTGCCCGACAGGGTCGATCTCGACGGCACTGTCCGCTGTTTCGACGCGGACGACCATGAAAAACTGCCGAAGTGGATCGAGCGCGCCATCTTAAACACGGCTGCCGCCTACGGGTGTACGGCCGAGATCGATTACCAGGTGGGGTACCCGCCGACGATGAACAACCCGAGGCTGGCCGAGATCGGCCGCGAGGTGATTCGCGGCGTGCTCGGCGACGACGGGCTGACGCCGCCCCTCGACGTGGCTCCCATCGGCGAGGATTTCGCGTTCTACACGCTCAAGGTGCCCGCCGCCATGGCATGGCTCGGGTGCCGGCCCGAAGGTACGGCCCCCGGGGATATGCCCGCTCTCCACAACGATAGGTTCATCCCCGACCCCGCCTGTTTCCCCCACGGCGTCCGATACCTTGTTTCGATGGCTCTGACGCTGCTGAAATCCCATCCCGAGGAGATAAAAAAATGATCGAAACTCTCGGCAAAGATCGTCTGGAACGCATGATCCGCCGCCGCCGCGACTTCCACCGCTTTCCCGAAAGCGGCTGGCACGAGTTCCGCGCCACATCTCTGATCGCGCGGGCGATGAGCGATCTCGGCTTTGAGGTGCGCCTGGCCGACGAATTTTTAAAGCCCGAATACATCATGGGCAGAACGGTAGACGTGGCCGAGGAAAAAGCCCGCGCGCTCAGGCAGGGCGCCGACCCCGTCTGGCTTGACAGGATAAAAGCCTTCACGGGACTCGCCGCGGAACTGAAAACGGGGCGCGAAGGGCCGGTCGTCGCTTTAAGGTTCGACATCGACTGCGTCGATACCACCGAGACGGACGACCCCGCGCACCCGCCCGCGACGATGAACTTCCGCTCGGAAAACCCGGGCTGGATGCACGCCTGCGGCCACGACGGGCACATGTCGCTGGGGCTGGCGGTCGCCGAATACGTCGCCGGGCACAGGGACTCTCTGCGCGGCGCGATCCGCTTTCTCTTTCAGCCCGCCGAGGAGGGTGTGCGCGGCGGGTACGCCATGACGCGGGCGGGGCTTTTGGACGACGTGGATCGTTTCATCGCCGTTCATCTGGGACTTGGTATTCCGACGGGAACCGTATACGGGGGTACGCGCGGATTCCTCTGCACGACGAAGTTCGACGTGCGTTTCATCGGAAAGGGCGCCCACGCGGGCGGAGAACCAAACCTCGGCAGGAACGCCCTGCTCGCCGCCGCTTCGGCCGCCTTGAACCTTCACGCGATCGCGCCGCACCGCGACGGCCCGAGCCGGATCAACGTCGGCGTCCTCCGCGCGGGAGAGGGCCGGAACGTCGTCCCGCCCAACGCGGAGATGAAAGTTGAAACGCGCGGCGCCACCGAGGCGATCCTCGGCTACGTTTACGATCGCGCCGTTTCCGTCGTCAACGGGGCCGCCGCCATGTACGGGTGCGAAGTCGAGATCGCCAAGCGCGGCGAGTCGAACACGACAACCAGCGACGCCGAACTCAGCGAGCTGATCCGCGATGTCGCGCGCGACTGCCCGGGCGTCGAACACGCCGAGCTGAATCATCCGATGTCGGGCAGCGACGACGCCTGCTGGATGATGAAGCGTGTTCAGGAACGCGGCGGCAAGGCGACGTACATCGGCCTCGGCGCGACGACGCGGGCCGGACACCACAACAGCTGTTTCGACTTCGACGAAAGGTGCCTGCCCATCGGGTATTACGTGATCTGCGGCGCGCTCGAGCGCCTTTCCGGCCGGTAGGATCGGCTCGCGCCCCGATTTTTGCGTGACATTTAAAAAGCCGCCCCCGGCGTTCGGGGGCGGCTTTTTCGCGCGGCTCGCGGCGGCCGGGACGGGGGGCGCCTCGCGTACCGCCTTTTTGAGCCGGGCGCGGCACGTCTCCCCGCGAGACTGAAAATTTTCGACGAAAGCGGGGCGGAAAGCGCCCGCCGTGAACGCGCGACAAGCGCTTCCGGCGGCGCCCGGCGCGTTTCGCTCGCGCCGCCGCTTTGAAACGCCCTCGGCCGGGCCGTCCGGCCGCCTCGTCCGCGCGAGGTTTCCGCCCGCGAAAACGGTGAAACTGTGAAATGGAGAGTGTATACTTTGAGGTGAAAGTGCTATAATCGTAGATGTTTCGCTTGATGCGCCAAGTTTGGTCAGTTCTGTCTCATCGAAAGGAGTTATCCCATGCCACTTTCCCCCTCCGAATCCAATCAGGAGCTCGTGCTCGCGTGCATGCCTATCCTCAAAGGCGAGCGCCGCGCCGCGACGGCCGTCGAGCTTATGAAGGCGCGCTACCTCGCCTACACGGTCGGCGACGTCGATTTTATCATCAACAGCCACGACCCCGGGACGCGCGAAAACGTCAGCAAAGAGGCGACGGAGGAATGGTCGCGTTCGGCGCGCTGGCTGGGGCTGGACATCCGCGGCTGCGCCGGCGGCGGCGTAAACGACACGGAAGGCATCGTCGAGTTTGTCGCCAGTTTCGAGCTGGGCGGCAGGACGATCGCCCACCACGAGAAGTCCCTTTTCAGGAAGATCAACGGCGCGTGGTTTTTCGTCGATGGCCAGGTGATCCCCGAAACCTACGTCAGACCCGCGCCGAAGGTCGGGCGCAACGACCCCTGTCCCTGCGGCAGCGGCAAAAAGTACAAGTTCTGCTGCGGCAGGAACCGCTGAAGCCGCGAATGCCTTTCAAGATCGGGTTCGACAACGAACGGTACCTCGGCGAGCAGACCGCCGCGATCATGGAGCGCGTCCGGCGCAGCGGCGAGAAACTCTACCTTGAATTCGGCGGAAAACTGATCTTCGACCAACACGCGGCCCGCTGTCTCCCCGGCTTCGATCCCAACGTGAAGACGCGGCTTCTGCGGATGTTCCGCGATCGGGCGGAGGTGATAATCTGCCTCTACGCGGGCGACGTGGAGCGGAAGAAAATACGGGCCGACTTCGGCACAACCTACGATTCCGAGGTTTTGCGCCTGCTGGACGAGTTTTCTTCGATGGGTCTGAAAGTTTCGGGCGTCGTCATCACGCGCTTTGAAGGACAGCCGGCGGTTCAGAATTTCCGCCGCCGTCTCGAAAACAGGGGCGTGCCCGTTTTTACGCACCGCGCCACGAAAGGGTACCCCGCCGACGTTGACACGATCGTCAGCGAGGACGGGTACGGCCGCAACGACTATATCCCCACGTCGAAGCCCGTCGTCGTCGTCACGGCCCCCGGGCCGGGAAGCGGCAAGCTCGCCACCTGTCTGTCGCAGATCTATCACGACTTCCGCCGCGGTGTCCGCGCCGGTTACGCGAAGTACGAGAGTTTTCCCGTGTGGAACCTGCCGCTCTCCCACCCGCTCAACCGCGCCTACGAGGCGGCGACGGCCGATCTCGGCGATGTCAACCTGATTGACCATTTCCATCTCGAAGCCTACGACGAGAGAACCGTCAACTACAACCGCGACCTTGAAGCGTTCCCGATCCTCAGACGCATTCTCGAGCGCATCACCGGCTCCGACGCCGGGTACAGATCCCCCACCGACATGGGGGTCAACCGCATCGCCCTCGGCATCGTGGACGACGCCGTCGTTCGCGAGGCGTCGTGTCAGGAGGTCATCCGCCGCTATTTCAGGGTTTCGTGCGAGGCCGCTCTCGGACAGTGCGACGCGATCTGCGCCCAGAGGGTCGCGCTGATCATGAAGGAACTCGACCTCGTTCCCGAGCGCCGGCGCGTCGTCGTGCCCGCGCGCGAGGCCGTCAGCGAAGGGAGGGCGCGCGGCAAAGGCGACGGGGGCGTTTTCACCGGCGCCGCCATCGAGCTGCCGGACGGGACGATCGTCACGGGGAAGAACTCGCCGCTCCTCCATTCGGCGGCGAGCGTTGTGCTCAACGCCGCCAAAGTCCTCGCCGACATTCCCGACGCGATCGACCTTCTGCCGGCCAATATCCTGCGCTCGCTCGCGCGCTTTAAAAAAGAAATCGTCGGCGAAAACAGGCTCGCGCTCACGCTGGAGGAGACACTGCTCGCTCTCAGCATCAGCGCCGCCTCGAATCCGGCCGCGGCCGCCGCGGTCGATCGCCTCATCGGCCTGCGCGGCTGCGAGTGTCACATGTCCCACATCGCCGCCCCCGGCGACGAGGGCGGTTTCAGAAAGCTCGGCGTCAACCTGACCTGCGATCCGTCTTTTTCCGGCAAAAGCCTTTTCGACGCCTGATCCGCGATGGCTGTCGAGCGTGCCGAAGGAGTGAAAATAGGTGTGTAAAAGCGCGAAATGCCTGTTTTGCGCGTTATGCGCGGCGCTCGTCTTTTCGTCCGCCGCCGGCGGAGCGGAAACGGACGCCCGCGCGCCTTCTTCTTCCGCGTACGCGCCCCGCGCGGGAGACGCGCGTTCCCGCGTGTATGATTTCGAGGGCGTCGGCCGCAGGGACGGCGTTCTGGAGACGGGCTTTGAGCGCAAGACGCCCGAAACGCCCGATCTGGACGAGAAAGACGGCGACGGGATCGTGCTGTCACGGGGGATGCGGAAATTCGCCGAGGGCGCCGGCAAGGCCATCAAGAACATCAACGAGGCGGCGCTCAGCGTCGTAAGCAAGCCACTGGGACTTCTGGGGCTGGAGGCGGAAAGCGCCAAACTGCGGCCGGTTGACGGCGGCGTCGGGTTGGGCGTGTCGATCAAACTGGACAAAAAGAAAAAGGACGCCGCGAAAAAGTCCGGCGAAGACGGCGACGACAGCCGCGAACTTTACGACCTGCTCAGGCCCGACGACAGCCGGGGCCGTATGTGAACGTGACAGGCTTTCCGACTGCCGCGCTGTTTTCCGTCTGCCTGTGCGCTTTGGCGAGTCTGTGCGCTTTGGCGAGTTTCCTCAGAGCGCTTGTTTTCGCGCGGTCGGGCCGATGGGGAAAGTCGGTTCTCTGGTTCGTGGCCGGGAGCGCGCTCCTCGCGGCGGCTTTTGTCTGATCCCGCGCCCGCTTTCCGGGAACGTCCCGCGCCACGGAAAAAATTCGAAAGACATACTGAAACAAGGAGCCGTGATAACGATGTCCGCCTCACAAATAGCGCCGTATGTGCTTTACGCCTGCGGTTTCGCGTTCTTCGGCCTCGGCGTCGCGTTCAAGCGCGCCGGGCGTCCCGGGAAAGCCTGCTTTGACTTTATCTGCGGGGCCTCTCTGCTGATCGTGGCCCACTACGTCGCTTCGGAACTTCATTGAACTCCGGGAGCGCGTCCGCAAGCCGGGCGCGCTCTTTTTTGTTTAAAGGCGCGTATTTTTCCCTTGTGCTTTGAGAAAATTTGCTGTAGTATTCATTTTTTGAAAGAGCGTCGGTAAAAAAACATATTCAGTTCGTGCTGTAAGGAGACTCCGTATGTATTCAGTTGACAAAATCAGGAATCTGGCGATCGTGGCTCACATCGATCACGGCAAGACGACGCTGATTGACTCGATCTTCCGCGGCGCGCACACCTTCCGCGAGAACGCGCAGGTCGTCGAGCGCGTCATGGACAGCGGCGAACTCGAGCGCGAGCGCGGCATCACGATCACTTCCAAGCACTGCACCGTCGAATGGAAAGGGTATCTGATCAACATCATCGACACGCCGGGGCACGCCGACTTTTCGGGCGAGGTCGAGCGTGTGCTTTCGATGGTAGACAGCGTGCTTCTGCTCGTCGATGCCAACGAGGGGCCTATGCCGCAGACGCGCTATGTCCTGTCGCGGGCGCTGGCGATGGGGCTGCGGCCGATCGTGATCATCAACAAGGTGGACAGGCCGTCGGCCACGCCCTACGTGGCCTTGGAGAAGACGTTCGATCTGTTCATCGAGCTGGGAGCGACGGACGAGCAGGCGGACTTCCCCGTCCTCTACGGTTCGGGTCTGGCGGGATGGCTAGTCGCCGATCTCGACAGGGATCCGCGCGAGGGAATGGACGCGCTGTTCAAGACGATTATCGACCGCGTCCCGCCCCCTCCCTCCAACTCCGACAAGCCGTTTTTGATGCAGGTCAGCACGCTGGCATGGAACGACTACGTGGGCCAGATAGGCTGCGGGCGCGTCGTGTCCGGCAGGCTCCGCGCGAACGATTATTTTATCCACAGTTCGACGCGCTGGAAAGACGAGAACAAGCGGGAAGACGGCTGGGAAACCGTTTCCGCGAACCGCGAAAAGGCGGCGCACCTGTGGGTCACGCGCGGGCTTGACCGCGTGGAAGTCGGCGAGGTGTTCGCCGGCGACATCGCCTGGCTTTCCGGCCCCAAGACGATTCGGATCGGCGACACGATGGCCTCGGAGGAACTTGGCGGCGAGACGCTGCCCCCGCTCGACATCGAGGAGCCGACGGTCTCCATGTTCTTCCTGGTCAACAACAGCCCGTTCGCGGGCCGCGACGGTACGCCGCTGACGCTGCGCCAGCTGAAATCGCGCCTCGATCGCGAGTGCCAGACGAACGTCGCGCTGCGCGTCGAGGACCTCGGCCGCCCCGACGGGCTGAAGGTCTCGGGCCGCGGCGAACTGCAGATGGCCATCCTCATCGAGCAGATGATCCGCGAAGGCTCCGAGCTGTGCGTCTCGCGCCCCGAAGTCATCACGAAGACCGACGAATCCGGCCACCTTCTCGAGCCGATGGAACAGCTGATCGTCGATGTTCCCGAGGCGTATCAGGGCGTCGTCATCGAAAAGCTGGCCGCCCGCAAGGCCGAGATGTCCGGCATGAACAACCTCTCCGCGGGCGTCGTGAGGATGGAGTTTGACATTCCCACGCGCGGCCTGCTGGGCTACCGCAACACGTTCCTGACCGACACGCGCGGGCTGGGCATCATGTCCTCGCGTTTTCGCGGGTACGACCTGTGGCGCGGCGAGGTGGTCAGCCGCAACCGCGGCTCGATGGTCAGCATGGACACGGGCGCCGCGACGAGCTACCAGCTGGAGAACCTTCAGGAGCGCGGCACGCTTTTCATCAGCCCGGGTACGGAAGTGTACGCTGGGCAGGTGGTCGGCGAACATTCGCGTCCCAACGACATTCCCTGCAACCCCACGAAGAAAAAGGCCATGACGAACTACCGCTCCTCCACCAAGGAACTGGCGACGCACCTCGACGTGCCGCGCCCCGTCATTCTCGACAGGGCGATCGAGTGGATCGCCGACGACGAGCTTGTCGAGGCGACGCCCAAAGAGATCCGCATCCGCAAGGCCATCCTCGACATGACGGAGCGCAAAAAGGCCGAAAAACAGCTGAAGATGGAAAGCTGATCCCCCAAACGAAGGAGTCTTCCCCCATGAGCAAAATCTCCGTATTCGGCGCGGGCACGTGGGGCACCGCGCTCTCCCAGAGCCTCGCGCGCAACGGTCACGACGTGCTCGTCTGGTGCTTTGAGAAGGATCTGGCCCCCGCCATCAACGCGCGGCACTACAATCCCGTCTACCTTCCCGAGTTCGAGTTGTCGCCTCGTGTCGCGGCGACGGAGTCGATCGAGGAGGCGGCGCGGTATGCCGATTACTGGCTGTTCGTCACTCCCACACAGTTTGTCAGGGCCACGCTGCGCCGACTGATCCCGCTACACACGCCCCGCGTGCGGATCGCCAACGCGGCGAAGGGAGTCGAGATCAGTTCTCTCAAACTCGTCAGTCAAATCGTCGAAGAAGCGTTACCGGGCGCGTCGTATACGGCCCTTTCGGGGCCAAGCCACGCGGAAGAAGTCATACGGAACCTGCCGCTCGCGATCGTGAGCGCGTCGCGAGACGAAGATTCCGCCCGGCTGTGGCAGGAACTCCTCAACCGCGAGGCCTTCCGCGTCTACACAAGCTCCGACGTGGTCGGCGTTGAAACGGGCGGCGCCGTGAAAAACGTCGTCGCGATCGCCGCCGGCATGCTGCGCAGCATGGAGATGGGCGACAACGCGACGGCGGCGATGGTCACGCGCGGGCTTTCCGAGATCGTCAGGCTCGGCATCGCCCTGGGCGGGCGGCCGCTGACGTTCTCCGGCCTGGCGGGGGTCGGCGATCTGATGGTCACAGCCTACAGCCGCCATTCGCGCAATTTCCGTCTGGGGGAGATGCTCGGACGCGGCAGGACGCTCGACGAGGCCGCAAAGGCGCTCGGGCAGGTGGCCGAAGGCATCTACACCGTCAAGGCGGTCAAAGAACTGTCGGAAAAGCTTTCCGTCGATATGCCGATCTCGAACGCCGTGTACCAGATCCTCTACGGCGGCTGGTCGGTGAACGACGCCGCGAGGGCCCTACTCTCGCGCGCTCCGAAACCCGAGCAGTGAGACGGCGCAAGTTTGTCGTGACTAAACAATAAAATAACACTTGCGTAATCGCGCCACTTATAGTAAACTTCATTCGTAGCACAAATATCGAGGAGGTGTTTTTCATGGCGGCTAAGGTAAATGCGGACGTGTGCGTGGGCTGCGGCGCCTGCGAGGGCGCGTGCCCCGTCAGCGCCATTTCGATCGCGGACGGCAAGTCGGTCGTGGACGAGGGCGCGTGCGTCGAGTGCGGAACCTGTGTCAGCGCCTGCCCTGTCGAGGCGATTTCCATCTAAGCTCCGCAAAAAGCCGCTCTCCGGGGGGAGAGCGGCTTTATTATTCTATTCTGACTTCACAGCGCGAAGAAAGCGCCGGACAGCGGGAGTGCCGCCGTTCGGCGCTTTCTTCGCGTTTCGGGAACTCTTTCGTTTGGATTATTCGCCGCGCCCGGCCCGCAGGGCCGCGAGCGTAAGCCCGGCGCAGGCGTCGGGGTACTCGTTGAGAGCGCCGCCGTATGCGCCGACGACGCCGCGTGCGCGCGACAGCCAGCGCGGTTCGCCCGTCAGAGCGGACAGCGTGACGAGGTTGTTCGCCATCACCGCCGTCGCCGAGGGCAGGAAGTCGTCTCCGGCGTCAACGGCGGGCAGAAGCCGGTGCGAGGCCGCGCACGCGAGGTTCCACGCGCCTTCGCGGCCGAAATCATCGTCGCAGCGGCACGCCCACGCCCGCGCGCGATCGAGGCGGCCGTCGCCGCCGCCCGCCCTGTAAAGCTCGATGTACGCCCACGTCAGGGCGCTCACGTCCTCAAGCGTCGCGTCCGGCGCGCATGTGGAGCCGCGTACCGAGTGGGCCAGCCCACCGTCTTTCACGAACGTCCGCTCTATCAGCGCGACGAGGCGTTCCGCCGTCTCAAGCCGCTCTCCGCGCCCTGTCAGCCGCGCGGCGCGCGCGGCGAGGGCCGCCAGCCAGGCGTTGTCTCTCGCGAGGGCGCGGTCGTCAAGCGCGGGCCGTCCACGCTTTTGGCGGGCCGCTTCAAGCTTCGCGGCGGTTTCCGCGGGCGGAAAACCGCTTCCGAAGGGATCGGCGCGGAGAAGTTTTTTCCCCGTCGGTGTGCCCGTGACGGGATCGATGTAATCTTCGCCGTCCGCCGCGCCGAAAAACTCCTCGGTGTCCGAAGGGCCGAGCGCGGCTTCCAGTTCGCCGCGAGACCACAGGTAGAAGTTCCAGAGCGCCCGCGAGTCGCGCGCGTCGTCTCCGGCGCAAATCAGCCCGTCGTCGCGGGCGAAGGCCGACAGGAGATAATCCGCCGCGCTGTCGAAAGCCGCGAGCAGCGCCGCGTCCCCGGTCAGCCGCCAGCCCTCCAGCAGCGACGCCAACAACGCGGCGTTGCGCGCCGTGTGTATCCCGAGGATCGGCGCGCGCCAGGCCGCGTCCAGACAGTAGTCGTGGAAACCGCCCGAGATCGCGTCGCGGAGGGAGCCGCCGACGAGGGCGCGCAGCGTGAGGAGCATGTGTTCAAAAAGCTCGCGTCCGTCGGCGCTTTGGCAGAGTTTCTCGGCGAGGAGAAGTTTCGCCGCCCGCGGGAACTTCGGCGCGGCGCCCCATCCGCCGCGCAGCGTGTCGGCGTCGGTTTTCAGGCGCGAGACGGCGCGCGAGGGTAGCCCGGGGACAAGCGGGGCCGCGAAGGGCGAGACGGCCTCGCCCAGCCGGACGGCGTAGATTGCCGCCGCTTCGTCGAGCTGGGTTTTCTTCATCAGCCAAAGCCACTTGATCCGCCGCAGCACGTCCAAAAAGCCGGGGTTCGCGGGATCGTCGCTGTGAAGGGGCATGTACGACGCGGCGAAGATCGGCTCGCGCCGGGGCGTCAAAAACAAGAACAACGGCCACCCGGCGTGGCCCAGCGTCATCCGCGCCATCGCCCGCGCGGCCAGCGTCACGTTCGGCGTCTCGTCGGCGTCGCAGAG
The DNA here is from genome assembly GCA_964604125.1 of uncultured Synergistaceae bacterium. Taxonomy (GTDB): domain Bacteria; phylum Synergistota; class Synergistia; order Synergistales; family Dethiosulfovibrionaceae; genus Pyramidobacter. The sequence continues at coordinate 25,053 of CAZRXR010000003.1, forward strand.
GACAGGGACGTAATCGCCGTTCAAAAGCGACGCCACCTCCGGGTGGGAAAAGAGGGACTTCATCTCGTAAGACCAGCGGCTCGCGGCGTTGGCGACGCACACGCACAGCGGGAGCCCGCGCTCGGCCGCGCGATTCGCGGCGTCCGCGCCCCACTCGTTCCACGCGACGGGGCCGTCGGCCCTCTCCCCGGTATATCCGCCGCGCGAGTCAGCGCGTTTTTTCATTCAGAACCTCCCAAAGAGCCGGCAGCTCTGCCAGACTTGATATGACGCGCGACGCGCCGCTCCGTCTCAGACAGGCCGCGCCGTGGTTGCCCGTGGTCACGCCGACGCCCGCGACGCCCGCGTTGACGGCCGTTTTCATGTCGATGTCCGTGTCGCCGACGTACAGCCCTTGCCGCGCGGGTACGCCCATCCGCGACAGCGCCTCCAGAACGATGTCGGGGGCCGGTTTCGGCCGCAGCGATCCGATGCCGACGATCACGGGGAAATAGTCGTACAGGCCGGCGGCCCGGACGATGCCCTCGGGCGTCAGGCGGTTTGTCGCGATGCCCAGTTTCGCTCCCGCCGAAATCAGCCTTTTCAGCGCGGGAACAGCGCTTTCAAAGGGGCGCACGCCCGCGTAGTCGCTGGATTCAAAGAGCCGCCTGTACCGCGGCAGCCACGCCGTCTCGACGGGGCCGTCGCCCCAAAAATGGCGCATCGCGTCGGCGAGCGCCCAGCCGATCGTCTTTCGCACCTCGTCCAGTTCCAGCCGTCGCAGCCCGTTTTCGCGGGCGACTGCGTTGAGATTTTCGCAGATGCCTCTGGCGCTGTCCACGAGCGTCAGGTCGAAATCGAAAACGATTCCGCGTATCATCGGCCCCTCGCCTCCCTTCGACGTTATCCGCGCCGCGAAACGATGATATTGTAGCGTCTTTCGCCCGCGTTGTGAATTCCCCTTTTCGCCGCCCGCGTTTCTTTCGCCGCCCTTTATAACGTTAAGAATTGGCTTAAAATACGGCGTTTAAAATTAAGTCCTTGACATGAGATACGGAAAACACGTATACTTCTAAAGTGGTCGGTTTCGTTCCCCGCGCTGTGTCCGGCGGGAAGCGCCCCGGAAACGCCGCCACGCGCAAAAAAATTTTTTTAGGAGGTATGTAGGAATGAAGAAGTTTCTGGCGCTCTGTGTTGTAGTCTCCACGGTTCTCGCTGGAACTGCGCTGGCCGACACGCCGTCGCAGCTCAAGTTTACGGCGGGCCCTCCCGGCGGCAACTGGGCCGCTCTGGGCGGCATGTTCGCCGACCTCTGGACGAAGGAAGTCATGCCCACGACTTCCGTCACGGGCGGCGCCGTGAGCAACATTATCAACGCCAACGTCCGCAAGTGCGACCTCGGTTTCTCCAACACCACGATGGTCGCCGTGGCGCAGAAGGGCACCGACCTTCCCACGTTCAGGAAGGAAATCAAGAACGCCAAGATGATGGCCAACCTCTACACGCAGTACACGTATTTCATCGCGCGCAAGGACTACGCCGATAAATACGGCATCAAGACTGTTGACGATCTCGTCAACAAGAAGCTGGCCTGCCGCTTCGGCACGCTGAAGACCGGCTCCGGCTCCGAGTTCGTCGTCAACAAGGTCTTCTCCGCCGGTTTCGGCATCGACTACCGCGCCGCGATCAAGGAGTGGGGCGGCACGGTTGAGTACGCCTCCTACGCCGGCGGCGCCGATCTGATCGCCGACAACCACCTCGACGTGTTCGCGTTCTCCGTCGGCAAGGTCGCCGCGATCGTCATGCAGATCGAGAGCACGACCGACGTCGTGCTCCTCGGCATGGAGCAGGCCACGCTCGACAAGATCGCCGACGCCATCGGCTCGGTCACGTTCACGATCGATCCCGGCATCTACAAGGCCGTCCCCGAGGGCGCCGAGCCGGTGAAGGTCGTCGGAGACTACACCTGCGTCGTCGTGCGCGGCGACCTTGACGACAAGGTCGTGTACGACATCTGCAAGTCGATGTACGACAACGTCGAAACGCTGGCCAAGGGCGTCAAGGACATCGCCGAGCTCGACCCGGCCGTCGCCTGCCCCCCCAACATCGACTGCCACCCCGGCGCCGTCAAGTTCTTCAACGAAGTCCTCGCCGCCAAAGCGGCCAAGTAGTTCTTTTTCCGCACCGTCAAAGTTCGTGTGAGAAGGCAGGATTCAAACAGCCTGCCTTCTCATCGTTAAAGACAGTGACGCTCTTTGGAACCGCACACGACTGTATTCGAAAGGCTGGTCACGTATGAAAAAAAGAAAACTCGACGGAGTTCTCTCGAAAGCCCTGTGGGTCTACGTGCTGCTGATGGGAGTATTCCACCTCTACACGGCCGTTTTCGGCGCGTTTGAGGCCTATCTGCAGCGCGCCATCCACCTGACGTGGGTTTTGCCGATGTGCTTCGTCATGTACCCGATGTACGACCGCAGGGACGGCAAGCCTCAAACGTCCGTCGCGTGGTACGACTGGATCCTGGCCGTCGTCTCGACGATCCCCGGTTTATACATCGTCGTCAATTACGAGGAGATCGTCAACCGCATGGCGGGCGTGGACGAGGTGACGATGGTGCAGCTGATCCTCGGGACGATCATCATCCTCGCGCTCATCGAGGCGACCCGGCGCGTCGTCGGTATGCCCATCAACATCGTGGCGCTGGCGTTCATGGGGTACTGCACCTACTACCTGATGACGGACATCGCCACGCAGAACGGCATGGCGTCCATCGGCGGGAACTTCTGGTTCTGCTTCAAGGAGTCCTACAAACTGCTCGTGGAGGAGATGTACCTGCTCGACGAGGGCATCTACTCGTCGTCGCTCGGCGTCTCGGCGACGATCGTCATGATCTTCCTGATCTTCGGCGGCTTCCTCGAGAACAGCGGCGTCGGCGATTATTTCATGGAGTTCGCCCAGGCGTTCACCGGCACGCAGGCCGGCGGCCCCGCTAAAATAGCGGTCGTCAGCTCGTGCCTGTTCGGCTCCATTTCCGGCTCCGCCGTCGCGAACGTGTACGCCACGGGAACGTTCACGATCCCGATGATGAAACGGATCGGCTACAAGCCCTACATGGCCGCCGCCATCGTCGCGGTCGCCAGCGCGGGCGGCCAGATCATGCCCCCCGTCATGGGCGCGGGCGCGTTCGTCATGGCGTCGTTCCTGAACGTCCCGTTCACCGCCGTCATCATCGCCGCCATGCTGCCCGCCCTGCTCTACTACGGCGCCGTGCTCGTGATGATCCACCTGACGGCCAAGCGCGACGGGATGAAGGGTCTGTCCGAGGACGAACTTCCCAAGAAATCCGATGTCTTCAAGCGTATCTACATGATGTCGCCCATCGTCCTGCTCGTCGTCCTGCTGCTCTACGGTCTGACGGCTCAGATGGCGGCGGCCTACGGCATCGTGCTCGCATGGCTCGTCTCCCTTCCCAACCCCAAGCGCCGTATGGGGCCGCTTGGCATCCTCAAGGCCATCCACGACGGTTCGGAAGGCGTCCCCGTCGTGGCCACCGCCTGCGGCGCCTCCGGGTTCGTGCTCGGCGCCGTCGCCCTTTCGGGCATCGGCCCGAAGATCGTCAGCGCCGTGCTCTCCATCTCCGGCGGCAACCCGCTGATCACGCTGCTGCTCATCGCTATCGTGTGCTTAATCCTCGGCATGGGCCTGCCCACGACGAGCGCGTATATTCTCGCCGCCTCGCTGAGCGTTCCGGCGCTCGGTCAGCTGAACTTTTCCCCGATGTCGGCGCACATGTTCGTGTTCTACTACGCGATTATCTCGAACATCACGCCTCCCGTCGCTCTGGCCGCGTATTCCGCCGCCTCGCTGGCCGAGGACTCGCCCAACAAGACCGGCTGGGTCGCCTGCAGCCTCGGTTTCCTCGCGTTCGTAGTTCCGTTCGCGTTCTGCTTCGACACGGGGCTGCTGCTTGAACTCGACTGGCTGCACAACATCATCTCCATCATCAGCGGCGTCGCGCTGGTGCTGGGCGTCGGGTTCAGCTTCACCGGGTACTGCGGCGGCAGGATCCCGCTGTGGATCAGAGTTATCTTCCTCGCCGCCGGGCTTGCGTCGATGTGGAAGAGTCCCTTCGTCTCTCTGAGCGGCACCGCCGTCATCGTGGCCTTCTACTTCATCTGCCAGAAGACCTACGGCGGCAAGAAGCCCGTCGCCGCGTGACGTTTTTCGGCATTAGGGCGCACACAACAAAAAACCCCGCTCGTTTCGAGCGGGGTTTTTTGCGCGCGTATTTTTCCGAACTGTCCGTCCCTGTCCGCCGGGAACCGCGCGCGAGTCGCGTCAGGCTTTCGCGCCGCCGCGGCTCGTTCTCCAGAACAGACGAAGCGGCACGCCGTCGTAATCGCCCGCCTCGCGGATTTTTCTCGACAGGTGGTTCTCGAAACTCTTCGTGACGATCGAGGCGTCGTTCACAAAAAAGACGAACGTCGGCGGCACGGACGCGCTCTGCGTACAGTAGTAGATGCGGAGCCGCCGCCCCGTCCCGTCCGTCGGGAGCCGTTCAAACGCCAGCATGTCCCTGATGATCCTGTTCAGCGCCGTCGTGCTGAAGCGCGACGCCCGGCGCCCGCGCACAAGGCTGACTGTCTCCAGCAGCCGCCGCAGCCCGCGTCCCGACACGGCGGACGTGAACAGCACGGGGGCGCGCGCGGCAAATCGCAGTTCCTCGCGCAGCTTTGCCATCGTCTCGTCGCCGATCTCCGGCGTGTTCGGCAGCAGATCCCACTTGTTCACGACAAGCACGATCCCTTTGCCGCGCGCCAGTATCTCGTTCACGAGGCGCTGATCCTGCTCGGTGGCGACCTCGCGCGCGTCCATCACGAACACGGCCACGTCGCACCGGTCAACGCTGTCCATCGCGCGAACGGTCGAGTAAAACTCGATGTCGTCGCGTATCCTGCTCTTGCGGCGCAGCCCGGCGGTATCGACGATGCGGAACCGCTCGCCCTTGGAGACGATCACGGAATCGATGGAGTCGCGCGTCGTGCCCGGCACGTCGCTGACGAGCGAACGTTCGCTGCCCGTGAGCGCGTTGAGAATGCTGGATTTGCCGACGTTCGGACGCCCCACGAGCGCCACGTTGATCGTCCCCTCGCCGGGGTCTGGATCGCCCGGCGCGTCTTTCAGCGCCGCGCATACCGCGTCGAGCAGCGTGTCGATGTCGCGACCGTGCAGCGCGCTCACGCCGACGACCGTGTCGAAACCGAGGCTGTAGGCCTCGGCGACATCGTCCTCGTGCGTGAAGTCGTCGATTTTATTGACGGCGAGGACGACTTTTGAAGAAAACGATCTCAGCACATTCGCGACGTCCTCGTCCATCCACGTGACGCCCTGCCGTCCGTCCACGACGAAGACGACGGCGTCGCTCTCTCCGATGGCCTGAAAGATCTGGTTTTTCATCCCCTCCATGATGGGGTCTCTGTCTTTCAGGAGCAGTCCGCCGGTATCGACGACGTAAAAACTTTTTTCCTTCCACTCTACGCGCCCGTACAGACGGTCGCGCGTGACGCCGGGCATGTCGTCCACGATCGCTCTCCTCTCGCCGATGATGCGGTTGAACAGAGAAGATTTGCCGACGTTGGGACGCCCGACGATAGATACGATTGCCATAGAGATCGCCCCTTCGGGATGAGCGTATAAAATTCAGTCGGGCCACACTTCGAGGCTCGGGAATCCCAGCCTCGCCCGGTTGATGACGAAGTATTTCTCCAGAAAGCGCCTGAGCGCGGGCATGCGGGGCGTCATCACGGTCGCTTTGAGGCTCGCGGCCCGCTCGCGCGCCACGAAAAACCCGGCCCGCTCAAGATCGCTTATCAGGGAGACGCCCGACGCCCGGACTCGCAGCTCGACCAGATGGGAATAGGGCGGGAAACCGAGCTCGCGCCTGTCGGCCAGCTCCCGGCGCCAGAAGTACCCCCAGCCCTCGGACAGCCCCCGGATCCAGTGCGGCGAGTCGCTGCGGACTTGGAGAACGACTTCCCGCTCCGCGCCGCCCCGCCAGAGCGACTCGAGCAGCATCGAATAGGCCGCGCACCGCGAGGCGTAATGCGGCTGGCGCGCTTCCGCGTCGGCGTCGAGCCAGACGATCATGCCGGGAGAAATTTCGTCGAGCAGGCTGAGTGCCCCGCGCGAGCCTAAAAGCAGCCCGCCGCCCGCTTTTAAAAGGGCCGTCCGTTTCTTCGCCTCCGCCGCGTTCGCGGGGTTCCCGGCGTGCCAGAGGACGACGGGCCTGTCTCCGAGAAGGCTGCGCGCCATCGGCGCGAGCGACTCCAGCCCCGCCGAGGCGCCCTGCAAAAGCATTCCGCCGCACGAGGGGCATACGGCGGGCGCGGCGGCGCGCGCTCCGCACACGGGACAGCGGAGCGCGCCGTTTTCAAGCGCCAGCGCCGCGCCGCAGCGCGGGCAGGGGAAAACGCGGCCGCAGTCGGCGCAGTGGAGTTCGCTGCCGAGCCCGCGCCGATCCAACAGCCAAAACACGACGCGCCCTTCGCCCGTCAGTCGCGTCGTGAGATCGATAACGCTGTCCGCGACGGGCAGAGGGAACTCCACGCCTTTGAAGTTCAGCCGCGACGCCTTCCTGATGTCGATCAGGCGAACCGCGGCGCGCGTTTGACGGGGCATCTTCGGCTCGTCGGGGGCAAAGCCCGAGTACACACGGGACGAGGGCATGCGCCCTCCGAGGACGAGATCCGCGCCCGACTCCCGCGCGCGCGCGGCCGCGAAGCTGCGCAGCGAAAAGACGGGATAAGCCTTCGCGCGCCACGCCGGTTCCGCCTCCTCGTCGAGGATCACCGTCCCGCGCCCGTCAAGCGGCGCGACCGACGCCCCGGGGCCGCCGACGACGACCGGCGAAACGGCGGCCGAGACCTTTTTCCACATTTTGACGGCGTTTTCCGTACCCGATGCCGGCCACAGAAAAAGGCGCTCTTTGGGCACCACCCCGACGAGCGACCTGTAAAAGCGTTTCGCGCACTCCCGCTCGGGAAAGAGCACGAGCGCGCCGCCCTCTTTCCCGGCGGCCAGTTCGCGGTAGGTTTGCAGACGTTGCTCGTCGTCGTATCGGTAGATGAACCGCGTGCCGCTTTCGCGCGCGGCGTCGCAGAAAGGATACGCCGGGAACTCCCGTTCGCGCCAGAAACCCGACGGCAGCAGCGCGCGCAGCACCGCTCCCGCCGAGCACAGAAAGGCGTTCGCCGTGACGCGGGCCGCGCGGGCGTATGAGCCGGGCAGGACGGGCGAGGCGTCCAGCACGGCCTCGATGTCGCGCACGACGATGTCCGCGGACAGCACAGAACCGCTTTCCTCGCCCAGGCAAAGCCCGACGCGGCGCCCCGCGCCCATCGGAACGAGTACCCTGCGTCCGGCCTGGACGGGGCACGGAGAACTGTACGTCAGGTCGTGCCACCACTGTCCCGGGATCAGGACTTTGATCAGAGGCATCGGCGGTCACGCGCGAGCTCACGCACCGCCCGTATCGGACGTTCGCTCCTCGGTTTCCTCCCCGGCGGCGGGCGCGGGGGCGGGGGAACTCTCGTCGCGGGGGGAATTTGCCCCGCGTTCTTCCTCGATGGCGCCGGTTATCGTCGCGGCGCGCAGTTCGACGTGGACGTTGCCCCGCTCCATGTCCTCCAGCGCCAGCGAAATCGCCTTTTCCTCGGGTTCGGGCGCGCCCTCGTTTTCGCTGCCCACGCGGCGGCTCTTCATCTCGCTGATCTGACGCGCCCTTTGCGATATGACGGACGTGAGCAGGTATTTATTGTGTACGTTGATGTTGTCCATGATCTTGCTGACATCGTAAAATTTCATTGTCCGGCTCCTTTTTCGGTTGTGTGCCCGCGGCCGCGAACAAAGCTCTCAACGCGGGCGACGGCTCGCGGCAGATCGTCGTTGACGACCGTGAGATCGTAGTTCGGCGCCTCGCGGAGTTCGCGTTCGGCGTTCGCGAGCCTCAGCCGCACCTCGTTCTCGTCTTCGGTGCCGCGGGAGCGGAGGCGGCGCTCCAGTTCCCCGAGCGACGGCGGCGCGACAAAGACGGTGACGGCTTCGGGCATGAGTTCTTTTACCCGCGCGGCGCCCTGCACGTCGATTTCGAGCACGACATCCCGACCGCTTTCAAGCGCGGCCAGAACGTCGGCTTTGAGAGTGCCGTAACGGTGCCCGTGGACGTCGGCGCATTCCAGAAAATCGCCTGCGGCGGCGTGTTTCGCGAACGTTTCCTCGTCGATGAAGCGGTACTCGACGCCGTCGCGCTCTCCCCCTCGAGGCTTGCGCGTCGTGCACGACACGGAGTAGGCCATGCCGGGCACGCGCTCGAGCAGACGTGAAACGATCGTTCCCTTGCCCGCGCCGCTCGGGCCGGAAAAGACGAACAGCGTGCCCTTCCTATTCTTCGCCGTCATCGTCGCTGTCCCCTTCCGATATGCGGTTGACGATCGTCTCCGGCTGGATCGCCGACAGCAGGACGTGATTGCTGTCCGTCACGATGATCGCTCTGGTCTTGCGCCCCTTCGTCGCGTCGATGAGGCGCGCCGCGGCGCGCGCCTCCTCCTTGAGACGTTTGACGGGCGACGACGACGGCTGAATGATCGCCACGATGCGCTCCGCGACGATCATGTTGCCGAAACCCACGTGAACAAGCGTTCTGGCCATGGTCATTCGACGTTCTGAACCTGCTCGCGGATGCGCTCAAGCAGCGTCTTGCCCTCGACGACCATCCACCTCAGTTCGGTGCTGGCGGACTTCGAACCCATCGTGTTGATCTCGCGGTTCATCTCCTGAAGCAGGAAATCGAGTTTGCGGCCGACCGCGCCGCCGCTTTTCAGCATCGCGCGGAACTGGGAGACGTGGCTGCGCGAGCGCGTCAGTTCTTCGGAGATGTCCCACTTGTCCGCCAATATGACGAGTTCCTGCGCGAGGCGCGCCGGATCGGCCTCAAAGCCGAGCTGCGCGATGTTCTTCGTGATTTTGTCGCGGTAGTCGTCAAAGACTTTGCGCGATATTTCCTCCCACGCGGAACTGACGCGCGACAGGAGAACCTCGTATCCGTCGAGGTTGCCCGCGATGTCCTTTTCAAGCGCCGCCCCTTCGGCCGCGCGCGCCGCGAGCAGTTCGTCGGCGGCGGCGCGCAGCAGATCCAACAGCGCGTCTTGGATGTCCCGCCGGGAATTTTCAAGCGTCGGAGAACTTTCCGTGACGCCGGGCAGAGCGAGGACGCTCGTGACGGACGGCACAGGCCCGCCGAGTTTGCCCTGCAGTTCCCGGATCTCGCGGTAATAGTCGCCGATCACGTTCGCGTTGAGGCGGTCGCGCGCCAGCGCGGCGGCCCACTTGACCTCGATCCGGGCGTTCACCTTGCCGCGCTGGAGCCTTCCGCGAAGCTCATTCTGTATCAGCGGCTCAAAACCAGACAACTCGCGGTCGGCGCGGACGTTCAGTTCCAGATAGCGGGAGTTCACGCTCGAAATTTCGATTGACATCGCGCCCCACGGACACGATTTTCTGACTCTGGCAAAGCCTGTCATGCTGTAAAGCATCGGTTTATCTCCTTTCCCCGAGGCGCGGAGACGCGAAAGAGCCGGCCAATACGTCGCGCAGCCGCGCCATGCCTTCTCCCGTGAGAGCGCTTATGGCGCACGTCGGGACGCCCTCGCCGAGAAACCGCTCTCTGACGCGCGCCACGCGCGACGGTTCCGCCCTGTCGATCTTGTTGAGCACAACCGTCCTCGGCAGTTCGGCGGCGCCAATGGAGGCGAGCGTGTCCCGCACGACATCGTATGTCGCGGCGATGTCGGGATCGTTGACATCGAGTACGATCAGCAGCAAGTCGGCGCGCGCGGCCTCCTCCAGCGTCGCGCTGAACGCGGCGATCAGTTGCGGCGGCAGTTCGCGAATAAAGCCGACCGTGTCGGCCAGCAGGATTTTTCGCCCATCGGGAGCGCGCACAGAGCGGACAGCCGTGTCCAGCGTCGCGAAGAGCCTGTCGGCGGCGAGGAGGCTGTCGTCCCCGCTGAGACGCCGAAGCAGCGTCGTCTTGCCGCTGTTGGTATAGCCGACCAGCGCCGCCGTCGGGATGCCGTTTCTCCGGCGCTGTTTTCTCTGGGCTTCGCGGCGTTTGCGCATCTGCGAAAGGCGCCTGTCGATGTCCTCGATGCGGAGCCGCAGTTTGCGGCGGTGGCGCTCGTATTCGGTTTCCCCCGGGCCTCGCGTGCCGATGCCCGCTCCCGCGTTCGACATCTGTTTGCCAAGCCCCCGCAGGTGCGGCAGCTCGTAGCGGCAGCGCGCCAGTTCAACCTGCAGTTTTGCCTCGGCCGTCACGGCCCTCGACTCGAATATCTTCGTGATGACGAGGGCGCGATCCCACACCTCGCAGTCCGTCGCCGCCCGCAGGTTCGCCAGCTGGACAGGCGAGAGCATATCCTCGCAGACGATCAGATCCGCCCGCGAGGCCATGGCAAGCGTCTTCAGCTCCTCGGCTTTGCCCCGTCCGACGAGAAACGCCGGATCGGGGCGCTCTTTTCTCTGCATGGAGACGGCGACGACTTCGATGTTCAGATTCGCGAGAAGCAGGCGGAGTTCTTCGAGCAAAAGATCGAGGTCGCTCCGTCCGCTGTTGCGCAGGCCGGTCACGAGCGCTTTACGGCGTTCTTTGAGAGGGTCTTTAAAGTCGGGCGGCAGCGACGTCAGCCAATGATCTCCGTTTCGAGCCGCCGCAGTTCCTCCTGAAGTTCTGTCCGTATTCTTTCACGCTCCTCTTTCAGACTTCCGCGCGATTCCTTGGGCAAAGGCGCGATCGGGTCGCCGAAACGCGCTATGATCGGGTGGCGTTTGATCTTTTTCGCGCCGACGGGCATCGATTCGTAGGTTCCGGCGATGTAGAGCGGGACGATAGGCGCGTCCGCGCCCGTCGCCAGCACCGCGACGCCGCCTTCGAGAGGCTTCAGCCGCCCGTCGAGCGAGCGGGCGCCCTCGGGAAAGATCATCAGGTTCTGGCCTTCCCTGAGCAGCCCGAGAAACTTTTTGAGGGCCGCGGCCGCGGCCGCTCCGCTCTCCCTGCTGACGGGGATCACGCCGAGGGTGTTCATGAGCCACGTGAAAACCGGATGTATCTCGAACAGTTCCTCCTTGCCGAGGGGGCGAAGACGGCCCGGGAAGACGCAGCCCGCCACGACGGGGTCGAGGTTGCTCGTGTGGTTCGCGGCGAGGATAACGGGAGAGCGATCGGGAATTTTTTCGAGGCCTTCGACGCGGATGCCGTTGTAGAGTTTCAGCGCGGCGTAACAGATGTGTTTCGCCAGCCAGTAGAGGATCGTTCTAAGCATGGACAGCCTCCCTCGCGATTTGGATGATCCTTTCGACGACCTGATCGACGCTCAGATCCGACGAGTCGAGCAAAACGGCGTCGGGCGCCTGTTTCAAGGGCGAAATCGGACGTTTCGCGTCGGCTTCGTCGCGCCGCTCGATCTCCAGCAGGAGTTTTCGGTATTCGACGGCGAGCCCGCGCGACTTCATCTCGTCGTAACGCCGGCGCGCCCTCACAGACGGCCGGGCCGTAAGAAAAATCTTGACCGGCGCGTAGGGAAAAACGACCGTGCCCATGTCCCTGCCGTCGGCGACGAGCGCGCCCTTGAGCGCCTGCTCTCTCTGCAGGCTGAGGAGCTTTTCGCGCACCGAAGGGAGCGCCGAATAGAGCGAGGCGACGCGATCGACGTTCGGCGTCCTGATGGAGTTTGAAACGTCCGTGCCGTTGAGCAGAACCCGCGCGCCGAGGACATCGACGTTCACGTCGAAAAGCGCCTTCGACAGGCGGGCGTTCTCCTCCGGGGGGATCGAAAGCCCGTCCAGATAGAACGCGAGCGCCCGGTAGAGCGCCCCGGTGTCGAGATAGCCGATGCCCAGTCTGGCGGCGACCGTTCTGGCAACGGTACTCTTGCCCGCGCCCGCCGGGCCGTCTATAGCGATAACTCCCGTCCAGTTTTCCATGTCGGCCTCCCGCTCAAAATCGGCCCCTACACGATCCCGCCGTGAATGATCATGCGCCGAAGCTGTTCCGCCGTGTATTCCCTCGCGTACCCGCATTTCAGTCGCCGCAACTCCATGCGTCCGATCCGGCGGCGGAACAGCGCCCGCACGGCGCGTCCCGCGCTTTCGGCGATGACGCGGATCTCCCGCTTGACGCCCTCGTTCAGGACGAAACGGAGCCACCGCCCTTCCGGCGCGCGTCTCAGAACGCCGACGAGGACGGGACGCAGCGTTTTCCCCTCCAAAACCGTCCCCGCGCGCAATCTCGACAGCTCCCCGGGCGTCGGCGGACGATCCAGCAGAACCTCGTATTCTTTCGTGATTCGCGCCCGAGGATGGATCATCTCCTGAGAAAAGTCCCCGTCGTTTGTGAGCATCAGCAGACCCTCGCTCTGCAGGTCGAGCCGCCCTACGGGAAAAAGCCGGAAGCGGTGGTATTCGGGCGGCAAAAGGTCGAGGACGACGGGATAGTTCCTGTCGCAAACGGCGCAGATATAACCGCGCGGCTTGTGCAGAACCATGTATATTTTTCTTTCCGGGCGGATTTCGGCGCCGTCGAGGGTCACGGTCTCACCGTCCGCGACATCGTAGCCGGGCTGAGTGATCCGGCGACCGCCGCAGACGACGCGCCCTGCGAAGATGTACTCCTCCACCTTGCGCCGCGAGCCTGCGCCGCACAGCGCCAGATATTTATTCAGCCTCATCGGAGACCACGCTCTCCTCCGCCGCGTCCCCGGGCGCGGTCGGGGGATCGGGGATCGGCCGCGCGGGCGCGCCCGCGCGGCGCTTCAGGTCTTCTATCTCGGCGACCGTCGGCAGATCGGAGATGCTGCCCAACCCGAATATCTGCAGGAAACGCGGGCTGGTTCTGTACAGCAGCGGGGAGCCGACGCTCTTGCGCCGACCGGCGATGCGCACCAGCCCGTGCCCGAGCAGAGTGTCGATCACCCTGTCGCACCTCACGCCGCGAATGGCCTCCACCTCGGTTCGCGTCACCGGCTGACTGTAGGCGATGACCGCGAGAGTCTCCAGCGAGGCGCGCGTCAGACGGACATGTTCGCTCTCATCGGCGGCCCGGAACTTTTCCAGCGTCTCGCTCATGTCGGCCGCGGTGGTCATGACCCACTTGCCGCCGAGTTCGGCGACCTCCAGACCGTGAGACGCGCCGTACCTGTTTCGCATTTCCTCCAGAACTTTTCGCACGGCGAACGATGTCTGTCCCGTCGCGAGGGAGATCTCCTGCGCCGTCGCGCCGTCGGGGGCGATGAACAAAACGGCCTCGATCTGACGGCGCAGAGCCTTATTCAGATCCTCTTGCCGTGATTGTGACATCGTCGAACAACTCCTTTTGGTACAGCGAAACCATGTCGCGGCGCGACAGTTCCAGCAACGCCAGAAGTGTCACGACGAGCGGGCTTCTGCCGGGTTCTTCTTTGAGGAGCGAGCGCAGCGAAAGCGACTCGACGGCGGCAAGGCGTTCCATCACGCGATCCATCCTGCTTTCGACCTGGGCTTCGTCGGGAATCTCGGCGGGAAGGGCGTCGTCCTGCCACGAGTCGTCCTCCGCGGGGAGTTCTTCAGCGCGCCGCCGTCGGCTGTTCAGCAGTTCGAGCCACATCACGGAAAGAGAGTACAGGTCGCCCAAGTCATAGAACGGCTCGCGATCCGGAGCGCGGCGGAAACGGCGCTTGTCCGCTTTTTCCTTCAGGGACGCCAGACGCTCCGCCGCCGTCCTGTACGGACGGTAGCGCTCCACGAGATCGACGACGTCGGCGCCGGGATCGACGGCCAGATCGTCCTCGATCGTCACGTCGGGCCGATCGTATCGCGGCAGCAGAGAGAACGCCTTTTGCCGCACAAGGCGCGCGGCCTGCGAGATGAACTCGGCGGTTTGGGAGATCGGAAGCCCGGCGTTTTTCGCCAGGTACGACGTGTAAATGGCCACGACCTCGGCGACGCTGACGCTCGAAGCGTCGATCTCCTCGAGGTCGATCATGTGGCAGAGAAGATCGAGCGGCCCCGAAAAACCTTCGATTTCCAGTTCAAACATTTTCCGCTGTGGAGCGCCAGTACCCGACCGAGGACGAAAGGGTTTTCCTTTCGATGAACAGCGCGGGGAGGCCGGTTTTCAGCCGTACGTCCGCGGCAAACGCCCGGAGCGGCGGCTCCTCCATCTCGCCGTGGTCGCAGAGCATCAGGCGGAGACCGGCGTCGCGCGCTTCGAGGCACTCATGATAGCGCATGTCGGAAGTGATGTAAAGCTGTGCGCCGCGCGAGAGCGCCAGCGGCCACAACTCGCCGCCCGCGCCGCCGCAGAGCGCCGCCCGGCTGACGCGCGCCCGGTCGCCGAGATAGCGGTAGCCGCTCAGGCCCCACGCGCGCGCGATGCTGTCGCACAGATCGTACACGTCCGTCGCGGCGACATCGCCGACAGCGCCCATACCGAAACCGCGCCCGCCCGTCGGCGGGATCAGCGGCTCGGCGTCCAGCAGCGGAGCGCTTCGCGCGAGGAACTGGTTCACTCCGCCGGTGCAGCAGTCGAGATTAGTGTGGCAGGAGATCACCTGCGCGCCAAGCGAGAACGCCGCCTGGGCGACACGCGCGTCAACGTTGTCGCAGACGAGGTCTTCGGCGGCGCGGAACAGCAGCGGGTGGTGCGTGATCAGCAGATCGGCGCCCATCGCGGCGGCGCGGCGCACGGCCTCGGCGCTCGGGTCGAGCGACATGGCGGCGGCCCGCACGGCGGCGTCGGGGCTTCCCAGCCTGAGACCGCAGTGATCCCAGCTTTCGGCCAGTTCAAAGGGCGCGATTCCGTCAAGCGCGTCCAGCACGTCGCGAACCGTCAGCCGCCTCATGCGATCCCTCCGTTCGCTCTCAAAATTCCGCCGCGGGCGTTTCGTCGCCGGCCGTCCTTTCGCGGCGCGAAAAGATACTTTGCTATTATACCATGTTCCGTCGCCGTCCAGAGAAGAATAACGGCTTTTTATCCATATTTTCGGCGGCCGGCGGCGCTCTTTTTCGACAGGGCGGCCGGCGTTTTACAGCGAAAAATATTGTAGAAATCGACAATGCGAAAGCCGAGAAAAAAGCTATAAAATATCACGTGCTTGCTATCACGGCGTTGCGGCGTCGCCGTATTTATTTTATAATTCTCTCTGCTCGCCTTGCGCGCGGCTCACTCGCCGATACCGAAGGGCTAAAATACTGATAAAGGACGGAACTGTCATGAAAATTGTTGACACGTCGATGCGCCATCCTGTCGCGGTCATCATCGGAACCATAGGGTTTGTCATCTTCGGCCTGTACGCGATGACCCAGATTGGGATCGAGCGGATGCCCAATGTCGATATCCCCGTCGTCATGGTGCGCACCGAACTGGAGGGAGCCAGCCCGGCCATCATCGACAACGACGTGACCGACGTGCTCGAAACGCGGATCAACACCATCGAGGGGATCAAAAACATCTCCTCGAGCAGCTATGAAGGACGCTCGGTCATTAACGTGGAATTCGAGCTTGAACGCGACATCGACAACGCGGCGGCCGACGTGCGCGGCAAAGCCAGCATGGCGCAGAGCAAACTTCCCGACGAGGCGGAGAGCCCGCAGATCGACAAGTTCAATCTGGACGACCGCCCTGTGATGTTCATCGCCGTCGATAACCCAGGCGGCGTGGACAAGAAAACCCTTTCGCGCTTCGTAGACAAGGTCGTGGTCGAGCGCCTGCAGACCGTGCGCGGCGTCGGCGGCGCCGAGACGAGCGGCTTCCAGGAGCGCCAGATCCGCGTGTGGGTCGATCCGAACAAGCTGGAGTCGCGAAACCTGACCGCTCTTGAAGTGAAGAACGCCATCGCAAACCAGCACGTGGAGCTTCCCGCCGGGCGTATTGAGACGGGGCAGCTGGAGTACGGCATCAGACTGAACGGCGAATACACGAGCGTCGAGGAGCTTGAAAACCTGCCCGTCAAGAACGTGAAAGGCGCCGTCGTCCGCCTTCGCGACATCGCGCGCGTCGAGGACGGGTTTGAGGACACGCGCAACGTGGCTATCTACAACGCTCAGGACTCGATGCTGGTGGCTATCCGCAAGCAGCGCGGGGCCAACGAGGTGGAACTCTCGCGCGGGGTCGTCCGGCGCCTTGAAGAACTGAACCGTTCGGCGCCCGCTGGCGTCCGTCTCAGGGTCGTGCAGGACAATTCCGTCTACATCATCAATTCGATGAACGGCGTGAGGGACGACATCGTCTTCGGCATCCTGCTGACGGCCCTGATCATGTTTCTGTTCCTGCGCACATTCAGGGCCACGATCGTCACGGTCATCACGATGCCCGTTTGCCTTCTGGGCAGTCTCATCGTCCTCTGGGGCATGGGCCAGACGATCAACAACATGAGCGCGATGGGGCTTTCGCTGGCGGTCGGCATGGTGGTTGACGCGACGACGGTCGTCATCGAGAACGTGGAGCGCCACCGCCAGATGGGCAAGACGGCCATGCGCGCCGCGCTTGACGGCACGGGCGAGGTCGGCGCGTCCGTCATCGCGGGCGCGGCGACGACGATCGCCGTTTTCCTCCCCGTCGCGCTGATGCCCGGCATGATCGGGCGCTTCTTCAGCTCGTTCGGCACGACAGTCACCGTGACAATCGCCATCTCTCTGCTGCTTTCCGTGACGCTGACGCCGTTCCTGTGCGCCCACATGCTCGGGCGCTACAGAAGACCCGCGCGCTGGCAGATCATGATGGAAAAGCCCTTGATCTGGCTGGAGTCGGTCTACCGCGTCGCGCTACGGTACGCCGTCGCCCACCGTTTTACGACGCTGGCTGTCGCCGTCGTCACGTTCGTCGGGGGGCTGCTCCTCGCTGGGCGTCTGGGGAGCGAGTTCTTCCCCAACGAGGATCAGGGCCGTTTCAACATCACGATCGAGATGGCGGCCGACTCCTCCATCGAGAACACGCTCGCTTTCATGAAAGAGATCTCCGCCGAGGTGCAAAAGGATCCCCGCGTGGATTACGTATTCGGAAACGCGGGCGGCGGCGCGGCGGCGGCCGTCTACAAAGGCACGCTCCGCGTCCACCTTGTCGATAGAAAGCTGCGCCCCAACTCGAGCGTGATCATGCGCGAATGGCGCGAAAAACTTTCGGCCTACAAGGACGTTGACATCAAACTCGGCAACTGGGGCGGCAGCGACCTCACACTGGTCATACAGGGCCCGACGACCGAAGAACTGGCCGTGCTCGGCGACGAGATCAAGGCGGAACTCCAGCGCGAAAACCGGGGTCTTGTCGATGTCATCACCGACCTTCAGATGAACAAGCCTAGGATCAACCTGCAGCTTAACCGCGCCCTAGCCGACGACCTCGGCGTCAACGTGCGCACGCTCTCCTCCGAGCTCGAGGCATGGTTTGACGGCGTGGACGCGGCGACGTTCAGCGACGAAGGCTACAGGTACTACATCCGCATCCGCGCCGACGAGCCGGAGCGCAACGTGCCCGAAAAGGTGCTGAACACGCTCGTGCGCACCTCCGGCAATGAGCTGATCCGCGCCGACGGGCTGGTGCGCACCGTTTTCGACATGGCTCCCAACGTTATCAAGCGCTACAACCGCCAGCGCTCCATCCAGATAGAGGCGAACACTCAGGGGATCTCCCCCGGCGAGGGAATACAGATCATGGAAGACGTGTTCCACCGTCTCGCGCCGCAGAACGGGATGTTCTCCATCACGCCGGCCGGCGACTCCGAGCGCATGAACGAAAGCTTCGGCTACATCATCACGGGCATCGTCTTCGCCATCGTCCTCGTCTACATGGTCATGGCGGTTCAGTTCGAGTCGTTCCTGCACCCGCTCACCGTCATGTTCTCGCTGCCGCTGATGACGAGCGGAACGTTCGGTTTCCTCTACCTGATGAAACTCCGTCTCAGCGTCATGAGCCTGATGGGCATCATCCTTCTGATCGGCATCGTGGTCAACAACGCCATCATGCTCGTCGATTTCGCCAACCAGGAGCGCGCCAAAGGGGCGGACAAGGTGACGGCCATCCTCAACGCCGGGCCGCTCCGTCTGCGCGCCATTCTCATGACGACCGTGTCCACGATGATCGGCACGCTGCCGATCGCGATGGGGCTGAGCGCCGGCGGCGAAGTGCGCCAGCCGATGTCGGCGGCCGTTATCGGCGGGCTGTTCACGTCCACGCTGCTCACGCTGCTCGTCATTCCCGTCGTCTACCTGCTGATGGACGACATGGCCGACTATGTCAGGGCGCGCGTGCACCGCTTCAGGGCGATGCGGCGCGCGCGCCAGATGAAGACGGCCAGACCCAAAGTCTGAGGAGTTCTCCCATGAAACACCGCTGTTGTTTATATTTCGCGGCCGCGCTGCTTCTCGTTTCCTCCCCGCTTTCCGCGCGGGAGATGACGATCTCGGAGGCGCTGCGGTACGCGCTTGAGCAAAGCCCGGCGCTCAAATCGGCGCGTCAGGAACTGCGCAAGGCGAAAGGAGGCGTCGTTCAGGCCGACGGCAACTTCTACCCGAGGATCAGCGTCAGCGGCTCGTACAGCGACAACCGTTACCCCACAGTGAATGCCGGCGACAGGACAGACACGCGCGGCGCCGCCGTCGGCGTGACCGAGAACATCTACGCGGGCGGGCGGCACGCCGCCCAGCGCCGTCAGGCGAAAGAACAGCTGAACCAGGCGGAACTGACGGTCAAAGAGGCCGAAGAAAATCTCGCCGTCAATCTCCACACGCTGTTCTACAGCGTGCTGCTCGCGCGGGAAACGGTCGCGGCGGCCGTTGACGCCGTGGAGACATCGCGCAAGCATCTGCAGGAGGTTCAGCAGATGCTTAGTCTGGGACTCGCCAACCAGCTGGAGGTGATCCGCGCCGAGCAGCAGCTCAGCTCGAACGAGGCGGCCCTCGCCTCCAGCCGGGGCACGCTTGATTCGGCGAACATCAACCTGCTCAACCTGATGGGGCTGCCGCCGCAGTCGGACTACTCGCCGTCGGGGACGCTCGAAATCGCCCGCCCCGAGGGCACGGCCGAGGCGTCGGTCGAACTGGCGCGCCGTCAGCGGGCCGACAAGGCTATCCTCGAAAAGCAGATAGCCATCCAGAAAGAACAGATCACGATCGTCAGCGGCGCCATGAAACCGAGCGTCGATGTGACGGTCAGCGCCGGGTACGACACTCCGTACCACAGCCAGGATCGCGGCGAAGACTCGTGGAAAGCCACTCTCAGCATGGAAGTTCCCGTCTACGACGGAGGGCAGACGCGCGGCGAGGTCATCAAGGCGCGCGCCGTCCAGGAGCAGAACCGCCAGAACCTTCGCCAGAAAGAACTGGACATCCTGTCGGAAGTCGGCCTCGCGTGGGTCGAGATAACCGACAGCGAGGCGCAGATCGTCGCGCGTCGCAAGGCGCTCTCTCTGGCGAGGGAGACGCTCCGCCTCTCGCAGGTCGGCTACCGCGAAGGCGTCACGCCGCAGCTTGACCTTCTCGACGCGCAGTCCAACCTGACTTCCGCGCGCAAGGACTACAGCCAATCCCTCTATACTCATCTGATGCGAATCGTCGCACTCAAACGCGCCGAAGGCGCGCTCATCCCGTGGACGCTGGAAGGTAGATGACGATGAAAAAAAGCCTTTGGATCCTATGCGCCGTCATGACCGCCGCGTTTTTCCGCACAGCCGCAGCCGCGGTTCCGCCGAAGTCGGCTTTTGTGCGCGTCGTCACGATGAAAAACGACTCCACGATACGCGACGGTTTCTCGCAGAACACATCGCTCGAAGCGCTCGAGCGCGTTGTCCTTTATCCCCGCGTCACGGGACGGCTGGAGAAGATGACCGTCGCCAAGGGAGAACTTGTAAAGGCGGGACAGCGGCTCGCCGTCCTCGTCCATGACGAGCAGAACGCACAGGTCAACGCCGCCAAAGCGGCCGTCGATCGCACGCGGGCCGAATGGGCGAACGCGCGGATCGAGCTGAAGCGCTATCAGCGTCTCAAAAAAGAGGGCTTCAGCACGCAGCAGCTGCTCGACAGCAAGGACACGGCGTTCCGCAGCGCGAAAGCCCAGTACGACGCCGCCCGCTCCGACTTGACGCGCCTCACGGTCACGCGCGACGAGTACATCATCAACGCCTCCATCGACGGAACCGTCCTCAACGACTACTCACTCGTCCCCGGCGCGATGCTCTCCACCACCACCCCGGTCGCCGAGCTCGCCAACCTTAAGACGCTCAAGGCGATATTCCGCGTGCCCGAGACCCGTTTCTACTCCGTTAAACCCGGTATGTCCGTGCTGCTGACGCTCGACGCCCTCCCGAGGGAACAGTTCCGCGCGCGGATAGCGCGCGTTGACGACTATGTCGATCCGCAGTCGCGCACGGCGGGCGTCGAAGCGCATATCGAGAACGAAACCACCGGCGACAGGCTCCGCCCCGGCATGTTCGGGCGCGCGTTCATCATCGAAAAGGAAGAACTCGACGCCTACATCGTGCCTCTCGCCGCGCTGCGCAAGCCGCGCACCTCGGACGAGAACGAGCTGGCCCTCTACGCCGACGGAAAGATCAAGACCGTCAAGGTCAAGACGGGTATCGTTCAGGGTGTCAGCGTCGAGATCCGCGACGGGCTGAACAACGGCGATCAGGTCGTCGTCTTCGGCGGCAACGCCCTCAAAGACGGCGATCCCGCGCGGCTCATGTCGTAACCCCGCGTAAAAGTAAAAAAACGGCCTCTCCCCGGAATTCGGGGACGAGGCCGTTTTTTCGCGCGCTGTTCTTTATGTTTCCAGCGCGTATGCTCCGTTTTCCTCCCGCCGCGGCGAAAGGGAATAGTACTCTCTCATCGCGGCGCGCATCAGTTCGGGGTCGCGCGCGCCGGCGATCTCGTAACAGCTGTGCATCGCTAGCTGCGCCAGGCCGATGTCAACGCACGGCACGGAGAAGCGCGGCACGAGGACGCGCCCCAGCGTCGAGCCGCCGGGCAGATCGGCGCGGTTGCCGTACAGCTGCACGGGGACGCCGGCCCGCTCGCAGACGCGCGCGAAAAGCGCCGATGAAAGGCCGTCGGTCGCGTATCTCCGCGCGGCGCTGAACTTGATCACGACGCCGCCGTTCAAGCGCGGACGCTCGTTCTCGTCGTAATATTCGGGGTGCGCCGGGTGCACCGCGTGGGCGTTGTCGGCCGACACCATGAAGCTGTTCGCGAGCGCGGTGAGACGCTCGCCGACGTTCATTCCCAGCGCCTCGCCGATCCTGTCGAGCGTGTCCTCGAGAAAGGTTGACGCCGCTCCCTGCCATGTGCCGCTGCCGACTTCCTCGCTGTCGAAAAGGCAGTACACGGGCATGGAGCCGCTCGCCCGCGCGGAGACAAACCCCTCCAGCAGGCACCACGCGCATTCAAGGTCGTCGATTCTGGGCGAGGCGAGGAACTCCCCGCGCGCGCCCACACGCGACGCGCGCGCTCGGGGGTAGAGAAACAGGTCGGTCGATACCAGTTCTCCGCGTTCGATGCCGGCGCTCTCGCGCAGCAGTCCGTAAAAGTCGTCCCCGCCGCCGCGCCGCGAAAACAGCGGCAGCATGTCCACGTTCGGCTTCAGTTCCCCGCCTGTGTCGAACTTCGCGGCGAGGTGGATGGGAACGCTGGGGATGACGAGCAGATCTCTGTCAACGTTCACGAGCCGCGAGAAGATTTTCTCCCCGTCGCGGCAAAACACCCTTCCCGCGACGGACAGCGGCCTGTCGAGCCACGAGCGGGCGATCGCGCCGCCGTACATCTCGACGGCGAGGCGGACGGTCTCCCCGGCCGAGGGGACTTCGGCTGTCTGCCGAACGCGGTAGCCGGGCGAGTCGCTGTGCGCGGCCGCCAGCATAAAACCGCGCGGGCGCGCCTTGGGCAGACGGAACGCGATCACCGACGAATCGCCGCGGACGACGTAGTACGCCCCGCCCGGCTCCGTCTCCCAGACGCCGCTCTCGCGGAGTTCGGCGTAGCCGAGGCCGTTCAGGCGACGCGCGACGTTGGCGCAGGCGTGGAACATCGTCGGGCTTTTATCGAGAAACTTCATCAGCGAGGCGCAGATGTCGGCGGACACGAAGATCACTCCAGTTCAAATATCAAAATGAGCGCGGCGGATCGGGAAATCCGCCGATATTGTATCACGGACTTCCTGCGTTTCACTTTCGCGGCGCGCGCGGGCAAAAAAATTTTTTGCCCGATTTCACCAATTTTGACTTTTACCCTCTTGACTGACCTTTGTTGACCATATATAATACCGCTACATCAGACAGATGAAAGGAGACTTTACCCATGGATCTCAATAAACTCACGCAAAAATCCCAGGAGGCTTTGAGCGAGGCTCAGAACCTGGCGATCGCCCGAGGGCACCAGCAGGTTGACGTCGAGCATCTGGCGCTCGCCCTGCTGTCGCAGAAGGACGGGCTGATCCCCTCGATCATGGAGAAGCTGTCCGTCAGCACGCCAGCGCTCGTGGCGAAACTCACGGCGCTGCTCGGCCAAAAAGCCCGGATCACCGGCGGGTACGCCAAGGACAAGATCTATATTTCGCAGGATCTGTCCCAGGTTCTGACCGACGCCGAAAAGCGCGCTCGGGCGCTGAACGACGAATACGTCTCCGTCGAGCATCTCTTTCTGGCCATGCTCGAAAACGCGCGCAGCCCCGCGTCGCGCGCGCTTGCCGAAGGCGGCGTGGAGGCCGGCGCGTTTCTCAAGGCGCTCGAGTCGGTGCGCGGCGCCTCCCGTGTGCAGAGCGCCAACCCGGAGGAGACCTACGACGCCCTGAAAAAATACGGCGTGGATCTTGTGGAATGCGCGCGCGGCGGCAAGCTCGACCCCGTCATCGGCCGCGACAGGGAGATCCTGCGCGTGATCCAGCTGCTCAGCCGCAAGACGAAAAACAACCCCGTTCTCATCGGCGAGCCCGGCGTCGGGAAGACCGCCATCGTCGAGGGACTCGCCCAGCGCATCGTCAAGGGCGACGTGCCCGAGGATCTGAAAAACCGCACGATATTCTCGCTCGACATGGGCTCTCTGATCGCCGGGGCCAAGTACCGCGGCGAGTTTGAGGAGCGCCTGAAAGCCGTCGTCAACGAGATCAAGCGCAGCGAGGGCAGGATCATCCTCTTTATCGACGAGATCCACACCATCGTCGGGGCCGGCAAGACCGAAGGATCGATGGACGCCAACAACCTGCTCAAGCCCATGCTCGCGCGCGGCGAACTGCACTGCATCGGCGCGACGACCATCGACGAGTACCGCAAGCACATCGAGAAGGACGCCGCGCTGGAGAGACGTTTCCAGCCGGTGATGGTCGATCCGCCCTCCCCCGAGGACGCCATCTCCATTTTGCGCGGCCTCAAAGAGCGCTTTCAGGTGTATCACGGCGTGCGCATCACCGACGGCGCCATCGTCGCCGCCGTGACGCTCTCCGACCGCTACATCAGCGACAGGTACCTTCCCGACAAGGCCATCGACTTGATCGACGAGGCCTGCGCGATGATACGCACCGAGATCAACTCCATGCCCGCCGAGATCGACTCGGTGGCGCGCAAGGTGGTGCGCCTCGAGATCGAGGAGGCCGCGCTGAAGAAAGAGAAGGACGACGCCAGCGCCGCCAGACTCGCGGAACTGCAGAAGGAACTCTCCGACCTCAAGGACAAGCAGAACGAGCTGATGGCCCGCTACAACGCGGAAAAGGACAGGCTCGCCGAAGTCCACCAGCTGCGCGAGAGGATCGAGACGGCCAAACGCGACATCGAGACCGCCGAGAGACGCTACGACCTCAACAGGGCCGCCGAACTGCGCCACGGTGTGCTGCCGCAGCTGCAAAAGGAACTGAAGGAAAAGGAAAGCGCGCTGCGCGAGCAGAGCGGCGGAAGTTCGCTGCTGCGCGAGTCGGTCACCGAGAACGAGATTTCGCGCATCGTCAGCGAGTGGACGGGAATCCCCGTCACCAAACTCCTCGAAGGCGAACGCGAGAAGCTCCTCCACCTCGACGGGCAGCTGCACAAGGATGTCGTGGGACAGGACGAGGCTGTCACGCTCGTCGCCGACGCGATCATGAGGGCGCGCGCGGGAATCAAGGATCCCCGGCGCCCCATCGGTTCGTTCATCTTTCTGGGGCCGACGGGCGTCGGCAAGACGGAGCTGGCCAAGGCGCTGTCGCGCACGCTGTTCGACTCGGAGGAGAACATGGTGCGGATCGACATGTCCGAGTATATGGAGAAATACTCCGTCTCCCGCCTGCTCGGAGCGCCGCCCGGATACGTGGGTTACGAAGAAAGCGGCCAGCTGACCGAGGCCGTGCGCCGCAAGCCGTACAGCGTCGTGCTGTTCGACGAGATCGAAAAGGCGCACCCCGACGTGTTCAACGTCATGCTGCAGATCCTCGACGACGGCCGCGTGACCGACAGCCACGGGCGCACCGTAGACTTTAAAAACACCATCATCATCATGACGAGCAACCTGGGGAGCGACCTTCTTCTCGACGGCGTGAAAGACGGG
Organism: uncultured Synergistaceae bacterium; assembly: GCA_964604125.1. Classification (GTDB taxonomy): domain Bacteria; phylum Synergistota; class Synergistia; order Synergistales; family Dethiosulfovibrionaceae; genus Pyramidobacter. Next base: position 49,617 of record CAZRXR010000003.1, read on the forward strand.
AGCGTTCCTCCGAACGTGCGCGACTCCGTGATGAAGCTGATGAAGTCGCGCTTCCGCCCCGAGTTCCTCAACCGCGTGGACGACGTCGTGCTTTTCTCGCCCCTGAACAGGGAGCAGATCCGCGAGATCGTCGTTCTGCTCCTCGACGACCTGAAAAAACGGCTCGCGGGCAATCAGATCGCGTTCTCCGCGGACGACGCGGCCCTCGGCTACATCGCGGAGCACGGTTTCGATCCCGTGTACGGCGCGCGCCCGCTCAAGCGCTACATCAGCCATAACGTGGAAACGCTCGTCGCGCGCTACATCATCTCGCATTCCGCAGGCGAGGGGACATCTCTTTCCCTCACGGTCGCGGACGGCAAGCTCGCTCTCCGCGCTTAGCCCGCCTTCCGGCGACAGAAACAGCCGTTCCGGCCCGCGCCGGGACGGCTGTTCTTTACGCGCGGCCCGGCGCGGGTGTGGACACGCGCCGGACGATTTACTATAATGCTCCGTGAACGATTTTTTCTATGCGGAGGCACGCCATGTCAACGAAAGAACAGCTTCGCGCCGAGTCGCGAGACGGTACGGTCGGCTTCGTCCGCAAAGACGCCCACGCGGAACGCCCGGGCGTCGGCCGCGACGCGGAAAGACAGGCCGTTCAAGCGCTCCGGGACAAAGGCTTTGCCGTCGGCGCCGTCGCGGACAGCGGCCGTTCTCCCGGGAGCGCGGACGCGCCGACGGAAGCCGAACTGCGGCGATTTCTGCCCGGCGGAGGCCCGAAGTGGGACATCCGCGTCTACCCGTCGATTTCCTCGACCAACACGGTTCTCAAAGAAATGGCCGAGAACGGCGCTCCGGAGGGCACGATTCTGGTCGCGTGCGAGCAGACGGCGGGGCGCGGGCGCATGGGCAGGACGTTCTACTCCCCCGCCGGGGCCGGCGTCTATCTGAGCCTGCTGCTCCGGCCAGCGTTTTCTCCCCCGGAGTCGCTTTACATCACGACGGCGGCCGCCGTCGCCGTCGCCGAGGCGATAGAGACGGTCGCGGGCAGGGAGACGAAGATCAAGTGGGTCAACGACGTGTACATCGACGGCAGGAAGGTCTGCGGAATCCTCACCGAAGCGTCGTTCGACGCCGAAAGCGGCCGGCTCGCCTATGCCGTGGCGGGCGTCGGGATCAACATGCGCCCTCCCGGGGAGAACTGCCCCGAAGAACTGAGACCGCTGATGACAAGCGTCTTTGAGAACGGTGGCTACGACGGCGAAAAGCGCGCGCGGATCGTCGCCGAGTTCATTTCGCGTTTCTGGAACTTCTACGGGCGTCTCGCTGAAAAGCCCTTCCTGCGCGGGTACCGGCGGCGCTCGCTCCTCAACGGGGAAGCCGTCGATGTGATACGCGGCGGCGCGCGCGTCCCCGCGATTGCGCTTGGGATCGACGACGAATGCCGTCTCCGCGTGCGCTACGGGGACGGGCGCGAGGAGTATCTCCAGTCCGGCGAAGTCTCCGTCAAGCCGCGCGGGAACGGCTGAAAAGACAAAAAACGCGCGCGCTGGGCGTCGGCCGGGCGGTTTCCGCGCCCCGGAAGCGCGAGAAACAAAGTTCCTCCGCCGGGCGTCCTCGTTCCGGCGGAGTCTTTCGCGGCCTGCGGCAAACGACGCCGCCTGTATTAAACAAACGGGGCGTTCCTCTCGCGGATTACGAGAGGAACGCCCCGTTTTTTTTCGCGCCGGTTATCCGCCGGGAACTCGAACTCCGCCATGACGGCGGCGGAGGGCCTGAGCCGTTCCGGCGCGGCTTTCGTTTCGCCGCCGCGCCCCCGCCCGCAGGGCGCGGGAACGGGTCATTCACGGCTCCCGTAGCGGGTCGTCTTCGCGTCGCCCCAGATGCGTTCAACCTTGTAAAACTCGCGGGCTTTGACGCTGAAGATGTGCGTCACGACGCTTCCGGCGTCGATGAGCGTCCACTGCGCGCTCGTCGCGCCTTCCACCCTGTACCGCTCGCGATATGCGTCGAGACAGTCTGTCACGGCGTTGACGAGCGCGTTCATGTGCACGTCGGAGTTGCCCGAGGCGATGACAAAGCTGTCGGCGATCGGCGTCAGCTCGCCGACATCCATCGAGACGACATCGATCGCCCTCTTGCCGAGCAGGGCGTCTACGAGAGATTTCTGTATTTTCGCGGTTTTCTCGTCCATGGATGGCTCCTTATTTGTCGAGAAGCGACTGGATTCGTCCCATGACGGCCTCGTTGTTCAGCTTGCCGAGGATCAGCGTAACGGGATAGGACAGGGTGTTCTTTCTGATCAGCTTTTCGGAGATGCCGCACAGCCGCGACAGTTCCAGCGCCATTTGCAGCGTTCCCGCGTCGGAGTACTGCACCAGACAGTAGCGGAAGTCGGAATGTTTGGCGTTGCCGGTGTACATGACCTCGATGCCGGCCTTCTCGAACAGCGACGTGAACTTTCTGCCCAGCCCGGTTTGTCCCGTCCCGTTCAAAACCGCGATAGGCGTCTTGAAATGCCGCGCGATCTCTTTGAGATCGTCGCCCGGCTCGCGCGCGGGCGCGGTTTCGGGCGCGGCGTCCCCCGGGGCGGCCTCTGGGCGCGTCTCGGCGGGAACGTTTTCAAAGTTGGGATCCATCTCCTGCGATGTCTTTTGTAGGTCGGGGACGAAATAACTGACGCCGCCGATATAGGCCGGGGAGCCGGGCATCGTGAAGAAGCGGACGTTGCCGAGCCGCATGTCTTTCAGCTGGCCCGCAAGCTGGAGCGCCGCCTTGACGGGCATGTCCGTCTGGATCTCGGAAAGAGCCAGTTCGACGACCTCGGGGACGCGGGGCAGGATCGCCGGCGAGGTCAGCTTGTCGATGAACGCCCGGGCAAACTGCTGCTGTCTTTTCATGCGGCCGATGTCGCCCATCGCGTCCATGCGGAACCTCACGTACTTGAGGCCGTCCGCGCCGTTCATGTGCTGTTTGCCCGGCTGGAAGTCGATATAGAGGTTCTGGACGCGGTCGGTGTATTTCATGCGCTTCGGGACGGCGATATCGACACCGCCTATCGCGTCTACGATCTTGGGGAACGACGTGTAGTTGAGGATCAGGTAATAGTTCACCGGCACGCCCGTCAGGTTGACGACCGTGTCGCGGAGCAGTTCGATGCCTCCGTAGGCGTAGGCGTGGTTGATCTTTTGCTGCTGCTTCTGTCCCTTGATCGCCACACGTGTGTCCCTGGGGACGGACATCACGGAGGCCGTTTTGCGGTCGATATCGACGCGCGCCAGAATAATGGTGTCGGAGCGCCGCACATCCGAAACGTCGTCTACTCCGAGCACGAGGACGTTGAGCGTGCCGTGCCGCTCGTCGAAGTCGATCGTCTTTTTGATTTCATCGGGAGTCATGCTGACGATCGAATAGACGCGAATGGCCGCGCCCACCGCGAAAGCCGCCAGCGCGAGCAGCGCCGTCAGAAAAATGCCGCCGCGTTTCATGATCTTTGAATCACGCTCCTTCTTCGTCGCGTTCCTGATACAGTCCGCGCTTGTAGATATATTGCTCCACGGGATGGGGCAAAAGGTACCGCAGATTTTCGCCGCTGGCGACGCGCTTGCGGATCTCGGTGCTCGAGATGGACAAAAGCGGTATTTCAAGGCGCAGCACTTTGCGGAGAACCTTCTCGCCGAGGTTGTCCAGACCGCAGCGCTCGTAATCGTACCCCGGGCGGTTCGCCGCGACGATCGTGCACAGGTCGGGGATTTTCTCGTACTCCGCCCACGTGTTCATCGTCATCAGCGCGTCGATGCCCGTGATGAAGAAAAACTCCACGTTTTCGCCCGCGTACCAGTAGCGCATTTCGCGTAGCGTATCGACGGTGTGGCTTGGATCCTCGCGTTCGATCTCGATCCGCGACACGGAGAATCTGGGGTTGTCGAGCGTCGCCAGAAACGTCATCATGTAGCGCTCCTCGGCCGGCGTGACGTTTCGGTAGGATTTCTGGTAGGAGTTGCCCGTCGGGACGAAGATCACCTCGCCGAGACGCAGACGGCACAGCGCCTCCTGCGCCGCGAGCAGATGCCCGAAATGGATGGGGTCGAACGTGCCGCCCATGACGCCGACGCGGCGCGAAACCGAACCCGGCTGCGTTGCGGCCCGCATGTCAGTAGGCGCGCTCCGGCTCGAAGGTGAACGACACGTTTCCGATGTTCACCGTGTCGCCCTCCGCCGCGCCGGCTTCTTCGAGCAGTTCTTCCACGCGGAACTGGCGCATGAGACGCTGGATCCGCACGGTGGCTTCTTCCTGGCTGAAGTCGTAGCGCGCGACGGCCTTCTCGACGCGCGGGTGGAGGACGCGGAAAACGCCCTCGTCCTCCTTTACGACGCGCGGCTTGCCGGAGACGAGATTTTCCACCGCGACAGGCGCGTCGTAGAGCCGGTACGATCCCTTCGGGCGCGGATGTTCCCGAACGACGCCCGCGATCGCGCCGACAAGCCCGTCGATGCCGTCGCCGAGTACGGCGCTGGTCGCGACGCACGGGCAGCCGCGCCCGGCGAAGAAAGCGCGGAGACGCGGAACGATGTCGGAGCCCTCGGGGACAGTGTCGGACTTGTTCAGCGCGACGACGCACGGGCGTTTGGCCAGCTCCGGGTCATAGTGCCGGAACTCGTCAAGCACCGTGTTCCACTGGGCCACCACGGCGTCGAAATCGAGGACGGACAGGTCGAGCACGTGGACGTTAACGCGCGTGCGCTCGATATGGCGCAGAAAATAAAGCCCCAGCCCCTTGTTCTCGTGCGCGCCCTCGATCAGGCCGGGCACGTCGGCGAGGATGATCTTCTGGTCATCGACGGTCAGCACGCCCAGGTTGGGCGACAGCGTGGTGAACGGGTACCCCGCGATCTTGGGATTGGCGCGCGAGACGGCTTTGAGGAGGCTGCTCTTTCCCGCGTTCGGAAGGCCGACGAGCGCGACGTCCGCGATCATCTTCAGTTCCAGCTTAACGTCCCGTTCCTCGCCTGGCTCGCCCTTCTCGCTGAACCGGGGAGCGCGCCGCAGCGAACTGACAAACATGGCGTTGCCCTTGCCGCCCCTGCCGCCGCGCGCGACGACACACCGATCTCCGTCCTCGACCAGATCGGCAATCGGGGCGCCGTTCCCCGCGTCATAAACTACAGTACCGCACGGCACGTAAATCGTCAAGTCTTTGCCGCCCGCGCCGTAGCGCAGAGACCCTCCGCCGGCCCCGCCGCGTTCGGCGGCGAAACGGCGGTTGTATCGGTAATCCGCCAAGGTCAGCAGGTTGCGGTCGGCCTGGACGAAAACGCTTCCGCCGTCGCCGCCGTTGCCGCCGTCCGGGCCGCCCTTGGGGACGAATTTCTCGCGTCTGAAACTGACGCAGCCGTCGCCGCCGCCGCCGGCTTTCACACGCACGCGCGCGATGTCCACAAAATTCAAAGCTCTCACCAGCTTTCAACGGCAAGCGCCGCGGTTATTAAAAAGCGGATCCCTGTCAGCCAAGGATCCGCACTCAATCGGAACGCCAGAGAACGAAAAGGGATTTACCGAACGACTACGACCTTCCGGGCGCCCTTTGTGGTGAACTTGACGACGCCGTCCTTCAGGGCAAAAAGCGTGTAATCCTTTCCAAGCCCGACATTCACGCCGGGATGAAATTTCGTGCCGCACTGGCGCACGAGGATGTTGCCCGCCTTCACGGCGCAGCCGTCGGTCTTCTTAAGGCCGCGGTACTGAGGGCTGGAGTCGCGACCGTTCGTGCTGTTGCCCTGTCCTTTTTTATGAGCGAAAAACTGCAGATTCATTTTGCCGAAAAGCATTTATAAAGACACCTCCACAAATTTTACATAGCCGCCATACGCGCGCGATGTCTCGCGCAGCGCCCGGATGATCGATTCCGCGAGGACATTCTGCGCCCTGTCGGAGCCGGCGGCCCAGCGGATCTCCATGAGCGCCCCGCCCTCGTCCGCGACGGCGAACGGCTTGATACCCAGCACGTCGGCAAGGCCAATATAGAGCGTCTGCATGAGCGCGCTCACCGCCGCGCAGACGATATCGGAGCCGGCTTCGGCGTAACCGCTGTGCCCGTAAGCTTTCACGCCGACGGGCAGCGCCCCTTCGCGCGCGACCTCTATGACCGTCACTCCGCGCCGACGGCGACGATTTTCACGTCCGTGAACGGCTGACGGTGCCCGTGGAAACGGCGCTGGTTGGTCTTGTTCTTGTACCGCAGCGAGATGACCTTTCTGGACTTGCCTTGGCCTTCGACGGCGCCTTTGACGGTCACGCCCGACACGTAGGGGGCGCCCACTGTCACCGTATCGTCGCCGCCGACGAGAAAGACCTTGTCGAACGTGACTTCGGCGCCCGCCTCGGCGTCGAGTTTCTCGACGCGGATCACGTCGCCCGGAGCCACGCGGTACTGCTTGCCGCCTGTTTCGATGATTGCGTACATTCGTTTTCCTCCTCTCGCTGACGTCAGGTACCTTTCGGGTTTGCGACCCGCGTCATGCGGAATAACGGTGCTATTGTAGCGATATTCGCGCGTTTCGTCAATCCGTTTTTTCCCGGCGGTTCCGCGTCCCGCGCGGGAATGAGCGCACGGGGCGCCGCGCAGGCGAGGCGCCCGATGCCGAAGCTCGTCTCCCGCCCCGTCGGGAATTTCGAGACCGCCGACGACCGGCGGCTGAACATGATCCGCTCGACGAAGCCCGCCTTCACGCGGCTGCGCGACGACACGGAACGTCCCGAATGGAAAGAAAAATACGCCACCGTCAAGGTTCGTCTCGCCGAGCATGAATACCTCACGGCGGAATGTGCCGCGTGGTTCAAAAGCCGCGCCTGCGCCGGGGCGAAGTCCGTCTGCGACCGCGCGGGAGCGCCCGTCTTCAAGCTCATGAGCGTGAAGGACATCTTTGAGGATCCCCGGTACGCCCCATGGGACTTCCTCACGGCGGAGAAAAACGAGGGCATCCACGTCAAGACGCCCGACTTCCCCGTGCCGACGCCCCCCCGGCTAAGTCAGACGGGGCGGCCAAAGATGGAAAATTCCAATCGTGAAATTGGCCGCTGCCTGCCCGGCTATTTCGGAGAACAGGTCACATCTCTCGAGGTCAAGAGGTCGTCCGAGCGTCCAGCCGACGGCAGTCGCGGCGCGCTCCCAGCGCTTTGCCGGAAAAAGCGCTCGCGTCGCGGCACAAGCGAGCGAAGGCAAAACAGCGTGAAAAGGGGCGATCCTCCCCGGCGCGGAGAGTCGCCCTTTCCACGCTGAAAAAACGCGCCGTTCCGTCGCGGCGCGCCGGATTTTTTGACGTGTAAAAAAACGTTCGCGCGCCGCGTCTCCTCTTTTGCGGCGCGGCCCGGGCGTCATTTTCCGAAGCGAATAAAAACGGGGCCGCCCGCGCTGCGCGGACGATCCCGTTTTATCTTCGCGTTATCGACGGAACGCGCGTTTTCGGCGTTTTGCCCTTGCGCCGCCGGTGGCCGGCCTAGTTGGGCATCAGCAGGCCGTAGCCGCCGTCCTCGCGCTTGTAGACGACGTTGATCGCGCCGCTTTCGCCGTTGAGGAACATGTAGAACGAATGTTCCAGCAGTTCCATCTGCATCGCGGCCTCCTCGGGCGACATCGGGTACAGGTCGAAACGCTTCTCCTTGACGATCTTTCCCGCGGCGGGCGGCTCGTCCTCGACGGGCGCCTCGTCGAACGTGAAATCGCGGCCTTTCAGGTGCGCCCTGCCGACGAGGAACTCCTTGTGGCGGCGGATGCGGCGCTCCAGATTTTTCAGTCCGAGATCGAACGCCTTGCGAAGGTCGGCGTCCTTTTCCTCGCCGCGCATGATGACGCCGTCAACCTTGGCGGTGACTTCGACGATGTACGTGCTGCGGATCAGTTTGACGGCGATCTGTCCCGCGATCCGCGGGAAGAACTTGTCCATCTTGGATAATTTCTTTTCCATGTACTCTTTCAGAGCGGCGGGAACTTCGACGTTCTTGGCCATAAAACGGATCTCCATGCGAAAAGCCTCCTTCCAAAGAGCTTGCTGTTCTTGCAAGACAACTTTATCATAGCACGGCGTTTATTAAACATCAAGTACAGAATAAAAATTATTTAAAAACTTTTTGCCTATGGATTTTTAAGGTGATTTCTGTTACATTCATCACGCGGGGTTTGTTCCATACTTTTCGCAGTTGTAAAAAGGAGTGGTTATGATGTCATTGACGTTGTCCCAAAAAGCCGCGAACATGAAACCTTCGGCGACGCTCGCGGTGGGCGCCCTTGCCAAGGAGATGAAGCGCGAGGGGAAGCCCGTCGTCTCCTTCAGCCAGGGAGAGCCGGATTTCACGTCGCCGCAGTCGGTGCTCGACGCCGGCATTGAAGCCATTCGCAAAGGATATACGCATTACACGGCGAGCAACGGCATCGCCGAACTGCGCGAGGCCGTCTGCGCCTACTACAAAAAACACTTCGGCCTCGAGTATGCGCCAAACGACGTGGTCGTCGGCTCCGGCGCGAAACCGGTGCTCTACGCCGCTCTGGCCGCGATTCTCGACCCCGGCGACGAGGTGATCCTGCCCGCGCCCGCCTGGGTCAGCTACGTGGAACAGATCCGCCTCTGCGGCGGCCGCGAAGTCCTCGTCGAGTGCCGCGACACGGGCAACGTGCCCACGATGGAGCGCCTGAAGGCCGCCGTCTCGCCCAGGACGAAGTGCATTCTCCTCAACAGCCCCAACAACCCCACCGGCGCTGTGTACGGCGCGGAACTGATGAAGGGCATCGCGCGGCTTGCCCTCGACCACGAACTCATCATCATCAACGACGAGATCTACGAGCGTCTCGTCTACGGCGACGCCAAGTTCACGCAGATCCTCAACGTGTGCCCCGCCGTCAAGGACAGGACAATCATCATCAACGGCATGAGCAAGGCTTTCGCGATGACGGGCTGGCGCATCGGCTATGCCATCGGGCCGGGCAAGTTCATCAAGGCCATCGGCAGCATTCAGGGACACCTGACCTCCAACGCCTGCTCCATCGCGCAGTATGCCGCTCTCGGCGGGCTGCGCGGCGCCGACGACAGCGATGTCGAAAAGATGCGTCTGGCCTTCGCCAAACGCCGCGAGCTTGTCTTCAGCCTTCTCGACGCGATACCGGGCATCTCCTACATCAAGCCGGACGGCGCTTTCTACGTGATGATCGACCTGAAGAACCTGCTCGGCAAAAAGCATGGCGATGTCGTGCTCGCCGACGACGCCGTCCTCTGCTCCGACCTGCTCAAGACAAAATATCTGGCCGTCACGCCGGGAAGCGCTTTCCTCGCCGACGGCATGATGCGCATCGCCTACGCGAACTCCGAGGAGGACATCCGCGAGGGGCTGCGCCGTTTCGCCGAGTACGTCTCCGAAATCGCATAACCTTTCTTTCGGGCAAAGCCGGACGCGGGGACGTTCGGCTTTGCCTCTTTCGCCGTTCCCGGCCGAACCCGCGCGGGTTCGGCCGGGCCGGGGGACGGAAAACTTTTTCGTCCCGGCGCGAAAAACGTCATACCTTTTGTGCCGCGCGACGCGGCGCTTTATTCATTTTAACGGGAGGTCTTTGCGCAATGTTCAGGATCAAGGAAGCGGGCAGTTCTGTCCGCACGGAGATCATGGCGGGCTTCACGACGTTCATGACCATGGGCTACATCGTTTTCGTCAACCCCAGCATTCTCGCGGACGCGGGCATGCCCTTCGACGCCGTGATGGTTTCCACCTGTCTGGCCAGCGCTATCGGCACCGCGCTGATGGCGTTTCTGGCGAACTACCCCGTCGCTCTTTCGTGCGGCATGGGGCTGAACGCCTTCTTCGCCTACACGGTCGTCCTGACGATGAAGGTGTCCTGGCAGGTGGCGCTGTCCGCTATCCTGATCGAGGGGTTCATCTTCATCGTTTTGACGCTGACCCGCATACGCGAGTCCGTCGTGAACGGGATTCCCAAGTCGCTCAAGGTGGGCATCGCGGCCGGCATCGGTTTCTTCATCGCCCTGATCGGTTTCCACGGGGCCGGGATCGTCGTCGCCAACCAAGCCACGCTCGTCGGCCTGGGCGATTTGACCGCCAAGCCTGTCCTGGTGGCGATTTTCGGCTTTCTCGTCACCGTGGCCCTCGAGTGCTACCACGTCAAAGGCGGTATCCTCTGGGGCATCCTCGCCGCGACCGCCGTTTCCGTGCCGGCCGGACTGTCGAAGATCCCCGCGTCGTTCGTCTCGCTGCCGCCCTCGATCATGCCCATTTTCATGAAGTTTGACTTCTCGATGATCGGCTCCGCGGCCTTCTGGGGGGTCGTCTTCACGTTCTTCTTCGTCGATTTCTTCGACACGGTCGGGACGCTCGTCGGCGTGAGCATGAGAGCCGGGCTCCTCGACGAGAACGGCAACCTTCCGCGCGCCCGTCAGGCCCTTCTGGCCGACGCCATAGCGACCTCCGTCGGCGCCGCGCTCGGCGTCACGACGGTGACCTCGTTTGTCGAAAGCGCCTCGGGCGTCGAGCAGGGCGGTCGCACCGGGCTCACTTCCCTTACTGTCGCCGTGCTGTTCCTGCTGGCGATGTTCTTCAGCCCGCTCGTCTCCATGGTTCCGGGCGCGGCCACGGCTCCCGCTCTGATCATCGTCGGCGTGTACATGATGATGAGCCTGCGCGAGCTTGATTTCAGCGATTTCACCGAGGCTATCCCCGCGGCCGTCGCCGTGTTCGTGATGCCCTACACCTACAGCATCGGCAACGGGATCGAGTTCGGCACGCTGACTTACGTCGCGACGAAACTCCTCACTGGCAAGGTCAAACAGATCAGCCCCATCCTCTGGCTGCTCGCCGTTCTTTTCCTCATCAAGGAAAGCAGCGCCTGGTGGCTCCCGCTTTTGAGCGTGGCCCACTAGCTTTTGCCCGCCGAGCGGACACGAAAAAAAAAGGAGCACCCTTCCTAGAGAAAGTTGGATCTGGTGATTTAATAAAACGGGTAAATTTTAACTGACAATCTTCATTCGACAGAACGAAAAAAAACGGCCATACAAGAGCGTAAATGCTCTCGCGTGGCCGTTTTTTTGCCGATATTTAAGCGACGGCGGACGGAAGATTTCGTTTACATCCTCCCCGAACGATGCTCGCAAGCAGCGACGAGCGTTCGTCGTTGGCTGAAATCTACCAAAAATGTCTCATCCAATCCTTTTTTCCGCCGCTTACTATATGCCGGTGAAATTACACCGCCAGCGCACCGTTTCAACCCCGCGAACAGTGGTTCTGACGGTGTATCGATAGTTCGGTTATGCGGAATGATTAAACAACTAAACATATTATGAATCTCCTAAATGCTCTTACGACATATGAGAATTATTCGCTGTGACGGACTTTACTTAAATGGCACTCCTTCGGACTAAACAGAAGAAAATGTCAAAAATCGGTAAAGAAAAATACTGTTATTTTTCGCTATTTCTGCTTATAACATCGAAAGATGAAGGAGTGTTGCGCATGGCACTCACCGTCAACGTTATTTTTAAACCGAACAAGATGTGAAAAAAAGAACGAACCTGCGCCGGGAGATCTCTTTCTGCGAGCGCGGCCTTTACGATATTCACAAAGAAAGTCGGCGGGGAGCGTCACTTCCCGTCAGATGAGTCGGTCGATCCGTTCTATTCGGAAAACAATATCCGTCATCTGGAAAGCGTCCTGCGCGATGTGAGGGCGGGCAAGGCTCATTTTGCCGAGCATGATCTGATTGAGACAGACTGATGAGTCTCTTGTGGGAGGATCGAGCGTGGAGCGAGTATCTGTGTTGGCAGACGCAGGATAAAAAGACTTTGATACGGATAAACAAACTGAAAAATGATATTAAAAGGAATCCCTGTCAGGGAATCGGCAAGCCGGAGCGGTTGCGGGACAATCTAAAAGGCTGCTGGAGCCGTCGCATAGACGAAACCAATCGTATTGTTTACTGTGTAGAGGGAAAGATTATTTATATTATCTCCAGCAAGGGACATTATGACACGTAAATATACCGATGTTGTACGAGCGAGAGGCGCGATTGAATCGCGCTTCTCGCTCGTACGCATAAAAGACGCTCATTATCAAATGCTCAAATCCTAACTATAAGGACGCCTCGGAAATCTGTATGTTGTTTCCTGCCTTTGGACTAAGAGAATACGCCCAACTCGATGTCTAGCATCAGTCTGAGCGTACATCTTCACGTCTCTTTATTCCTGCGATGAAATGAGATAAGATCGTTCTGATTACTTTTAAACTTCACTTGTCGGCAAGGCCAGTTCAAACTTCGCGACACACCTTAACGTGATAAATCATTTCCCTTACGCCCCCTAAGTAAACTAGAAATCTTGTCGGTATTCTTGTCGTTATTAAGTCTACCTCGTTCACCCATGATTTGCCGTCCAGCGAGCGATCTCTCGATCCGAATCTCATTTTTTTATCAGCCAAGCTTCGATCGCGCGGCGTTCGTTTTCAGTTTTTGTTTTATCATGGTAAATTTGAGTCGAGGTTTGCTTGAGTAATACGGGCTTCAAGTCGTCTCGCGCTGTATCGCAAACTTAAAGTAATAAAAGGATAGAGAAAACAACCGTAAATTTCATCTTCTTTACCAGCATGAAAGATATCAAGCCGGATAAGAAACTGCGGACACCTCGCTTCCCTTTGGATCTACCCTACCCGGGACAGGAAGTGTTTTCGTCCGCTTGCTCACCGTGCAGATGTTTTAAACCTCGATGCTACAGGCTTTACTGTCATATCGTACGATTAGGGTTTCAAAGACATGAGCCCTACCCACTGATGTGCCACAAATGCGTTCAGAAAAATAACAGCGAACTGAGGAAAGTTCTGTTAAGGCTGAGTTGCTCAGACAAAACAGAAAGGCATGCGGCGCTATTCGTCATGAATAAGACGAAACAAACCATCCACTATAGGCGATCCCTAATCCGATATGCGAAAAAACACAGCGTCATAAAAGCCGCATTGCTTTATCATAGTAACCGCCGGTACGTCTACCGTTGGACGAAGCGTTATGGCGCTTTTCTTCAATCCCGCGCGGCTCGCTATCATCAGTTACACTGCCATCCTAATCAACGCTAACTGAAACTCATCCGAAGTATGCCCTGCGGAAACCCCAACACTAGTTTGGTAGCCTTATAGGTCAATATCCGCCAACGAGGTCACTCTGAATCTATCTTTCAGGCTGTTCCGTACCCTGCATCGCATGGACTGTATGACAATACCCCCCCCACACAATCCCAAGTACATTACTAAACCTTATGAGCGGATATTCTGTTCCGCCTCAGAGGGTACACGTAGACGAAAAACACGTCCCCGTCTTCTGTCTCACGGGAGATGTTCTCGGACGGATAGTTTATCGATACACCTTTCTCGAGGAGAGCAGCCATTTTAGCTATTTGGAGGGCTTTAAGGAGTTCAGCATATACTTTTCCGCAGTCTTTCAGCAAACGTGACGTTTCAGTCTTCACTTATGTAGTTGAGGGCGTTCGCTTCGGACTGAGTTCTTGATTTCACCAACAGGCTGAAGCCTTTCGGCTCGAAAAAGCTCACGCTCTTTGAGACGTCGCTTGATCTCCACGCTACAGGGCACAAACTCATCCGCTCTTTGACACCCCTCTTAAGAAAATGTCGAACGTAGCTACTAGCTACCGCAAGGACAACGCGATGGGTCTTTGTCCATTATAAAAAGCGATGGAGGGGAGGATATTCCGCGTAGGCCGTGACGAAAAAATTTACCCGATCAGCCGCGCGAGGTCGTTCAGGAGGCAGTCGATCCAGTCCAGACGGTGGGCGGAAAAAGCCGCTGTATATTTTAAACCGCCGCCCGTGGCCACGAGGACGGCGCTCTCTCCCTCGCCCACGATACCGGAAGCGCGGGCGGCGCGCAGCGCCCCGAGCGGCACGCACGACGCCGGCAGCGCGAAAAGCCCCGCGCGCGCCATAACGCGGTCGCCGTTTGGCGGGAACGGGTTGTCGATCGCGTGCGCGATCGTCTCCGCGCGTGGAGCGCGGCAAACGCGACCGCCGTTTTGGAACGCCGTCACGATCGGCGAGTTGTTCTTCGCCTGCGCGCAGAGAAAGCGGGGCATCGCGCGCGTATATCCCGCGCGCAGCAGATCCTCGAAACCGTTGACGATGCCCAGGATGTTCCCGCTGGCGCTGACGGGCACGACAACCCAGTCGGGTTAGTCAAAGGATCGCCCTTTATTTTTTACCGAGCTAAACTCTTGGCTCGCCGATCTTTCGTCTTTTTTCCGCTTCTTCGCTTCTTCTCTTTTGTCCCTCAGATGCGCCTTAATGAAACCGATTGTCCATCCTCGTGCGTCGATGTCGTTCCAAACGCGCTATGCAACTCTCCCTCGTAGAAAAATACTTCGCTGTCTTTTTTCAGACTCTCAAACGCTCTATGGTTTCTACCATGCCTTCTTTTGCATTGTAAGTCCTCTTTTTCCCCATCCCCCCTTCCTCCGACGCTTTCTTCATTCACCTCCCCGCGCTTCGAGCGTCACTTCAGGAATAAACTGTCTAAGACACTGCGCGCACGATCGACCCCATCTTCCCCACCGCCGCGCGGTAACGGTAAAATCTCTACAGCCGCTTCTCCCAACCCGTACGCTCATCAAAATCTACACATAGTCTCAGATTTTGTCATAAAGGCCGCTGACAGCGCTTTTCCTCAAACCTGCCTGCCTTGCGTGTCGTCGCTCTTTTCTTCTTTCTCTTAATTCAGCCCATGTCGATCAACGTCCGAACGCTGAATTTTTTACGCTCATTTCGTCGCGGCAACCGCAGTAAGTATCAGTGTGTCAGCAACGCAGAGACCGCTCAGCGCTAAAAGAAAGAAATTATAATCTCCCATGCGTTAGCCCGTGATACATTCTCGACGACCGTCCGTCTCTTAACAGAGTGAAAAACGCCGTTTTCTCTCACATCGTCAGTTTGCGTTTGCGAGTAAAGTCCGAATTCGTCCCGTTGTTCAATCTTCACTATCCTTCCTCCTTCCGTCGCTGTCTCAGTGAAGAAAGCCTCCGCACCCTTGCGCAATTTCCGTCAGTTTCCTTGTCATGCTGGAGTTTTAGCATCAAGCACAGCGGCTCCTCATTCTGCCAGACCCTTGTAATACGTTTTACCGACGTGGCGCGTTTCCTTGATGAGTATCAGCGGCGTGTGCCGCTTCTCGTCCCAGCACGTCATTCCCAACTTTTCCTCTGCTGCCCATACGCACCAACCGTCGCTCACGCCGCTTCCCCAAAGCGCGCAGATCACCGTCCTCGCGTCGCAGATACGCAGCGGAGTTCAGATACTCCGCGCGCATTGAGTTATCGCGAATGTTTAATTTCTCGCGCTGTCACGTGCGGTGCGCGTCTTTTGGAAGAAGTTGCCTCTTTTCTGTCTACACGCTGTGGTAAATCTGAATTTTGTTCACGTTTCCGCTTTCAACCTTGTCCTGCATCAAGAAGTAGAGAATGATGTCGGCTCGCTTGCGCTATATACCGTGTTTGGCTTTTCTCTGCAAAATAATCACTTGACCCTTAACCGCGTGCGAAAGTACGCTATCGTAAAGAAACTCCCGACACAATTAGTGCTGACGCCCTCGCAGTGCAGACAGCGCCGCTCGCGCGTATTCTTCGGCTGTATTTGATGGATAGATACTGTCGCTGTCCAGTTACCTTCCCGAATCCCGCGAAACAATTCGTGCCTGATCCATGAAGTAACAATTTCGTTGAAGGGATTATAGTGAACAATGTCGCTTCTCCAGCTTAATTTAAAGTAAACGGAATGACTTCGCTACCGTTGCGGAAATCAGTTTCATAATCTTGAACAGAATGTTTTACACGAAAACTCTTAAAGTATATGACATATATTATTATAAAGGATGCTTTTTTTCTGTAGGTATGTTTTTAGTGAGCGTCCGTTACATTCTCATTCAAATCAGACAATATCTATACGAAATTATTCAAGATTCGCGAATATTTTCCGAGCACTCCGTCGTCGGCGGCGTCAATCTCAAGCCAGCAAAACAAACAGTGATATCGCACACGCTGCAGAAAACCCCCTCGCCTAAAAACGCACAAAAAAAATCCCGTTCCGCCGAAACGGGTAAAACAGGGGATCATCTGTCAAAAATCTTTCTTCAGATTGCGAATTTTAGTTTGCGGATTTTAGTGTCCTCTCGCTCTCTAACAAGCAGACTATAAGTATCCCCAAACTTAACAACGTCAGCGTCACGCTACAGCCAAAGCGGGCAGAAATTGAACACGATGTTACATTGCCCCTTCTTAATAGGCAATGCCATTGCCATGTACATATACCACGTAGAAAGTACGTTTCTTTTGCCGTAAGCAGAGATTTTCCGACTTTTACGTAGGGCACGCTGACACAAAGATAAAGGATTAAGTTTTTATACTCCTTCGGCAAGTCATTGAATTTGCGTTGAGGCCCCAGCTCCGAACTATCATCAACTACGTGAACAATTTAGTTTGGCTTTTGTGGCGATTTCCGTTTTACAGTTAACAATGAATTTTACTGATAAAGAAGTGAGGCGTCTTTTAGTGTATTATTGTCATTCGGGCTGCTATGACGCGGCAAAAGGTGGTATGACGGGTATCGTTTGACAAAAATGAAATGTACTCCCCCTTGGACGTAGAGAACTATTGTAATACTCTCTTAGACGATCCAAATGCGGAATCGGAAGATTACTGGATCAACACCAGCGGCAATGACGTGATCAACGTTTCGTAGCTATAACGGACGACGCGACCCGGCGGGAGATTGAAATCCTGGTTGCGTGAGATGTATTCGAAAAGGAGATTCACGGAGACCTCAACTACTCCGAGATTTATTACACCATTGACAATTTGTGGACTCTACTCTATACGACCGGCTATCTGACACAGCAAGGCAGGACGCTCGAAGGAGCATTGAAGCTCAAAATCCCCAACCTTGAAGTGCGGAACGTGTTTGTGAAACAGATTCGGGAGTATTTTAAGGAGAGTATCCCCCGGGACAGGGCGACTCTGAATCGTTACTGTGACGCTCTGCCGAAGGGGGGAAAGAAGAAAACTTAGAGGAACATTTCGGTCAATATCTGGAAAGAACCATCAGCACCCCCCCCCGGCAACGCCGTTCTGACGACAGGAAGGAGAACTTTTACCACAGCATTCGGCTGGGCATTCAGGCTGTCAATGTCAACTGGTACGTCCAGTCCGACCGGAAGGGCGGCACAGGCTATTTGTCGGACATTTTAGTGAAGTTCGCAGACGGGAAGACAGGAATGCTCATTGAACTGAAGTATTCAGAGAATAGAACTCTGTCTGTCGCCTGCAGAGCCGCCTTGAAGCAGATCGAGGCACGCCAGTATATGAATGCTTTGAGTACGCCAGAGTGAAGATTGTTCTGAAGTACCGTATCGACTGCTACAAAAAAGGCTGCCAGGTGACGCCGAGGCGATGATTATGAGCGCAAAGAAAAACGAAGGGCTACCGCTCTTTCTATCTCTGAAGGACGAGCCTGCGGCTTTTTTGTCCATTCAATTTATACGCTATTAAAATAACATAACCTATAATAGCTACCACCTGCAAGGCGACCGCCACTACACAAGGTATGCCTTCGGTGAGCCTGTATCTCTTGCATACTGAACGTAACAATATAAAACCCTCTGCGGTTCCATCCATGGAGGGTCATTTGTCACATTTACTTTACGTATATCCACGTTTATCAGACGTGACTGAGTGCTTGTTCTTTAGATAGGGGGTTCTCTCAACTCAACAGCCATATCCGAAGACATCGCCTTCAACAGCATTCTTTATGCCTTTTCTACCGCATCTTCCCTCATGCCCTCCGATCTTCCTTCTGTCCAGGCGCGATCTCTCATATTCTCTATTACCTTACATCTCATCCTTACTCCTTCAAGATTTTCTTTTAAGTACCTCGTTGCGGCTGGTTATCGATTCTAACTTCATGTCCTTGGCATCTGTGCAATAGAAATCATGCATACGAACTCCTATCTCATCGTTTTCCTTGTATTCTCCGTTCATATACGGGTTGAAAGCAAAAGCACCGTCGGCGAACAACTTTTCTGTCGATAGATTTATTCTTTCAATTTATAAATCGGTTTCCCTAGCTTGAAAAAATCTTTTTCCGTGATTAAAGATAATGTTGGTGTCAGACAACTCATGGAAATTCTGTCCGACGCCGAGATTCTCTAGAATTTCTTCCAGATTCAGTGGAACATCGAGTTGAGCCATGGGTATTCCCCCCCCCCCTCCCTCGGTATTATGTTGGATTTAGATCATCTACATTACGCTTGAAGGGTGAGCCTGCGGCACTTTCGTTTATTCAATTTACACCCTCATATAAAACATTACTGCGATAACAGTCTGTCGTTCCACTTTAAAAAAATAAAAAAATAACACGCATCAAATTGCTTTGCCTTTGGCGACACCCACATGAAAAGAGCCCTCACGCTTAACGTGAGGACTCTTGTATTTTA
The DNA here is from genome assembly GCA_964604125.1 of uncultured Synergistaceae bacterium. Taxonomy (GTDB): domain Bacteria; phylum Synergistota; class Synergistia; order Synergistales; family Dethiosulfovibrionaceae; genus Pyramidobacter. Next base: position 68,126 of record CAZRXR010000003.1, read on the forward strand.
CGCCATGCGGAGATGTTTTGCCATCATAATATTTTTCATATTGGTGCGAAGGTTCAGTTAGAAGACTCTATGGGCATAGTAGTAGCCGTTTGTCTCGCTTAATACAAAGACCTGGCAACCGAGATGCTCTATCAATTTTTTTAAGTTTGGTCTGTCTGCCAGCATTGTCTTCCACTGCCCAGTTTTCAGAAAAACAAGAGGGCAGGCCCTCACCTCAGCATCCGCTGGCAGTTCAAAATCCTTGAGCAACTTTACCTTATCTACAGTACACAGGTAGGCATACCCCTCCAAAACGCTTCGCAATATGGTCTCTTTGCTGCCCGGTTACTTAAGTTCTAATATCCGCAATACTCTCCCATCCCAGGCAAGAAGGTCTATCTTCCCAGCATTATCGGTTTGAACATCTTTTAAAGGAATCTGGTAATCGAGTATCCCTCCCACCTCTGAAAGAATGTGCTGTTTAAAAATTTTCTTGGCAATGTTTTCCTCCACCCGATTGGATGTGGTCAAAGCCCCGCCATGCCCCGCGGTTTTATAACTGTTTTTGCGGGTTATAGAACTTATTTGTCCAAGAAGGGCACTGTGGTTCAGACACCACTTGGCGATAACCTCCGTATAATACTCCTTAGTATCGCTGGTTTTCCCTGTGTAGTTCAAAAAACTCTGTTGATAAAAAGTTTCCATATCCTGTGACGCTTTTCGCACCTTTTGCAAAGTCGCTTTCTCACTGTAGGTAATACTCATACCGCACCTCCAAGATTTGTTTATAACATACTTTCAATATTTCCTTAGATAAACATTTTATTCTTGCGATCTCGCTTTTTGTAAATCGAACTTTTGTCTATAAGTATAGCACTCTTGTATCCTCTGCGCACGAATTTGTAGGGTTAGAAAAATATGAACTGGACACTGAAATCAGCTATAAAAAAGGGCGCTATGTCGCGCATAGCGCCTCAAACCTAAAAAATGAAATTACGCCAAATTTAAGACTTGTCTCGCCGCAGCTAAAACTCGAAAGTTTTCTTCCTAATGACTTTTCTCTGCGTGTTCTGTTCAAACCAAGCGGCGTTCCTCGTATGCACAGGAATGATGTACTCCGGGGTTACTCGCTTTATCAAAGCTTGGATCGTCACCCCATCAGCATGCCCGCTGGTGTGAAGGTCGATGACCCTCACTCCCTTTTTTTTCATGAAGTCCAAAAATGCTGCCACATTTTCTTTCTCTTTGTACCCCTCCCACATGGAATAGAAAAGGATCGCTCCGTCAAACGGTACCTTCTCGCTCAACTTCTCCAGATAATTTTTCATAGAAGGGCGCACGCACATCAAGAACTTTTTCGTGGCGATGCCATCTTTCCCTATCTTCGCCCTTCCGTATTGCTCCAGCGCGTCGTGCTGCTTGGGCGAAGTCAAAAACACTCGCACATTGTCAAAAAGCACCGGCTGAGGAATATTCTTTCCCGCGGCTTTGGCAACGGCAGCTGTGTAAAGATCCTGCAAAAAGATTCTCCCGCTATTCTTCGCCGCTTTGTATGCGGTCACACAGCGGTCTATGTTGGTGCTGGCCATAAAGATGAAAGCCGGGTCCCGCAAACCGCACAGCTTTTCACCGGCGCTTTTTTCCAGATCCTCTTCCGTGAGCGGTTTCTTTTCGTCTCTGGTAAGCGTTGTCCCTTCGGTGATCAGCACATCCACCTTGCCGAGGCGCTTTAATAGCGCGGAGAAACTTTTTCTGCCGGTAGAGCGAAAGTCCCCCGTGTACAGCACTCGCTTGCCTCCGCTCTCCAACTGCAGCATGTAAGAATCAAAGGCCGCGTGATCGCACAATAAAGGTGTGACGCTAATGTCTTTGATCTTAATGACCTCTCCCGGTCGCAAATACCCTTGCGCCGGAGCCGCCTGCCTGTTGAAAAATTCAGCGGCCGCTTTATTGACCTCAGCGGCTTTCTCTCCCAAATAAAGCGGTATTCCCGGCAAAACGTGGTCACTCAGCCCCAAATGGTCGGGGTGATAGTGAGTGACGAAGACCGCATCGTAGGCGGGCTTGTCGCAAAACAAGCCACTCACTTGCGGCACTGTCACGGTCTCCTCGTCCAGTTCCATGCCCACGTCTAAAATGATCCTCGCCTGCTCCGAACTTACCTCGATGATGGACCCGCCGATCTGATCTTGTCCGCGAATAATTTCGATCTTCATGATTTGCCGAACACCTTCACACAGGTATCTACAATGAACTTAATGACTTCGGCCACACTCTCTGCCTCTACAGTCACGAGCATCTCTTGGGTGAATTTTAAATTCCTGACTTTGCCGATCCAATTCTCAAGCGCCGTCACTCTTTCAACGAAATCGTAGAACTCTAGGTTCTGTACCTTGTTACTATATTAAAAAGAGGCCCATAAAAACGCGGGATTATCGTTGATGTGAGACCAAGGATCCAAGGATAAAAAGGCTACTATATTAGATGTTATTGAAGCCAGATAATAGATCTAGACTAGGAACTTCGACTCTTGGAGTTTTTGTAACGATGGTTTTAAG
>CAZRXR010000004.1:0-56982 GCA_964604125.1 uncultured Synergistaceae bacterium
GACTTGGCCCGCGTGAGCAGTCCGGCGACATCGGGGAAGAAGACGGCGGGGCGTCACCGGGGGCACAGATTCCGCGTCCTGATGCCCGGCGTCATCGGCGAATTCAGCCGCGCTATCCCGAAGGCGCGGTCGCGCCGGATCCCGGGGACACGATCCTCGGCTGCCGGCTCGATCTCATGCCGGCGGGGCTTTATTACAAACCAGTCAACGCCGTCCATTTTTTCAGCGCGCTCGACGATCGGCTCTGTCTCGCCGTCAGCGACGGCACCCCGGCACGACGTTTCCCCGGCGATTATCCCGCCGCGAGGCCGATTTCGCCGCCGGCACCGATCCGCGCCTGTTTACCGGCGTGCCCTTCGCGTTCAATCTTCTCGACTTCGACCCGAGCCGTCTGTTCCGGGCGCGTCCGGCCAAGCCGGGCGCGCTGCCGGAGTGTGCGTGCGCGTCCTCGCGCCACGGCCTCCGCCGCATGACGAGCGCCAGAGTTCGCGCCGCCGGTTTCCGCCTCACGATACAGCTCCCGGCGCTCGTCGGGATCGACGGGGAAAGCGGAGACAGGCCGAACGTTTTTCCGATCAAGGATTTCGCCGCCGCCGACCCGGCGGTCATCGGGTACGCCCGAAACCGCGCCTCCGGCGGCCGCGCGAACGCCCTGAACCGTATGCTCCGCCGCCTGTGCCGGGGTTATCGCGGGTACGATCTCCCGAACGTTTAAAAAATCCCCTGTCGGCTTCGCGCCGACAGGGGATTTTTGTTTTTGCGCGCCGGGACGGGAGACGCCCGGGCGGAGACGTTTAAGCGCGTCATGTCGCCCGCGCTTGCGGCGATGAGACGCGGAGCGGTACCGGGGGCCGACGCCGCGTGAAGTTCTTTTCGGACGCGGGCCGCCGCGTCGGCGTCCGTAAAACCGCATGGCGGGCGGGCAGCGAACCTCGGCGGGGATGACGTTCGCGCCGATATTCTCGCCGTTAAAGCATGAGCGCGCCGCCGTGCCGCGGCTCGCTGGAACAGTCCGCCGCGCCAGCGGATGAAAAGCGCGACGCGTTTGAGACCGCCGCTTGGCCTCCCGCCGCGCTTCTTGTCATGATCGGCGGGCGGTATCTTTTTTACGGCGGTATCAGCGCGACGGAAATCCTCGCTTTCGGCATCGCCGCCTTCGCTTATATTTTCCGCGGGAGGCGCTGCCTCGAAGGCGTTTTGTGTTACTTTATAACGTTGTACTCCGTCGCTTCGCTCTACCGCGCGCTCGTGTTCTTTAAAAATTTAAAACGCCGAGTGGGGCCGAATCCCTTCATCGTGTTTTAGAGGGCGTACTCGCGTTCCGTTTTTTCAAGGCGTTTAATCGGACTGCCCTGTTAACAGCCTTCGGCGCGCCGGAAACGGCGTCGAAGGCTGTTCCGCGCCGAGCGGACGGCGCGCTTTGTACGGTGGAAACGCCCCTCGTGCGCAAGGTTGTTAACACGATGTGTTACGGAAACAGGAAAGCGGGTAAGAGCGCGGGCTTTGCCGCCCGGCGCGTAAAAAACCTCCGCCGGTGTGCCTTGCGGCAGTCCGGCGGAGGTTCTTCTTCCGGGAGACGGAAACTCCTTTTATTTCTTTTTCAGGAGATGTCTGTCGAGGAACATGTCCAGCAGCCTGTAGTGCTCGGCGGTCTCGGGAGCGGCGGGGTTTAAGTAATACTGAGCGTGGGACTGGGCCTCGTAGACGATCAGTTCGGCGTCGGCGCCGCTCAGCAGCAGGCGCTTGTGCATACGCACGGTGTTGCTGAGGAACAGATCGCGCGTGCCTGAAACGAGCAGCGTGGGAGGAAACTTCGCGAGGGCCGCGTCGTCGGCGTAGACGGGGGAAAGGCGAGGATCCGCGAGGTCGGCGCCGTTCGCGTAGGCTTTGACGGCGGCTTTCAGAAGACCGTCGTAGGTGTTCAGCACGTTGTCCAGACCTTCGTTGGCGAAGTAGCTGTCGCCGCGCTTTTGCAGGTCGCTCCACGGCGTGCCCGCGATCAGCGCGGCCGGCAGAGGTACGCCCGCTTCGAGCGCCTGCAGGGCGAGAACCAGCGTCATGCCCCCGCCCGTTGACGTTCCCAGCACGGCGATGTCGCGTGCGCCGTACTTTTCGGCCAGCGCCCTGTAGACGGCCAGCGAGTCGTCGATAGCCGCCGGATAGGGGAAGTCGGGAGCCAGCCTGTAGTCTACGGCCGCCACGCGGTAGCCGCAAAGAGCCGCCATCAGGATGCCCTCCGAGGTTCCCGACATGCCCGCGCCGATGACGTAGCCGCCGCCGTGGATGAAATAAATAAGCTTGTCCCGCTTGTTCGCGTCCACGGCTTTTGGGGTGAGCATGCGCACCGTCACGCCGGCGACTTTTTCTTCGGAGACGGAAACGCCGAGTTGAGCGGCGAGCAGTGCCGCGCTCTTTCCGCCGTTTTCGCGGGGGCCTTTGAGCAGCGCGTGCCATTCGTCGATGGTCTTCGGCTGCCGCAGCCACAGGGGAAAGCCTTCGGCGGCCACGCTCGCGGCCATCTCGGGGCTGACGGTGTCCGGCGCGGGGAGGTGGCGCGGATCCGCGGCGCGCAGGCGCGGCGCGAAAGCGAGGGAAAGAGCGAGGAGCAAGAACAAAATCGTGTCTTTGCGTTTCATGGCAGATCTCCTTTGCGAGGCGGAGGATGTGTCGGCCGACTGCCGACGGAGTTCACTGTATCATACGCCGGATGTCCTTGCAACGCCTGAAGCCGACCGCAAGCCGAGTTTCGTATGTTTTTGTTCACGGCGCGGCAGGCTGAAGTCCTCAAAACCCGCGCTTCGGCGGGGGATTACGTCTCCCGGGCACGCGCGTTTGCCGCGCGATGGCGCGGCCGTCTTTTTGCGACGTGAGCGTTTGCGAGAAAAACATGGACGTCGGCGCCCTCTCGGCGCTTGAAACGCGGGTTTTTTCCGATTTTTTTCCGAACAGCGTCCGGCAGGGGTTGATCCTGTTGAGCGGCGGACGCGAAAGAGCGCTGTCGCGACATACGTTCACGCTCGCGCCGTTTTTTGTAGAGCCTTCGTATCCGACGGCGCGCGGCCGGGTATTAGTTTTTATCCGTCCCACGAGCGCGTCTCGCGGCGGAGCAGATACGCCATCGTCACGCCGCCGACGAGGTCGGCGCCCGCCAGCGTCAGCCACACGCCGTCTACGCCCAGCAGGCGGGGCAGAGCCAGTAGCAGCGCGATGGCTGAAATCTGGCGGAACATGTTGAAACAGAAAGCCGCGCGCGCCCGTCCCAGCGCCTCGAACACGTAACCGCCGATAACGGCGTAGGCTTCGAGGGGCATCAGCGAGTAGCCGAGACGCAGTCCGCGCGCCGCGCGCGCGACCACCTCCGCGTCGGACGTGAAGAACGAGGCCATCGCCTCGGGACAGAGCAGCGCGGCGGCCTCGGAGGCGGCGTACCACAGGACGCCGGCGCCAAGCGCCAGCCTCACGGCGCGGCGCACGCGGCCGAACAGGCGCGCGCCGTAGTTGTACCCCACCACGGGCGCGACGCCCTCGGCGAGGCCGATGACAGGCAGGAACATCAGGCTGTCGATGCCGAAAAAGATCCCCATCGCCGACAGGGCCGACTCGCCGCCGTAGGTTTCGAGCAGCAGGTTGAACATCGCCATCATGATCGAGAAGAAGATGTTGACCAGAAACGGCGACGCGCCGATAAACAGCATCTCGGCGGCGCAGTCGCGGTACGGACGGAACTCGCGCGGGCGGAAACGCAGTTCGCTCCCGCCGAGGGCGTAAAACCCCGCCGTCCAAAGCAGCGCGAACAGCTGCGACAGCGCCGTGCCCCACGCGGCGCCCGATACGCCCATGTCCAGCCCGGCGATGAACAGCCAGTCCAGCGTCACGTTCAGCCCCGAGCCGATCATCAGCGCCCACATGGCGGGGCGGGGATGGCCTTCGGCGCGCAGCGCGCTCATCAGCAGCCGCGTGATAAACGGAGCGGGAAGGGCGGGCGCGACGACGCGTAGATATTCAAGCGCGAGAGCGGCGACCTCGCCCGTCGCGCCGCACAGGGCCGCCAGCCGCGGCAGGCGGGCCAAGATCGGCGGCAGAAAGACGGCCAGAAACAGCACAGAGCAGATCAGGCCGTTGGAGAAGCCCCGTTCGGCGCGCCTCACGTCGCCCGCGCCCAGAAAACGCGAAATCTGCGACGCCGTGCCGACGCCGAACAGCGCGGAAAAAGCGTCCGCCGTCAGCACGAGAGGAAAGACAACCGACACCGCCGCCAGCCCAGCCGGCCCGACGAAACGGCCGATGAAGACGCGGTCAACGATGTTGTACAGCGAATTGGCCAGCACGCCCGCCGTCGAGGGAAGCGCGAAACTCAGGATCAGCGCGGGGACGGGAGCCGTCCCCATGCGCTTCGAGGACTCCCGGGGCACGTTCAGACCAGCGTGGCGATCACCGGCGAGACGGATTGGATCGCTTTCAGCGCCCGCAGCGAGGTGAGAAACTCCCTCACACGTCCGCCGTCGCCACGCACGGCGATCACCTCGAGACAGTGGCGGTGATCCACGTGCACATGCGTCGTGCAGACGATGATGTCCCCGAAGTCGTGCTGTAGCTCCGTGAGGCGCGTCATGGCGTCGTTGGCGTGGTGGTTGTACGTCATCGTGACCGTGCCGTAAACCGTGCCGTCCTTGTTCCACGTGTCACGGGCGACGTACTCGCGGATCAGCTGGCGCAGCGCCTCCGAGCGGTTGGGCAGGCCGGCCTCCTCCAGACGTTTGTCAAAGCTGACAAGAAGATTTTCGGGCACGGCGACGCCGAATCGCACGAGCGGCGTTACTTCTCTGAGCATAAAACATCGTCTCCTTTCATCCCCGGCGGACGGGCGACGACAAACGGCTGCGTGCACTCGTCGCGCTCCATCACGAAAATGTCGTACCACATGCTGTAAAACTTGTCGATATGCTCGACGACGTACCCGTCCTGACAGTGATCCGCCGTGTCGTGCGGGTCGGAGAGGATCAGCACGCCGTGGGCGGGATTGTCCGTCCCCATGTCGTCGTACCCGATGATGACGCGCCAGTGCGCGCCCCAGTCGATGTTCTCCACCATGATGGGCGCGCCCGAGCGTATCGTGCGGCGGCAGTAGGCGGCGAAACTCTCGAGCGTGGGGAAGGTCTTTGCCGCTTCCGATCTCCACGGGTCGTAGACGTGCTCGTCCTCCGGCGCGAGGCGCGCGCGTTCGAGGTTGGACTCCACGTCCCAGCCGAGCGACTCGAAGAAACGCGCCAGATCGCTCACGGGGACGGGGCGGCGCGTGTCGGGCGGGAGGCCGTGAAACGAAGCCATTTTGTCAGCGATCTTGAGTTCTTCCCAGTCGCTGAAGCCGAAGTGGTACAGCGTCATCAGCGCGACCGCCGAGGCGCACGTGTATCCGCGCGTCTGCTGGTACGTGCGGAAGCACGGCAGGATCGAGAGCGAGCCGCGGCTGTAGGAGTGGTAAAAATCAATCAGCGGGAAGTAGGGCGACCCGGGAACGTCGGCCGCCTTGAAATAGGCCGTCGCCTCCGACTCCAGAGCGTAGTCGCCCGGGATGGGAATCCTGGGATCGAGACGCCATCTCCGCCTGACGATCGCCGCCTCGCGCGGGCTGAGCCTGTCAAGACGCGGCATCGGCGGTATTTTCTTTTTTGACACGTTCCGCATCGAAACGGCCCCCTTTTTCAACGAAAACGCCCCGGTCGCGGGCGGCCCACCCGCTCTTAGAGCCGGACGGCGGGAAAACGCGGCCGCGCCGGGCGGGGAAAAGCGCGGAATCGTCCGCGCGCGGCGGAAAAGCCACTTTCGCGGTTTTCCCGCGCCAACCGGCGCGCGCCGCGCGGTTTTCTCTCCCGCGAAAAAACTCGCGCGGAGAAAACGAAGTGTCCTCGCGCCGGGATACGCTATTATAGCGCACAACGGCGCGGTTTGCGAAAAAATTAACGTTTGTTTTCCGTTTTCCGCGCACGACGGAAGACCCTGCGCGCACGCGGCTCCGCCCCGATATGGGGAGATCCGGCGCGCGGGGCTTTCGCGGCGGGGTAAAAGTCGCTATTGACATTAAGCCGGAAAAGAGTTAAAAAGTAGGGGAAGTTATGTCTCAAATATGAACGTTCCGGGAGAGTGGACTGGCATGTTAACGGATCTGCTTGCCGCGCTGGCGGTCGTCGTCAACGGCATTCCGCAGGGCCTGCTGGCGCTGATGTACGGTTTCGCGGCGCTGCCGACGGCGCTGGCGTTTCTCGTGGGCGCGGGCGGCTCGCTGTATTTCGGATCGGTGGCGACGATCTCGTTTCAGGCCGAGACGATCGCGCTCGCGGGCAGTCTCGGCACGAACGTGCGCGAGCGGCTCAGCATGGTGTTCTGGGGCGCCGTCTTTTTGCTCGCGCCGTCGCTTCTGGGCCTGAACGAGGCGATCGTGGCCGCCATCGGGCCGGTGGTCGTCGATTCGATGATGGCCGGCGTCGGGCTGATGCTCGCGAACGTCTCCGTCGAGATGCTCAAGTCGGAGAAACTGTCCGGCTCGCTCTCCGTCGCGGCGGCGCTGGCTGTGTGGTTTGCCACGCGCGATCTGGCCTGGACGATCATCGTCTCGGTGACGGCGGCCACGCTCCTGTACAACTACCTTCTGCGCGTCCGCAAGATGGATCTCGACAGGCTCTCCGCCGGCGTAACGGAGGAGAAACTGTCGTTCGGCAACATCGAGTGGCGCTTCTGGCGCAGCCGCCGCGTGCTTTCCGGCGCGCTGGCGATGGCGTGCATCAACATTGGCGCGAACATCTCGTTCGGCAAGATCACGGGTTCGATCGCCAACGTGAACGCCAACATCGACCACCTCGCCATCTATTCGAGCCTTGCCGACATCGTCTCCACGCTGTTCGGCGGCTCGCCGGTCGAGTCGATCATCTCCGGCACCGCCACGGCGCCCAACCCCGTGAGGTCGTCGGTGACGATGATGCTGATCATGGCGGCGATCCTGTTTCTGCGGCTTCTTCCCACGATCGGGCGCTACGTGCACCGCTCGTCGATCGCCGGCTTTCTGCTGGTGCTGGGCGTGTTCGTGACGTTCATCAACAACACGGCGCTGGCCCTGTCGGCCGTGCCGCCCGAGTCGCTGAACGGCTTCGGTTTCGCCCCGTGGGGTATGGTGGTTGGCGCGACGATCTTCGCCTCGGCGCGCTGGAACCCGTTCGTCGGTCTGCTCGCGGGCATCGCGATCCGCTTTATCTTCCAACTTTAAAGGGGAGTTGTCTTCTATGGTACGGACGTATGAACTGCACATCGCCGGAGTTACGCGCACGCTTCAGCTTCACCGCGTCTCCGATCACCTGTCGATCGCCGGTTTCATCATGCTCGGCGATACGGAGCTTGTCGAGGCGTGCGCCCGGGAACTGGTCAAAAAACTGCCCGGGAACATCGACTATCTGGTCTGCCCGGAGGCCAAGGCGATCCCCCTCACGCACGCGATGGCCCGGCTTATGGGCATCGACTACATCGTCATCCGCAAGTCGGTCAAGGTGTACATGGACAAGCCGCTCATCGCCGACGTCAAGTCGATCACAACGGCGGCCGAGCAGCATCTCGTGATGGACAGCGCGGACGTGGAGAGACTGTACCACAAGAACGTCGCCATCGTGGACGACGTTGTCTCGACGGGCGGTTCGCTCCTCGCGGTGGAGGAGATTCTCGCCAAGACGGCCTGCACGGTCGTGGCCATGGTGGCGCCGCTGCTCGAAGAAGGCGGGTACGACGGCCACGGCTTGACGTGGCTGGAGCGGCTGCCGGTCTTTAAGGACTGAGCGGTCCTTTGTTTTTACGGCGTTTTACGGAGGTTTTTCCGCCGGTCGGAGACGGCATACGGTTCGTCTCCGATTTTTTTTGCGCGCCGCGCGCCGCTTTTTATTGAAAAGCGCGCTACAATAGAGGGCGCCGCTTTGTCTGCGCGGGCGAGACAATACGGGGCGCGATCTCCTTGTCGGCGAAGCGCGGCTCGTCTCGGCGGCGCGGATGAGACTGCGCTCCGCGCGTCTGCCTCCTCTCGCGATCCTCGCGGCGGGCCGGCGCGCGGCTGTATGCCGGGGCGTGACGCCGGACATTCGCGGCTCGGCGGCGCGCTGTTCGGACTTTCGCGTCGTGCGGGCGCACTTCAATCGGAAGCGTATCCCCCGCCGCCGCGCGCGGATCTCTTGCCGTGCGCGGATTCGTCCCTCGGCGTCAAAGCTCGGCCGCTCTTTTTCGGCTCCGACCGAACGTTTACACGGCGCGCGCCCGCTGGCGCTTGGCGCCGTCGTCGGCGGAGACGGTTGCGTTTCTGTCCGCCCGGTTGCCGCGCGGGAGGCATAAGTCACGCCGCGCGGGACAGGCTGAAGACAGCCTTAATCCTCTGCGAGATCGGGCAGAAGGCGGCCTCGAACATCGCGATGTGTACGGGCGCGCGGGAATGTCCCGCCGCCGTACACGCCGGGTGTGCCGTCTTCAACCAAATGGGGGAAAAGTGAAGTTTGTGCGTCGGCCCGCCGCCGCGCGCCGCTTTTTATTGAAAAGCGCGCTACAATAGAGAACGCCGCTTTGTCTGCGCGGGCGAGACAATACGGGACGCGATCTCCTTGTCGGCGGAGCGCGGGCACTGTGGACGCGCGGGCGGATTTTTCGCGCGTTTCGCGTTTTTTGTGTTGGCGCAAACCGCCCGGCGCGTGTAAAATATAGAGAAGAAATAAAAGTTTTTCCCGCCGCGTGCCACGCGGCGCAAGGAGGAATAGAGAATGAAACGCAAAGCCCGCGGCAATTTTGTCGTCGTGTCGGGCGTCCTTGTCGCGGTCGTCGTCGGCGCCGTGTCGTACTTCACGTGGGAATACCTGAACGCGCCCGCTCCGCCGCCCCAGCCGAAAATCCTCTACGGCGCCTCGCCCGCCGTGTACACCGCTTCGACCCCCGCCGCCGCGGAGGCGCGGGACGTGCGGCATGCCGTCGTCCTCGGCGAGAACAAGGGGCTGGCGGATCCCGCGAAAGCCGGCGGCGAGTCCGCTCCCGGCGGGGCGCGGCCCGCGGGGGGCGTCCCGGCGGCGATCGCCGAAAGCGCGGAGAAGGGGCGCTGGATCTACGTTGACAAGGCCAACTTCCGCCTCTACCTCGCCGAGGGCGCGTCGGTCGTCGATTCGTGGGGCGTCGCCGTCGGCAAAGTCCCCGGCGACAAGAGAAAGGGCGGCGACAACCGCACGCCCGAAGGAAAGAATTTCACCGTTCAGCAGATCCAGAACGCCTCGTCGTGGACGCACGACTTCAAAGACGGGAAGGGCGTCGTCAAGAACGCCTACGGGCCGTGGTTCATCCGCCTCAAAACGGGCTGGCAGGGCATCGGCATCCACGGCACCCACGATCCCGATTCGATCGGCACGCTCGCGACCGAGGGCTGTATCCGCATGAGGAACGACGACCTCGTCAAGCTGAAATCGCAGGTCAAAGTCGGAATGAAGGTCGTCATCGGCCCCAACGCCCCTTCGCGGGAGGAAAAAGGGACAGACGCGAGCCCCGACGGCGCGCGGAGCGATCGGAAAAAGCCTCGGCGTCCCGCGTCGAAACCGGCCGCGCGAAAGGACGCGAAAAGGTAGACTTTTTTCGCGCAATCCCCTTGCAATTTCCGTTTTTGTCTGATAGAATTTCCTTTGTCGCCGCACTATGGCGCACGCCGCGGGGTGGAGCAGTCCGGTAGCTCGTCGGGCTCATAACCCGAAGGTCAGAGGTTCGAATCCTCTCCCCGCAACCACATATGGCGGTATAGCTCAGATGGCTAGAGCATGCGGTTCATACCCGCAGTGTCACTGGTTCGATCCCAGTTACCGCCACCAAAAGACGATCCTCTCGACCATGTGCGCCGGGAGGATTTTTTGCGTTACGGGGCTTTCGGCGGCGCGTCCCAACGCGCCGCCCGCTTTTCCGGGCGCGGATCGCGTTTTTAAAAAGGAGCGGATTTTAATGAACGTCCTACTCACCGGCGGCGCCGGGTTTATCGGCTCGCACACGGCCGTCGAACTGATCGGGGCGGGGTACGGCGTCGTGATCGCCGACAACCTCTCGAACAGCCGGATGTCGGCCCTTGACGCCGTCGAGCGGATCACAGGCGCGCGCCCCCGCTTTTACCGCGTTGACACCGCCGACGCAAAAGCCCTTTCGCGCGTTTTTGACGAGAATGACATCGGCGCGGCGATCCACCTCGCGGGGCTGAAAGCGGCGGAGGAGTCGGTCGCCCTGCCGGTGCCGTATTATCGCGTAAACATCGGCACGACGCTCGCGCTGCTGGATGCGATGTCGGCGCACGGCTGCGGGCGGCTGATCTTCAGCTCCTCGGCGGCCGTGTACGGCACGGCGAACCCCTCCCCGTACACGGAGGACATGCCGATCGGCGAATGCGCGAACCCCTACGGGCGCACGAAGGCGATGATCGAGCGGATCCTGCGCGACGCCTGCGCCGCCGACCCCAAACTGTCCGTTGTGGCGCTGCGCTACTTCAACGCCGTCGGCGCGCACGGCTCGGGGCTGCTTGGCGAGGATCCCGTCGGCGCTCCCCGCAGCCTGATGCCCTGTCTGTGCCGGGCGGCGCGCGGCGAGATAGCGCGGCTTGAGGTGTTCGGTACCGACTACCTCACGCGCGACGGCACATGTGTGCGCGACTATGTGCACGTGGCTGACATCGCGCGCGGGCACGCGGCGGCGCTTCGGTACGCCTGCGCGCGCGAGGGGTTCGATGTCTTCAACCTCGGCACGGGGCGCGGCGCCAGCGTGCTGGAGATGATCGCGACGTTTGAGCGCGTGAACGCGCTGAAGCTGGCGTACACACGCGCGCCCCGACGGCCGGGCGACATCGCGTCGTGCCGCGCCGACGTGTCCAAGGCGGAACGTGTTCTGGGCTGGAAGGCCGAAAAGACGCTCGACGACATGTGCCGCGACTCGTGGAACTGGACGGAGAAATCGTCCGGGCGGACGCGACAGGCCCCCGGTCGCGCGGGAGCGATCTGAGCGTCGTCCCCCGCGCGCGAAAGGAGACGATCGGGATTGCCCCGTAATAAACCGAAACCGGCTTTGTCCGCGCGTTGGGCGCCGATCGCGGCGGCGTTCCTCGCCGTCGCGGCCGCGCGCGGGGGCGGAGACGCGGGCTTTTGGCTCGGCGCGGCCCTCTGCGTCGCCGTCGTCTCTTGGCGTCTTCTCCGGCTGGCGCTCGACGCGGCGGCCGGAAAGAAAACCGCCCCGCGCGACTGGCTGGCGTCGGCTTTGTGCGCGGGACTGCTCGTCCTTCTTTTCGCGAACATTCGAAGCGGCGACATCCGCGCGATGCCCGACGAGAAGTACGGCAGATTTTTGACGCCCGGCGTCGTGCTGCTGTACGCTCTGCCGGCCCTGTGCGTATGGCTCCGGGGCGCGGACGCCCTCGCCCGGCTGCCCGTCCGCCTCGTGAAAAGACTGTACGCGCTGCAACTGCTGCTTTCGCCATTTTTCTGCTTCGCGATCTGCGAGCTGGCCTGCAACACATCGCCGGACACGCTGCGGCCGTTCAGCGTCGCCTTGAACCTCGCTCTGTGGGCGCTTTTGGAGATCGTGCTCGCCGGGCTCCCGCCGACGCCTACGCTAGGGCTGATCCCGCTCTATCTGTTCGCGCTGTGGACGGGCGCGGTGAACCACTATCTCATCGTCTTCCGCAGCACGCCGCTGATGGCTGTCGATATGTTGTCGCTGTGGGCGGCGAAGGCGGTGTGTTTGCAGTACTCGTACCGCCTCACGTCGCGGCTGGCTCTGTCCCTCGTTTCCGCGTTTGCCTGCGTGGGCGCCGCGCTCGCGCTGAAGGCGGCGCTCGGCCCGTTCGCGCGCGCGGACGCTCCGCGGAGACGGAGAAGGCGCGCGGGCGCGGCGGTCGCGTTCGCTGTCGGGGCGGCGTGGGTACTCGGCGTTGACTTTGAGAAAGCCTACGGGATCCCGCTGCTCTTTCCTCGCACCATGTACGCCGAAAACGGCGCGCTTGTCGCGTTCATCACCTCGTACCACAACATGAAAAGAGGCGTCGAGCCTCCGCCCGGCTACACGCCCGAGGGGGCGCGCGCGGTTCTGGAGGCGTATGCGCCGCGCCCCGCGAAGGGCGAAACAAAGCCCGACATCATCGTCGTGATGAACGAGTCGTTCAGCGATCTGAGCGCGCTCGGGCCGCTCGAGTGCACACGCCGGCACTTGAAGTATTACAATTCGCTAGTGGACGATCCCGGCACGCTCGAGTACGGCACAGCCTATGCCTCGACGCTGGGCGGCGGCACCGCGAAGACGGAGTTTGAGTACCTGACGGGCTTTTCCATCGCCTGGATGCCCGGCTCGATCCCCTACAACCAGTATGACTTCACGCGCGTCCCGACCATTGCGAAGGAACTCGCGAAGATGGGCTACGCGACGGTCGCCATGCACCCGGAAAGCCCCTACAACTGGCGGCGCAACATCGTTTACCCCGCCATGGGTTTTGAGCGTTCCGTCTTCCTCGACGGGTTCGAGGGGTACGCGCGCGTGCGCTTCAAGCGGGACGCCGGCGCCATGTGGGCGCGCGTCAGCGACGCCGGGGATTACGAAAAACTCCTCGACGCGCTCGCGGAGTGTCCCCGTCCCGCGTTCATCTTCAACGTGACGATGCAGAACCACGGCGGCTACGACATCGACGTGTTCGAGCCAGACGACCGCGTCCACGTGGACGAACGCTACGACGGCGACGGCGGCCTGAGGGCCTACGAGACGTTCCTCACACTGTCGGACGCCGCTCTGCGGGGGCTTATCGACCGCCTGCGGAAGATCGAACGTCCCGTCGTGCTGTGTTTTTTCGGCGACCATCAGCCGCTGATATCGGAGGAGTTCCGCGCGCGGATTCTGAGCGAGGGGCGCGAACCGGGCGACACAGATCTGTCCGTGCGGCAGAAGGAGTTCGCCGTGCCGTATTTCATCTGGACGAACTCGCCGGAACTCCGCAAGGGCAGGGAGACGCCGCTGAAAAAGAGCGTCGCCGGCGTCGGCTATCTCGGCGCGTCCACGCTCGCCCGCGCGGGACTGCCGCTGTCGGATTACGGAACGTTCCTCCTCGCCCTCAAAGAGCGCGTCCCCGCTATCAACGAGACGGGCTGGATGGACGTTCGCGGGACGTGGAACCCCGTCGGCGAAGGACGCGCCCCGCGCGAACTGAAGGAATTCGAGATGGTGCAGTACTACAGGATGTTCGGCCCCGGTTCCGCCGAGTGAGTTTTCCCGATCTCCCGCGGTCCGGCCGAGGTGCGCGTTCCGCTCCGGCGGGCGGCCCGGCGGTGTTCGGGAACATTTTTTGTCTCCTTCACGCCGGATCGCGCTGAAAACCCTCTTTTTTTTGCTATACTTTGCACGGACATTTTCTTTGAGGAGGTCTTGCGAGCATGAGTCCCGTCGTCATTTGTCTGATCGCCGCCGCGCTGGTTCTCGCGTGGGGCGCGGGCGTCTTTAACCGTTTTGTGCGCCTTAAAGCGCGCAAGGACGAGGGGTGGAGCGGTATCCTCGTCCAGCTGAAACGGAGGTGCGATCTGGTTCCCAACCTCGTGGCGTCGGCACAAGGGCTGGCGGGTCACGAGAAAGAGCTGATGGAGTCGGTCACTCGGGCGCGCGCCGCGCAGGGGGGATCGTCCGTGGCCGGGGTGGCGGAGGCCGAAAACAAACTCGCCATGGCCCTCGGACGGTTTGTCGCCGTCGCCGAGAACTACCCGCGCGTCAAGGCCGACGCGGCGTTCACGCGGCTGATGGAACAGCTGGGCGCGCTGGAGGAGGACATCCAGCTTTCGCGGCGCTACTACAACGGCACGGTGCGCGAGTACAACGTCGCCGTGCAGACGTTCCCTTCGCGTCTCGTCGCGGCGCTGTGCGGCTATTCTCCGGCCGAGTTCTTCGTGCTCGCGTCCGAGGCGGAGGCCGAGGCCCCCAAGGTGAGTTTCGACAAAGCGTAAAAAAAACGCGGCGCGGCCCGCTTTCACACGTGCCGCGCCGGCGCCGCAGGCGCTTGTTTCAGCGCGGCCCGGCGCGAAAATCTTGTCTGAATCGCGAGGTGGTGTCCGTGAACGGGAAATGGAAAGCGCGCCTTGACACAGCGTGGGAGTGGACGCGGCTTTTCTTCTACGGGGCGTCGTTTGACAAGCGCATGGGCGTCGTCCGCAAGGAAGCCAACGATGTCAACGACGAGGTGCTGCTGCTGCTTTTCGGCGACTTGCTGGGGATCCCCAACCCGCTTTCGTACTACATGATGGAACTGTTGCCCTATGTCGCGCGCGACCTGCCCGGCTGGGAGCGGCGCATGATGAACAGAGAGATGCTGCTGGCCGAGAAGGCCGGGCAGTACGGGTTTGACGGTTAAAGAGGAGCTTGTGCGATGGCATACAAACGTTTCACGTTCTTTGGCGGCAAGGGCGGCACGGGGAAGACGACGTCGTCGTCGGCCTACGCGCTGCACCTCGCGAGAAGCGGCGCGCGCACGCTGGCCGTATCGACCGATCCCGCCCATTCGCTGGCCGACGCTTTCGGAACCAAGATCGGCAGTTCGATCGTCAATCTGGAGGACAACCTCTGGGCTGTCGAGGTAGACGCCGCGCTGGAAGCGAAAAAGTTTATGGAAAGCGTGCAGGAGCAGATGCGCAAGGTCGTTTCGCCGGCGATCGTCGCCGAGCTGGAGCAGCAGCTGCGTGTGGCCTATGTCTCGCCGGGGGCGGAGGAGTCGGCTATCTTTGACTGTTTCGTCGATCTGATGGAAAAAGCGGGCGGGGAATACGACGCCATCGTCTTCGACACGGCGCCCACGGGGCACACGCTGCGGCTGCTGACGCTGCCCGAGGTGCTGGGCGCGTGGATGGAACACCTGCTCGCGAAGCGGAACAAGGCGATAGAACTGTTTAAGATCGCGTCGCATTACGAACCCGACGTAGCCGAAAAGATCAGGAACGACCCCGTGCTCAGTCTGCTGCAGCGCCGCCGCGACCGTTTCAGCCGCGCGCGCGAGCTTCTGACCGACCGGGAGAGGACGACGTTCCACTTCGTGCTCAACGCCGAAAAACTGGCCGTGCTGGAGACCGAGCGCGCTGTCGCCGCGATGAACGATTACAACATCGGCGTCGGCACGATGATCGTCAACAGGGTTCTCCCTCCCGAGACAGGCCCCTTCTTTGAGAAGCGCCGCCGCCAGCAGGCGCGGTACCTTGAACAGATCGAGGCCGAGTTCGGCGCCTACGGCGTGCTTCGGATCCCCATGCTCGACGGCGACATCGAGGGCCTCGCCGAACTGGAGAAAGTCGCGCCGATGGTGGCCGCGCTCGGCGACTGACGGGTTCAGAGCGGTTCGACGCAGCGGCGCACGAGCGCGTACTTCGGGAGGAGCGCCTCGAAAGGCACGGCGCAGTTGGCCGGACTGGGCGAGGGGAGCAAGACCGCGCCCCTGCCCGTCACGGGCTCCAGCAGTCTGCGGTAGAGCGAATAGGCGCGCGTTCCCGTGCAGAAGATTTCGCGCACCGGCGCGGAGTCCAGCACGACAGAGAGGTCGTTCGCGACGGGGTTTTTGATGCTCGCGTCGCTCGCGCCCGCGATGTCGCACGACTTGAGCACGTCCCACAGCGCGACGCGGCGGGAGAGCGCGAACAGCCGTTTCTGCCGGACGGTCGCGGGGAAGGGCGCGTCGAAGACGGCGGCGAGAACCTTCCAGAAGCGGTTTCGCGGGTGGGCGTAGTAAAACCCCGCCTCGCGCGATTTGGGCGACGGCATCGTGCCGAGGATCAGCGCGCGGGAATTTCCGTCAAACAATGGGCGCAGAGGGTGGACGACGTGCATTTTTTCTCTCCCGATCGTGAAATGGCGAGGCCATTATACCGCGCCTGAAACTTTTGCGTAAACGAACGGGGCCGCCCCGGGAAGATTTCCCGGCGGGCGGCCCCGTTTTTTTGCGCCGAGAAAGCGGGGAGAAACAGGCTCCGCCCCTTTCGGAAACCGCGAAGGCGCTGGGGCGCGGAGCGGCCCCGCCGCCGAAACTTGCGCCGCGCGGGCGTTTTCGTCCCCTCGTCCGCGGCGGGCGCGCGGGCGAAATAGTGATAAAATTGGAGATAACGACACTACCGAAAAAGATTTTGTACATTTACACTTTGTCCAGCGAGGGGAGAACTGATCACCATGTCCGCGATGTACACGCGCAAATTCGTCGTGCCGCTTTCCGAGGTGACGCCCGGTTACGCGCAAAAGCCGTTCCACATGCTCAATATGTTTCAGGACGCCGCCGACGGCGCCGTCGAGGCTTTCGATCCTCCGGCCGGCTATTGGACAAACGGCTGCGGCTGGATGCTGCTCCAGTACACGATCCGCCTCAAAAGGCCGCTGATGGCCGGCGACCGCGTGACGATCAAAACGGGGCACAGGATGATTCGCGATCTCTACTCGGCGCGGCGATTCCTTTTCTTTGAGGACGACGGATCGCCGTTCGGGATGGCCGACAGCAAGTGGTGCTACGTGGATTTGGCAAAAAGGCGGCCGCTGCGTCTGAGCCGCGTGCTGCCGGATGTGTTTTTGAGCGGCGTTGAGGAGGACATCGAGCCGCGTTTCGTCGATCCGCTCCCGCTCGAGCGCGTCGATCTGACGGCGCGCCTGCGGGTGCGTCTGGGCGAGCTTGACGTGAACGGCCACGTGAACAACGCCTACTACCTGAGCTGGGCGTCGGAGTCGGTGCCGCGCGACGTGTATTTAAGCTGCGGCATTGTCGAGGCCGACATCGTCTATAAGCACGAGGCCCTCGGCGGCATGGAGCTGCTCGTCGAGACGCAGCGAGACGGACTCGCCTTCCGGCACCGCATCACGTGCGGCGACAAGCTGATCGCTCTGTTCGCCACCCGCTGGGAAAAACTGCCGGAGCGCCGCCCGTGATCGCCGCCGCCGATATCGGAGGGCACACGCTGACCGTCGGTCTCGTCGAAGACGGCGCCGTCAGAGCGAAACGAACCGTCCCCACGCCCGCGTCGCGCGCGCCGCGCGATGTCTGCGCGGCGATCGGTTCGCTGCTCGGCCGGCTCGGCGCGCCCGAGGGGATACCGCTCGCGGCGGGCGTGCCGGGGTTTGTCGTGGACGGGAGAACGGTGCAGAACTGTCCCAACCTGAACGGCTGGGAGGGCGTCACCGCCGACGATCTGGGCGCGCGCCTTTCGCGCCGTGTGGCGCTTTCCAACGACTGCGACCTGTTCGCTCTGGGCGAGATGGATCGCGGCGCCGCGCGCGGCCTCGGCAGTTTCGTGCTCATGACGCTGGGCACGGGCGTGGGCGGCTCGGTCGTGATAAACCGCCGTCTCGTGCGGGGGGCGCGCGGGCGAACGGGCGAGGTGGGGCACTTCCCGCTGCTGTGCGACCGCGGCTGTGGCTGCGGCGGGCGCGGGCATCTGGAGTGCTTTTTTTCGGCCGACACTCTCGAGCGCGCGGGCGAGCGCGCGGGCATGGGACGCGACATGCGGACTCTCTGGGCGAACAGGGAAAACGCATGGCTGGCTCGTCCTTTCGCCGAAGGGCTGCGGGCGCTGGCCTGCGTGGTCACGTCGCTGACGTGCCTTCTCGACCCGGAGGCTATCATATTCGGCGGCGGGCTGTCGCGCCTCGAAGGTCTGCTCGACGACCTGAACGACTACATGTTCCCGCTGCTGCCGCCCGCGTACCGCCCCGGTCCGCCTCTTTTCACGGCGGAACTGGGCGCCGACGCGCCCCTGCTTGGCGCCGAGACGCTGCTGAAACAGAGTTCGCTCGCGTAAGCCTCCGCCGCGCGTTCCGCGCTGTCGCCCTCCGCCCCTCGCAAAAAAATTTAAGGAGAGATGGCTGATGAAGAAGTTTTCCGCTTTTGTTCTGGCGCTGTCGGCGTCGGTTTTCGCGGCGCGCGCGTCTTTCGCCTTAGGGACGGGAACCGGCGCCGTCGCGGTTTCGTCCGACGGGCGAAAACTGCCGGTTCTTGAGCACGTCCATTCCGGCGCGTGCGCGCCGTATGACGCGAACGCGGCCCGCATCGTCTGTATCCTCGATCGTTCCGGCTCGATGCAGGCGTTGACGACAGACACGATCGGCGGCTACAACTCGTTTATCGGAAAACAGCGGGAGGAGGCGCCCGGCGCGAGGGTGACGACAGTGCTGTTCGACGACCGTTATGAGACCATCTGCGACGGGCGCGCGATAGCGGACGTGGAGCCGCTCACCCAAAAGGAGTACTATGCGCGCGGCTCGACGGCGCTGCTGGACGCCGTCGGCTCGACCATTCTGCGCGTGGACGGCGGTTTTAAACAGGCGCGGAAGTGTCCGCGCTCGGAACTCGTCGTCTTCATGATCATCACCGACGGGCTGGAGAACGCGAGCAGAGAGTTCAGCCGTCCGGCCGTCAGGAAACTCGTGAGCGACGCTCAGGAAAAGTACGGCTGGAAGTTTGTCTTTATGGGCGCGAACATCGATTCGGCCGCCGAGGCCGGCTCGCTGGGGATCGAGCGCGAGGCCGCCATGGACTTTAAAGCCACTTCCTCGGGAGTGGGGGCCGCCTACGAGAGCGCGGGCGCCGCGGTGAAAGCGCTTCGCTCGGGCGGGAGTCTCGGCGGCGACTGGAAAAAAGCCGCGCCGGAAAAGTAAAAAACGCGGGCCGGTTGTGCCTAAAGCGTCGCCGGCCTTCCGCGCTGCGTTTGAGGGGGATCGTCACGCATGAGGAAAACAGTCGCTTTACTGTGCGTCCTGCTCTCTTTCCCGGCGTGCGCGCGCGCCGGGAAAGAGAGATGGGAGGTCGGTTCGGTCGATACCGCGTTCAAACTGCTGGGGCCGAACCACAAGGTCGTCGTGGAGGCTTTCCGCGATCCTGACTTTCCCGCGATCGTCTGCTACGTCTCCTACGCCAAGGCCGGCGGCCTGTCGGGCGCGGTGGGGCTGGCCGAGGATCCGGCGCGCTTTTCGCTGTCGATCGTCAAGACCGACGCCGCCCCCGTCGCTCCCTCGGGAAAGCAGAAAAAGGAGACGGAGGTGTTCAAGTCGCGTTCAGGTCTGTTCCGCACGATGAAAGTCGTGCGCTTCTTCGACGACGAGACGGACTGTTTCGTCTACTGCGCCACATCGACGCTCCTTCTCGACGGCAGCCCGTTCAACGCGGTCGCCGTCGTGCCGCTCGCGCCGTCCGCGTCGCCTTAGGAACAGCGCGCGCGAAGGCTGCCGGACGGGGCCGGGGCGCGCTTTTACCGGCGGTTCGCGTCCCGTCGCGCCCGCGAAGCCCCGGTGCGGGTGGCAGTGTTCAAACAGCCCCGCCGCCCGGCGCGGTAAAAAAAAGTGTTTTCGCGCTCACGCCGACGGGATAAACCTGAAAAAACTCCCTTGACAAATACCCCTGTGGGGTATAAGATCATTTTGACAGAAGAAAGGAGACGTTTCCGATGGAGCCGGACTGCCCGTGCCGCGCGACGCGGACGAAAACACGAACGCCCGAGGAACTCAAAAGGCTGATGAACCGTCTCAGCCGCGTCGAGGGCCAGATACGGGGCATCAAGTCGATGCTCGAAAAAAGCGCCTACTGCCCCGACATCCTCGTGCAGAGCGCCGCCGTCACGGCCGCCATGAACGCCTTCAACCGCGAACTGCTCGCCGCGCACGTGCGCGGCTGCGTCGCGTCCGATATCCGCGCGGGCCGCGACGAGACGGTCGAGGAACTTCTCGTCGTGCTGCGGCGGCTGATGAACTAGCGCGAATACGCCGCGACGGACGCGGACGGGGACGCGCTCCGCCGGGAAGCGCCGGAAGTGTCAGGGGGGTATATCGTATGGTTCAGTACGTCGTCACGGGCATGAGCTGCGCCGCCTGCTCGGCCCGAGTGGAAAAGGCGGTGGCGAAGGTGCCCGGCGTGACGTCGGTTTCGGTCTCGCTGCTGACGAACTCGATGGGCGTCGAGGGCACGGCCGCCCCGGCCCAGATCGTCAAGGCCGTCGAGGACGCCGGGTACGGCGCGTCCCTCAAGGGCGCGGAGCAGACGGGGCGGGACAGACGCGCCTCCGACGAGGAGGCACTGGCCGACCGCGAGACGCCCGCGCTCAAACGCCGCCTGTGCGTCTCGCTCGGCTTTCTCGCGGCGCTCATGTGGTTTTCGATGGGGCATATGATGTGGGGCTGGCCGCTGCCCGGGTTCTTCGACGGCAATCACGTGGCGATGGGGCTTGTGCAGATGATCCTCGCCGCCGTGATCATGATCGTCAACGGCGCGTTCTTCACCAGCGGCTTCAAAGGGCTGGCGCGCGGCGCGCCGAACATGGACACGCTTGTGGCGCTGGGCTCGGCCGCGTCGTTCGCATACAGCGTCGCGGCGCTGCTGCTGATGACGGACGCTCAGGTCAAGGGCGACGCAGCGCGTGTTCTGGCGTACATGGACGAGTTTTATTTCGAGTCGGCGGCGATGATCCTGACGCTTATCACCGTCGGCAAGATGCTTGAGGCGCGCTCGAAGGGCCGCACGACCGACGCGCTCAAAAGCCTGATGCGCCTCGCTCCCAAGACCGCCAGACTGCTGAAAGACGGCTCGGAGACGGTGGTGCCCGTCGAACAGGTTCGCGCGGGCGACGAGTTTGCCGTGCGTCCGGGCGAGAACGTCCCGGTTGACGGCGTCGTGCTGGAGGGGATTTCGGCCGTCGATGAATCGGCGCTGACGGGCGAGAGCATTCCCGTTGACAAGGCCGCCGGCGACAGGATCAGCGCGGCGACAGTCAACCGCTCCGGCTACCTGCGGGCGCGCGCCCTGCGCGTGGGCGAGGACACCACGCTTTCGCAGATCATCCGCATGGTCAGCGACGCGGCGGCCACAAAGGCGCCGATCGCCAAGGTGGCCGACAGGGTCTCGGGCGTGTTCGTGCCCGCCGTGATCGCCGTCGCGGTTCTCACGACCGTCGTCTGGCTACTGCTCGGGAAGGAATTCGGCTTCGCGCTGGCGCGGGGCATTTCCGTGCTCGTCATATCATGCCCCTGCGCGCTCGGACTGGCGACGCCCGTCGCTATCATGGTTGGCAGCGGCGTCGGCGCGCGAAACGGCATCCTGTTCAAAACGGCCGCGTCGCTTGAAAACTGCGGCCGAATCCGCATCGCCGCGCTCGACAAAACGGGCACGATCACAAGCGGCCAGCCGCGCGTAACCGACATCGTCCCCGCGGCGGGGAGCGAAAGGGAACTTCTCGCCCTCGCCGGCGCGCTCGAGAGCAAAAGCGAGCACCCGCTGGCGCGGGCCGTGATGGAAAAGGCGCGAGATCTCGGCATGACGCCCGAAAGCGTCGCCGACTTTCGGGCGCTGCCCGGCAACGGCTTGACGGCCCGCCTGGGCGGCGACGAACTTGTGGGCGGCAGCCTGAGTTATGTGGCGGGCAGAGTCGCCGTTCCGGGGCCGATGAAAGAGCGCGCTCTGGAACTGGCCGGACAGGGCAAGACGCCGCTGCTTTTCGCCCGCGGCGGCAGGTTCGCCGGGATCATCGCCGTGGCCGACACGATCAAGGAAGACAGCCCGCGCGCCGTGAAGGAACTTCAAAATATGGGCGTCCGCGTCGTCATGCTCACGGGCGACAACGAGCGCACCGCGCGCGCCATCGGGGCGCAGGCGGGCGTTGACGACGTGATCGCGGGCGTTCTGCCCGACGGCAAGGAGGCCGTCATTCGCGAGCTGCGGAAGCGCGGCGCGACGGCCATGGTCGGCGACGGCATCAACGACGCCCCGGCGCTGACGCGGGCCGACACCGGGATCGCCATCGGCGCGGGAACGGATATCGCCATCGACGCGGCCGACGTCGTGCTGATGAACAGCCGCCTCTCCGACGTTCCGGCGGCCGTCAGGCTGAGCCGGGCCACGCTGCGCAACATCCGCGAGAACCTGTTCTGGGCCTTTTTCTACAACGTCATCGGCATCCCGCTGGCGGCGGGCGCGTGGATCGCCCTGCTTGGCTGGAAAATGAACCCCATGTTCGGCGCGGCGGCGATGAGCATGTCGAGTTTCTGCGTGGTATCCAACGCGCTCCGG
Source organism: uncultured Synergistaceae bacterium (assembly GCA_964604125.1). GTDB lineage: Bacteria > Synergistota > Synergistia > Synergistales > Dethiosulfovibrionaceae > Pyramidobacter. Next base: position 22,070 of record CAZRXR010000004.1, read on the forward strand.
CTGAACTTTTTCGACCCGCGCAGCGCGAAAAAGGATAAAAAGGTTCGCCCCGTCGGGCTGGACGATCTGAAGTTGAGAACGGAGGAAAAAACCATGGTCAAAACGCTGAAAATCGAAGGAATGATGTGCGGGCACTGCGAAGCGCGCGTCAAAAAGGCCCTTCTCGCCGTGCCCGGTGTGGCGGAGGCGGCGGTGAGCCACGAGAAGGGAACGGCCGTCGTCACACTGAGCGGCGATGTCGCCGACGCCGTCCTCAAAAAGGCCGTCGAGGATCAGGATTACGCCGTCGCGGAGATCGCCTGATCCCATGTCGAAAAAAAAGCGGGAGCCCGGCGCGCCGGGGTCTCCCGCTTTTTTCGTCTTTAAAGGGCGCGTTTAATTTACAGCGCCGCGGCCCGCGACGGAAAAGTACGGTAAATAATCGGCGCGAATCGATCCGTCATCGTGTCGGCATAATTCGGACAGACGCCCCGGGGCGCGCGGCCGTGCCGAGCGAGCGCTTTTTATAAGACGCCGCGTATGGCGGGGCCAACCGGGACGCGGCGGAAGGGGACGGCCCCCGTGCGCGCTCCGCCGAGAGATGTCTCTCCGGATTTTTTTTCGCGCCCCGGTTTTACCGCGCGCTTTGCCCGGCGTCTGAAAGCGGCCAAAAGGCGTTTTTTCGCGCTCCCATACGGCGGGACGCGCGGCCGAGGAGGCGGAGAACCCCCGCCCCCCGCGTCCGATCCGACGGGAAGCGAGGGCGGGCGGCGGCCTTCGCGCGATCGACGGCCCGCGTTTCGGGAAACCGGCGCGGCCTTTTTTCGTGCCGTCCCCCGGCGGCTGGGGCGCCGCCCTTTCGCCGGAGGAACCCCACGACGCGGCGCCGGGACCGAAGCGGCACTTGACGGAAACGCGAAAGAATGGTATACAGTTCGTTCGGAGTGGTTCTGATAGTCGCTGCCGCGAAAGCGGGAGAGGAAAGTCCGGGCTCCGCAGGGCAAGACGCTGGATAACGTCCAGTTGGCGCGAGCCACAGGAAAGTGCAACAGAGAGCAGACCGCCCGGTTTCCGCACCGGGTAAGGGTGAAAGGGTGAGGCAAGAGCTCACCGGACGGCAGGCGACTGCCGTGCCCGGCAAACCCCGTCTGGAGCAAGATCGAATAGGGAGGTATGAAGCTGCCCGCCGACCTCCGGGTACAGATCGCTTGAGGCACGCAGCGATGCGTGTCCTAGAGAAATGACTATCCACGACAGAACCCGGCTTACGAACCACTCCTTTTTCGATAAAAGAGCGAACAAATCGAGTTCGTTTTCTGCAAAACATCGTTAATTGTCGGAATTGTCCGAATGAATTTACAAACGATTTTATTTAAAATTTAGACAATTCAAATCGAGACGCCTGTTTTCGTGGGCGTCTCGATTTTTTTATGCTCTCAGTGTGAGCTTTCGCGGAAAAGCTGAACCGATTTTTATGCATTGTCGCGCCGCGTTTTTTTTACTTTGGCAAAGAGCCCTTTTTTGGCTATTGACCAAATCGGGGAAAAAGGGTAATCTTTTCGCCATGGTGGCGGAAAGTGGAGGAAAGTGGGGGATAATACCATGCTCATGGGAAGCTACGACCATCGCATCGACAGCAAGGGACGCCTCGTGATGCCGGCGAAGTTCCGCTCGCAGATCGGGGAGACCGTCGTCTGCACGGTCGGCCTCGACAACTGCCTTGCAGTCTATCCCATGGACGCATGGAACGCCTACCTCCAGAAACTCCAGTCCCTGCCGTTCACGAAAGGCCAGGCGCGTCAGTTCATGCGCACGCTGCTCGGCGCCGCCGAGGAACTGCCCGTGGACGGGCAGGGGAGAGTTCTTCTCCCCGCGAAGCTGCGGAAATACGCCCAGCTTGAAGATCAGGTCGTCGTCAACGGCGTCAACGATCACCTCGAGATCTGGAACAGCGGGAAGTGGTCGGCCAGCAACGACGATATGCTGCGTAACTTCACCGAGCTGGCCGAGGGGGTTGCCGACCTTGGCGTTTGAGCACGTCCCCGTGCTCCTTGACAAGGTGCTCGCGTCTCTGCCGGAGAAGGAAAACGCCGTGATCGTGGACGGCACGCTCGGGCTGGGCGGCTACGCGGAAGCGTTCCTCGAAAGCGGGCCCGGCTGGCGCGTGGCGGGGATCGACCGCGACGCGCAGGCGCTCGGACTGGCCGCCCGGCGGCTTGAGAAATTCGGCGAAAGGTTCGTCGCGCTGGCGGGGGATTTCCGGCGCGTCAAAGAGGTGTGCGCGGGCGCGGGCATCGTCCGGGCGGACGCGGTGGTGTTCGATCTGGGCGTGTCGAACATGCAGCTGACCGAGGCAGAGCGCGGTTTCTCCTTCCGCGAGGACGGGCCGCTCGACATGCGCATGGACAGGTCGGCGAGCGCGACGGCCGCGCGGATTGTGAACACGCTGCCGCGTCAGGAACTCGCGGATCTGTTCCGCGGATACGGAGAGGAGCGTTTCGCCTGGGGCATCGCCGGATCGATCGTTCGGACGCGCGAAAAGCGGCCGATCGCGACGACCTTTCAGCTTGTCGAGGCCATACGGCGCGGAATCCCGGCGCCGGCGCTGAGGAAGATGACCGGGCACCCAGCGCGGAGGGTGTTTCAGGCGTTGAGGATCGCCGTCAACGACGAACTCGGCGCGCTCGACCGGGGACTGGACGGGGCGCTTTCGCTGCTGACGGACGGGGGGCGGCTGCTCGTCGTCACCTACCACTCCCTCGAGGACAGGATCGTCAAGCGCCGTTTCAGAGAGTGGCGCGACGAAGGACTGGGGACGCTCGAACCCCGCAAAAGCGAGGTTCCCGACGAGCGTGAGATTGAACTGAACCCGAAATCGCGCAGCGCGCGGCTTCGCGGCTTTTTGAAAAAAGATTTGCCGGATACGGCGGAAGGACGGAGAGGCCCATGGCGAAGGGTGTAAGGTCGGCTCGGAAAAAATCTTTTAAGTTCAGTCACGCTCTGGTGATGTTTTTCATCGCCGCGATCATGTCCATGGGAGTCGTGTCCATGCTGCACGGCGATTCGCAGGCGCTGGACGGACAGATTTCCGCGCTCCAGACGCGGCTGGCGCTGTGCGAAAAGGAGTGCCGCGAGCTTGAACGCGAGGCGGCGGCGATGATGTCGCCGCGCGCGGTTCACTCCGCGGCCACGGCGAAGCTGGGCATGTCGCAGGTTCGCCTTGCCGGTTCTCTCCGCGTTGACGGCGCCGTCCGGACTGACAAAACGGCCATGGCCGCTCTGTCGAACGTCGCCCGCGGTTATCAGGACTGACGAGCCGCGTTTTTTCGGGAAAACGCGCGAGGCGAGCATGTTCACCTTGAGCGCCGCCGGCGGACGCGGAGCGCGTTCATGCCGGAAAGGCCAGTGGTTTCTGATATTCGCCGCGATGGCCGTGTATCTGGGGTTTCTCGTGCAGGTTCACCTGTTTCCCGACCCGCGCGCCGTCGCGCAGCTGTCCAAACAGTATCACTTGAGCGAGCACATGGCGATGGACAGAAGCGGCGTCTACGACAGCGACGGCGAGCCGCTCGCGCTCTCGGCGACGACCTACAGCGTGTTCCTCGACCCGGGCGTGGCGAATTTCGACCCCGCCAGCGTCGATAAACTCGCCCCGTACATCGGCGAGGAGAAGGTCGGAGCGTTCAGGAAAAAGCTGAACCGCCGCTTTTACTGGGTGAAACGCTATCTGGAGCGCGAGGAAGCCGAAGAAATCGTCAAGACATGCGGCAAGGGCTACTACATCCGCGAGGAGCGCAAGCGCGTCTACCCGAAAGGCAGTATGCTTTCGCACATCCTCGGCTACTGCGATCAGGACGGATGGGGGCTTGCCGGCATCGAACTGACGTGGAACGGCACGCTGATCATCCCCGAAAAGACGCACATCGCCTACCGGGGCGCGTCGTCGAGCGCCGAACTTCCGTCGGAAGGGGACGATCCGGGCGAAAACGTCGGCGAGCGCGGGCTGTTTTTGACGATCGACTCCGACGTGCAGTACGCCGTCGAGCGCTTTCTGGGCGAGAGAGCGGCGGAGATCGACGCCCCGTGGGCCGCGGCCGTTTGCCTCGAGACGCGCACGGGGGCCGTCAAAGCCATGGCGAGCTGGCCCATGTTCGACTCGAACAACCGCTCGACGTTCGCCAACCGCGAAGCCCTCGCCAACAACGCCGTCAACCGGGTCTACGAGCCGGGGTCTACGTTCAAGCCGATCATGGTGGCGATGGCGCTTGAACAGGGACGCCTCCATCAGGGCGAGTCGTTCCGCTGTCCGGCGTACTTGAAAGTCGCGGACGGCGTGATCCGCGACTCGCACCCCAAGGACAACGGCGTGATGAACGTCTCGCAGATCATCATCAAGTCGTCAAACGTGGGCATGGCCCAAATCGGCATGAAGATGCCGCCGTTTTCCACCTACGAGGAGATGCGGTCGTGGGGCATCGGCCAGCGCACCGGCATCCGCCTCAACGGCGAGGAAGCCGGACTGCTGAACACGGCCGACAAATGGTACGGCGTCACGCCCGCCAACGTCGCCATTGGACAGGGGTTCGCGCTTACGCCTCTGCAGATGGCCGCCGCTTTCAACGCGATCGTCAACGACGGTGTCCTCGTGCGCCCCTATCTGGTGCGTTCCGCCGTCAACAGCGAGGGGACGCGCGTGTTCCACTCCGAGCCGATGGAGGTGGAGCGCGTCGTCTCGCAGCGCAACGCGCGCTGGCTGCGCGGCGTGCTGAGGCGCGTGGTCTCGGAGGGTACCGGCAAGCCCGCCGAATGCGAGCTGGTGCGCGTGGGCGGAAAGACCGGCACCGCGCAGGTCGCCCATAACGGCAAGTACGTCAAAGGGCTGTACAACGCCTCGTTCGTCGGTTTCTGGCCCGCCAACGATCCCAAGTACACCATGCTGATCGTCTTCGGCGATGTCTCGGGCAAAGTCTATTACGGAGCTTCCGTCGCGGCTCCTGTTTTCAGAAAAATCGTCGATGAAGTGGAGCGCCTGAAAGGCGTCGGCGTCAAATGAAGAAGGAGCGTTGAACATGGATCGAAGGGTCGAAAGAGGCCTTGAACTCCTGAAAAAGTCCGGGCTTCTCACAGACATTGGCGGCGACTGGAACAAACTGCCGGCGGGCTGTTCCTTGAAAAGCGACTCCCGGACCGTTGGCCCGGGAGATATTTTTGCCTGCGTCGTCGGCGATCACGCGGACGGGCACAGTTTCATCAAACAGGCGCTTGAATCGGGCGTCTCGTGTCTGCTCGTGCAGCGCCCCGCGGAGGGCGTCTCCATCCCCTGGATCCGGGTGAAGGATGTCCGCGCGGCGATGGGCTATCTGGCGTCCGCCCTGTTCGGCGAACCCGCGCGGAAACTTGAGATGTTCGCCGTGACGGGCACTCAGGGCAAAAGCACCACCAGCTGGATGATCCGCAGCATCTTGCAAAGGCGCGGCGTCCGCTGCGGACTGCTCGGCACCATCGTGTACGACGACGGGCGGAAGGCGATCCCCGCCGGTCGCACGACGCCCGAAAGCGACGAGGTGCAGCGCTTTTTGAAGAACATGCTCGACAACGGCTGCGAAGCCTGCGCGATGGAGTGCTCGTCGCACGGGATCGCGCAGGGGCGGCTGAGCGGGTGCGAGTTCGACGGGGCCGTCTTCACCAACCTGACGCCGGAACACCTCGACTTCCACGGCACGATGGAGAACTATTACGCCGCCAAGCGCGAACTGTTCCGGCGCTGTCTGAAACCCGGCGCGGCCATCGCCCCCAACGCCGCCGACGAATACGGGCGCCGTCTGGCGTCCGAGTTCCCGGGGACGATGACATGGGCGCTGGAAGCGCCGGCGCGCCTGCGCGGCGAAAACATCGCGCTGAGCGCCGACGGCGGCGCGTTCGACATGGTTCTCGACGGCAAACGCCTTGCCCGCGTCCGGATACCGCTCGCGGGAAGGTACAACATCGAAAACGCCCTCGGCGCGGCGGCCGTCTGTCTGGCTCGCGGCTGCGGCGAGCGCGCCGTCGCCGAAGGCCTTGAAAAGATGCCGCAGGTGCCCGGGCGCATGGAGCGCCTCGGTCTCGAAAACGGCGTGCGCGTCATCATCGACTACGCGCACACGGCCGATTCGCTGGAGGCGCTCCTCGGCACGCTGCGCCCGCTGACATCGGGACGCCTCGTCAGCGTCTTCGGGCACGGCGGCGACAGGTTCGCCGGGCACCGGCCGCTGCTGGGGCGGGTGGCCGCCGAAAAGGCCGACAGGATCTTCATCACGATGGACAATCCCCGCACGGAAGATCCCGTCAGGATCGCCGAACAAATAGCCGAGGGAGTGAAATCGGTTCGCTCGGACGACTGCTGGTCGATCGACCTGCCGCGCGAGGCGGCCATCGGCAAGGCGCTCGACTGGTGCCGCGAAGGCGACGTGCTTGTGCTCTCGGGCAAAGGCCCCGAGCCGTACCTGGAGATAAACGGCGTCAAATATCCCTACAGCGACCGCGGGGCTGTTGAGAAATGGGCGCGCCGAAAGGGGCTGAAGACGCTTTGAGACTGAGCGAGCTTGCCGGAAAGGCGCGCGTGGAGCTTCGCGGCGCGGACGCCGAACTGCCGCTGCGCGTGCGCGTTGACAGCCGCGAGACGCGGGCGGGCGAGGGTTTCGTCGCGCTGCGCGGCGAGCGTGTGGACGGGCACCGTTTCATCCCCGACGTGCTGAAAGCGGGAGCCGGGCTCGTGGTCTGCGAGGCGTCGTCTTTCGACCCCGCGTGGAGCGCCGCGTATGCGGATCGCGCGTTTATCCTCACGCCGCGAAGGTGCGAGCACGGTCTGGCGAGACTGGCGTCCGTCTACGCAGACAGCCTGCCGGGCCTGAAAGAGATCGTCGCGGTCACGGGGAGCGTCGGTAAGACATCGGCGAAGAACTACGCGGCGGCGCTGCTCGAAGGGCATTTTAAAGTCCACGCCGCCGGCGGGAACTACAACACGCTGATCGGGTGCGCTGTGACGGCGCTGGCCGCGCCGCTTGACACACAGGTGCTTCTGCTTGAAATGGGAGCCAACCACAGGGGCGAGATCGCCGAGATCGCGCGGCATCTGCCGCCGACGACGGCGGCCGTGACCGAGGCCGTCCCCGTGCACCTGGAGGGTTTCGGCTCGTTTGAGGGGATCCTCGACGCCAAGTCGGAGATATTCGGATCGCCCCGCCTGCGGTGCGCCGTCGTCAACGGCGACAACGCGCGGCTTGTCGAGCGCGTCTCGAAGATGTCGCCGCCCGAGGTGATCACGTTCGGCCGCGAAGGGAACGTCTGCTTTTCGCGGGAACGCTGCCGCTGGAGAAAAGACCATTTTTCCGTCGAAGCGATCCTCACCGGGCTTGACGGACTCTCTTTCGGCGTCTCTCTGCCGCTTCCCGGCGTGCACCAGCTCTACCCGCTCTGCTGCGCCTGCGCGATCGCGGGGCGTCTGGGGCTCGGCAGCCGCGACATCGCCGCCGCCCTGCCCAAGTGCCGCAGCACATCGGGGCGCGGCGACGTGAAGATGTCGGAAAGCGGCGCGGCGATCATCGACGAATGTTACAATGCCAGCCCCGCCGCGATGAAAGCGTCGCTTGAGGCGATGCGTTCGGATGGCATCGAGGGCCGGAAATTTCTGATTCTGGGCGAGATGCTCGAACTCGGGGAGGCCTCCGGGGCGCTGCACGAAGACGTGTTCGAGCGCGCGAAGTCCGTGAGCGGGGACATTTTTCTCTACGGCCCCGCGTGGAAGCGGGCGGCGGGCGCGGAGGAACACATCTTCGGCACGGTGGAGGAGCTGATAGCGGCCGTGGACGAAAAGGCTCCGCGCAAGGGCGACGTGATCCTCGTCAAGGGATCGCGCGGCAACTATCTCGAACGTGTCGTCAGGGCGCTTGAACTATGAACATGGAAAAGCTGATTCTCTTTTTCGCGCTCTTTTTCTGTGAGTTCTCCGCGCAGCGGTCGTGGATTTCGTGGCTGCACGCCAGACACGTCTCGCAGGTGCAGAAAGCCTACGGAACGCACATCGACACGTCCGTCAAGGCGAAGGTGCCCGCGATGGGCGGCGTGGTCTTTTTGCTCATCGGATCGGGGCATCTGATCTCGGCGACGCTGAAAGCCGACGCCGCGTCGGCGCTGTTCTGGGCGTACCCGCTCTTGTGCGGCGCCGTGGGTCTGACCGACGATCTGCTCAAATTCCGCGAACATTCGAGCGAGGGACTGAACAGTTCTCAAAAGTTCGCTCTGCAAACGGCGACGGCTCTCGTCTGGTTTACCGCGCTGGCCCTTCGCGGGCGCGCGCCCGCCCTGTGGGGGCGCTGGGAGATCGGCGTCTGGGTCTGGCCCGCGGCGTTCTTCTTCGCCGTCGGTATCCAGAACGCCGTCAACGTGACCGACGGCCTCGACGGGCTCGCCGCCGGGGGGTGTGTCGTCAGTTTCGCGGTTCTGGCGTTCCTCGGCTCGGACGTCTGCTCGGGCGCGACGGCCGGCGCCGCGCTGTCGGCGGCGTTTTTGTGGCACAACTGCCACCCCGCCAAGGTCTTCATGGGCGACTCCGGGGCGCATTTCCTCGCGGGGCTGATGGTCTCGTGCGCGTTCACGGGCAAAGGCGTGCTCGCGCTCGTTCCCGCGGCGGCGGGGTTCGGCGTCGAAATGCTCTCGGTCGTGATTCAGCTAGTCGCGATCCACAGCTTCGGCAGGAAAGTCTTTTTGATGAGTCCGATCCATCATCACTTCCAGCTTCTCGGCTGGACGGAAGAAAATATCGTGGTGAGGTTCTGGCTGATACACGGGCTGCTCGCGGCTCTCCTCGCCGCGGCGGGAACGGTCGTCGCCCGGCAGTTTTAAAAAGACGGAGCGTCGGCGCGCGGGCTGACGCATAAGGAGTCTGTCGCAGATGGAAAAACGTGTGACTGTTGTCGGCGCGGGCGTGAGCGGCCGGGCTTTAGCGCTTTTCGCGTCCCGCCTCGGGGCGAAGGTCTTTGTCACCGAAAGCGCGCCCGAGCTCGCGCCGGGCTGCGCGCGGCTGTTTGAGGAGTCTGGGATCGAGTGGGAATGCGGCGGGCACACGCCGCGCTGCTGCGAGTGCGGCGCGATGGTCGTCGGATCGGGGGTGCGCCCGGATTCGCCCGCCGTGACGATGGCCCGCGAAAAAAACGTTCCCGTGATCGGCGAACTCGATTTCGTCGCGCCCAGCCTGAGCGGGAAGCTGATCGCCGTCACGGGCACGAACGGCAAGACCACGTGCACGTCGCTTATCGCGCATATCCTGCGCGGCAACGGCCTCAACGCCGTCGCGGCGGGGAACATCGGCGAGCCTCTGGCCGCGCGCGCTGGCGCGAGGTACGACGCCATCGTGGCCGAGCTGAGCAGTTTCCAGCTGTGCTGGAACACGCGCCTCGCGCCCGATGTCGCCGTGCTGACGAACCTCGCTCCCGACCATATCGACTGGCACGGCGGCTACGAAAAGTACGTCGCCGACAAGTGCAAAATTTTCCTGCCCAAAGAGGGCGGCTGGGCCGTCGCGCACGCGAGCGACGCATGGCGCGTCCCGGACGGGCGGAAAATCTGCGCCCTCGGCGGCGAAAGAACTCCGCGCGTCGTCATCGACGGGGAGCGCGTCGCGCTGATCAAGGACGGGGCCGGGCAAACGCTGTTCCGCACGCGATCGCTACCGCTCATAGGCTCGCACAACGTCGAAAATGCCGCCATGTCGGCAGCGGCGGCCGCGCTCGCCTTCGACGGCATCGACGTTGAAAAGACGCTCCCGTCGTACAGGCCGCCGCGTCACCGCTGCGAAAAGGTCGCGATCGTGGGAGGCGTCCTCTACGTTGACGATTCCAAGGGCACGAACGTCGCCGCGGCCGTCACGGCCCTGCGCAGTATTCCCGGCCGCAAGGTGGTCATCCTCGGCGGGCAGGGCAAGGGCGAAACATACGGGACGCTCGCCGCGGCCGTGAAGGAACGGGCGTTCGCCGCCGTCGTCATCGGCTCGGAGGCCCCGGCTCTGTGCGCCGCGCTCGCCGCCGCCGGGATGACGAACTTTGCTCGCGCCGCCGGCATGGAAGAAGCCGTCGCGCGCGCCGCGGCTTTCGCCGAACCGGGCGACACGGTGCTGCTTTCGCCCGCGTGCACGAGCTGGGACATGTACAAAAACTTCAACGAACGGGGGGATCACTTTGCGGCACTTGTCGGAAAGCTGCGCCCAGACGCTGCCGGCGGCGCGGTTTTGCAGTTATGACACGCCCCGCGTCGGCAGCGTGTTCGGGTTGTGGATTTTGCCGCTGATCCTCTCCACGTTCGGCGTGGTCGTGATCGCCTCGATGAGGGGCTGGTCGCTAGCGTCGCCCGCCGCGAAACAGGCGGTCTGGTACGTCGTCGCGCTGTGCGGCTTTATCGTCGTCACGCAGATCCCGCTGAAGTTCTGGTACCGCTGGAGTTCGCCGTTCCTGTTCATCGCGTTCGTGCTGATGATCCTGACGATCGCGTCCCCGCTGCGCGTTACCGTGAAAGGCGCCTCTCGCTGGCTGCGGCTCTGGTCGATCAATTTTCAGCCTCTGGAGATGGTCAGCCTAGTCATGATGATCCACCTGTCCAAGGTGTACGGGCGCGTGGAAAACATGTGGAAAGCCCTCGTCTTAACGGGGATCGTCTTCATTCCTTTCGCCGCGGTTATCTTGAAGCAGCCCGACTTCGGTGGCCTGCTGATGCTTGGCGGCATCGTCGGCGCCCTCTTTGTGGAGCGCTACGGTTTCACGGTTCCGGTGATATGCTTCGCCTCGCTGTCCCCGGCGCTGTGGTATCTGGCCAACCGCGGCTACCGCGCCGAGCGCGTCCTGACGTGGCTCGACCCGTGGAACGATCCCCTCGGGTCGGGGTATCAGGTGATTCAGGGGCTTATCGCTTTCGCTAACGGCGGCGTGTGGGGCATAGGGCTGGGACGCGGGCAGGAGTTCCTGCCCGAGATCCACAACGATTTCATCTTTCCCGCTCTCGGGGAGCAGGTCGGTTTTATCGGCACGTTCGGCGTGTTCATCGTCTTTCTCTTTTGGACGCTGTGCGTGTATTCCGCGTATAAAAAGGCGGCTTTCGGGCGCAGGATCGCCATCTGGGGCTGCTGCGTGGCCGTGCTGATGCCGTTTTTCATCAACCTCGGCGGCGTGATGAAGGTCATCCCCATGACGGGAATGCCGCTGCCGTTCATCAGCTACGGCGGCACTTCGCTCGTTTTCATGTGGGCGAGGGTGGGGCTGTTGATCAGGCTCGTCCGCGAACCGGCGGAGATCGAGTAGTCCGTGAAGCGCGGGAAGGAAGGGTGTCTTGTGGCTCAAAGAATTCTGCTTGCCGCGGGCGGCACGGGGGGGCACATCATCCCCTCGATAGCGTTCGGCCGATGGCTCCGCAAGAGCGGGAAACAGGTCTCGTGGCTGACGGGCAGCCGCGCGCTCGAGAACGAGATCTTCTCCGCGCACGGCATCGCGCCGGAACACCTGTCGCTCGAAGGTTCCCCGCTCGGCGTTTCGGGCGTTCGCTCGCTGAGACGGTGGAAACAGCTGTTCAGTTCGTTTTTCGAGGCCAGACACGCGCTGAAAGCCGGGCGCGCCGAGGCCTGCGTGCTTTTCGGCGGCTACCTTTCGATGCCCGTCCTGCTGGCGGCGAAATCCCTGCGCGTACCCGCGCTGATGCACGAGCAGAATACCGTCGCCGGCAAGGTGACGCGTCTGGCTTCGCGGATGGGCGTCCCCGTCGCCCGCGCCTGGCCCGAGTGCCGGGGGCTGGACGCGGGCGTCGGAACCGTGGTTGGGATGCCGCTTCGCGAAATCGCCGTCAAGGATCGGGCGGAGGCGCAGAAAGAACTCATCGGCCGCGCCCTGCCGCCGGGACAGAAGCTGATCGTCATTTTGGGCGGGTCTTTGGGAAGTTCCGGCATGAAAAATATGCTGCGGAGCTCGCAAAATATGATAGAATCAAGCGGCTGCACAATTCTCTGCATGGGAATCACGCCGGAAAACCGTCCGTTTTCAGGCGCGTTGACTCACGAGGCCCTCTGGAGCATGACGCCGGTGTACTCCGCCGCCGACGCTGTCGTATGCCGGGCGGGCGCCTCCACGCTCGCCGAACTGGAAGCCCTTGGCGTACCGGCCATCGTCGTGCCGTGGATGAAATCGGCCGACGGCCATCAGTTGAGCAACGCTCAGGCGTTTTCAAAGAGGACGGGCTGCCCCGTCCTCCTCGAAGGAGACATGCCTTGCCGTTTTTCGCAGGCGCTGTCGTCCGTCGGCGCTCGCAAAAGAGCCTGTGCCGATCTGGACGCCGGATCAAGCAATTTGTGCAAAGTCCTTGACAGTTTGACCGCCTGAAAGGGGTATCCCAAGTGGAAAATCAACATATCGACCTCGACAAAGTGCGCAACATCCATCTGATGGGCGTCGGCGGAGCCGGCATGAGCGGACTAGCTCTGCTGTTTCAACAGCTCGGCTACAACGTGAGCGGCTGTGACATGGGCCGCAACAGTTACGCCGAAAAGATCGAGAAGGCGGGTGTCAGCGTGCTCTACGGGCACGACGTGCGCCACCTTGACGACTGCAAGGTCGATCTGCTGGCCTACAGCAGCGCGATCCCCCCGGAGAACGCCGAACTCCGCGCGGCCGTCGCGCGCGGTATTCCCGTTCTCCAGCGCGCCGAACTGCTCAGCCTCCTGTTCGACTCCAGACGCGGCATCGGCGTGGCCGGCACTCACGGCAAGACGACGACGACCTCGCTGATCAGCTATATCCTCGAGCAGGCCGATATGAAACCGACGATCGCCGTCGGCGGCGAACTGTGCGACATCGGCTGCAACGCCAAACTCGGCTCCGGCGAGTACATGGTCGCCGAACTGGACGAGAGCGACGGCTCGTTCGAGTTCTTCCATCCGTTCTACTCCGTCGTGACGAACGTAGACTGGGATCACGTCAACCACTACCCGGATATCCAGTCGGTCGTAGACGCTTTCGTCCGCTTTCTCGGCAACACAAAAGAGGGCGGCAGGATGTTCCTCTGCGGCGAGGACGCGGGCGTCAAGCGCGTGCTGGCGCGGCTTCCAGCCGGGACTCGCGAGCGCGTTTCGCTGTTCGGCCGCGACCCCTCGTTTGATTACAGCGCCTCCGATATCGACTACCACTGCGGCGGCGGCCTGCGCTACACGTTCTCCGTCAAGGGCAGGACGCTCGGTACCGTCGAACTGGTCGTCTCCGGCGAGCACAACGTCATCGACTCGCTGGGCGCGTGCGGCGTCGCCTGCGAACTGGGCGTTCCGTTCCCGATTGTCCAGAAGGCGATGCGAATGTTCCACGGCGCCAAGCGCCGCCTTCAGCTGTGCGCCGTCTGCCCGGACAACATCCTCGTCTACGACGATTACGGGCACCATCCGAGCGAGATGAACGCCACGCTGAACGCCGTGCGGCTGATGTACCCGGACAGACGCATCGTGCTTGTTTTCCAGCCGCACCGCTACACGCGGACGCGGGCGCTGTTCGACCGCTTCGCCAAGGTGCTTTCAAGCGTGCCCCAGTCGGTGCTTTTGCCCATTTACGCGGCCGACGAAAAGCCCATCCCCGGCGTCACGTCGGCCTTGATCGGTGCCGAGGTGCGAAAACTGGGCGGAAACTGCGTTCCCGTCGGCAGCAAGCTGGAAGCTGTGGAGGCCGTGCTTTCCCGCGTCCGCACGGGCGATCTGGTTCTCACCGAGGGCGCCGGCGACGTTTGCGTCGTGGGCGATCTGCTCGTTCAGGAGTTGAACAGGCGGCTGACGACGGCTCTGTAAAAAAATTCTGCGCCGCGGGCGGCGGGAGGTGGAACGGCAGTGCTGATAAGACGGCTTCGGTATCTTTTGCCATTTCTGGCGGGAGTGTGCCTGTGCCTGTTCGATCGCTTTCAGCCGTTTCACCTGAAAACGCTGAAGCTGAACAACTTCTCGCCCGAGGCCGAACTGACGCTGCGCGACTGGAGTGCTTCGTTTCTGCGCTTTCATCCCGCGTGGCTCCTGGCGCGCAAGGATCTGAGCGAGTTCGAGCGCCACTCCCCCCTGACGGTCAAAGCCGAGTGGTCGCCGTGGCGCGGCTCGCTTGAACTGACGGCCGTGCCTTTCGTGCCGACGATGAAACTTGTATGGCGGCACAACGACTACCTCGCCGCCCCCGACGGCACCGTCTGGAGCGGGGAACTGTGGCGCAAGTCGCTGAGCCTCGACTTTCCCGACGTGCCCGAGCTGAACGTAGGCGCCACGTTCCCCCTGTTGAGGGAATTCGAGGGCGACGACTCTTCGCGCCTCAACGTCCCCTACGACTGGCTCCGTTCGCTCTGGACCGGGATGAACGCCCTGCGGGGCGTCAAGCCGAGCAACCTGTTTCTGACGCGCCGAGGCGGCGAAGATGTCGTGACCTGTGTGTTCTACCCCGAAAAGGGGAGGGGACGGTTCTCTTTTATGGGAAACGTCTCCGGGTTTGAAAAAAGCCTCGTCGTCGTGAGAGAGCTGATCGACGAGCGGCCCGACGCGAATGTGGCCATCGACGCGACCTACGAAGACAAAATCATCATTCGCAGGGAAAACGGATCCGTGCAGGAAAGTTACTGACGAAAGGGAGAGATACACATGGGCAGAGACTCCGATATCCTCGTCGGCCTTGACCTCGGCACGAAAAAAATCACCGTCGCCGTGGCCGAGCACGACGGTGACGCCCCCGGAAAAGCTCAGATCATCGGCATCGGGCAGTCGGTTTCCAGAGGTTTCCGCAAGGGCATGATCGTCAACCTTGAACAGGCGATCAGTTCCGTGTCCGACGCGATCGTCGATGCCGAGTCTGTACTCAGCGGCGTCAAAATCGGCGCGGCCGTCGTCGCGTTCAGCTGTTACGACGTGAAGTGCCGCGTGCTCCACGGCATGATCACGCTGGGGCACCCCGCCCGCCAGATCATGCGTGAGGACGTGGAGCGCGTGATTGAGACAGCCCTGAGCAATCTGCAGCTGCCCCCGAGCAGCGTCGTGATCCACACCGTGCCCATCACGTACTCCATCGACGGGAACGACGGCATCGACAACCCGCTCGACATGACCGGGACGCGCCTTGACGTTGACCTGACCGCGCTCGTGATCCCTATCTCCATCGCGCAAAATGTGGTAAACTGTGTGGAGCGGGCCGGTATCCGCGTGGCGGGCCTGATCCTCAAGCCGCTGGCCGAGGCTCTGGGAGCTTTGACAGGCGACGAACGCGCCATCGGCGCGACCGTGGTGACGATCGGCGGCGGCACGACGAGCGTGGCCGTTTTCGCCGAAGGGCGGTTGCGGCACGCCGGCGAGATCCCCGTCGGCGGCGATCACATCACGAACGACATCGCCTACCTTAAAAAAATCCCGCTCGCGCTGGCCGAGGAAGTCAAAAAGAGCGTCGATATCTCCCCGGGGGAGAGCGCGACGGGCGCGATAGAGGTTGAACTTCCGCGCCAGAAACTGGCGCTCGACCGGGCGGAACTTGCCGAGATCGTCGAAAGCCGTCTGGACGAGCTGTTTAGCGAAAGCATCGTGCCCGGTCTGAACGGGATCCGCCGATCCGGGCTTCCCTCCGACGTGGTCATGACGGGAGGCGTCATGCTCACGCCCGGGATCGCCCGCTTTGCCCAGAACTACGTCAGCGTGCCCGTAAGGATCGGCGTTCCCGTGCTCTACGATCAGATGCAGAGCGGCCGCAACGACTGCCGCTACACGGCCGCCGCCGGCATCATCGTCTACCTCGCCGAGAAGCAGAGGGACGTTTTCTCCTACATCGAGCCGCCGCTCGCGCAGCTTAAAGGCGCCGCGAAGGGGAAAAACGCTTCCCATAAGCCGAAAGCGCCGCACCGCCCCTCGGATTCGATCATGCGGACGGTGGCGCGTTACATGAAAGATATCGGGAAAGAACTATTTTAAAGGTTAAGCCAAGGAGGATCGGTTTCCATGGATGACAATGAGATCTTCTCAGTGAAGCGCGACGTGTCGGTCGGGCTCGGCTCTGAAGCTGACCTGATCGAGGTTCCCCGCGAGGTGATCAAGGTCGTCGGCGTCGGCGGCGCGGGCGGCAACGCCTTGAACACGATAATCCGTTCGGGCACGGACGACGTCGATTTTATCGCCGCCAACACCGACGTGGCCGCGCTCCGCCTCTCCGAAGCCCGCGAAAGGCTCGTTCTGGGCAAGTCGCTGACCAAGGGACGCGGCGCGGGCGCGGATCCTCAGGTCGGCCAGAAGGCTGCCGAGGAATCCGAAGAAGATCTCACCAACCTTCTGACCGGCTCCGACATGGTGTTCATCACCGCCGGCATGGGCGGCGGCACGGGAACGGGAGCCGCGCCCATCGTGGCGCAGATCGCCAAGGAAAAGATCAACGCGCTCGTCGTCGCCATCGTCACCTACCCGTTCTCGTGGGAGGGCACAAAACGCATCCGCAACGCTCTCGAAGGCATCCAGAAACTCCGCGAGAAGGTAGACGCGCTGATCGTCGTCAACAACGACCGCATCATCGAGCTTTCCGACAAGTCCACGACGGCCTCCGACGCTTTCGCGATGAGCGACGAGGTTCTGCGTCAGGCCGTGACGGGCGTGACGGGCGTCATCCGCTCCGTGATGCAGATCAACGTGGACTTTGCCGACGTGAGGTCGGTCATGCACGACGCAGGCTCCGCCATCATGGGTGTGGGCGAGGGCAAGGGCGAAGGCGCCCTGCTCGCCGCGGCACGTCAGGCGATGAACGGCCCGCTGATGACGACGCCGATGAACGGCGCTTCGGCGGTGCTCTACACCATCCAGTACGGCGTGGAGCCCAGCATGCTCGAGATCGACGAGGTGGGCAAACTCATCGCCGCGTCGGCGCGCGAAGGCGCGGAAATCATCTGGGGGCGCGACCTCGATCCGTCTCTGGGCGAACTGGTGCGCTTCACGCTGATCGCGACCGGCTTCAAGGACACGTCGGAACAGACGCCGGAGGGCGGCGATTCCGAGCCTTCCGCCGCCGGACTGTTCGAGCCGGGGAGGCTTACTCCAGGCGACGTGGTCTCGGAGGAGCCGCGCAGTCTGTTTGACGGCATCGGCCCCGGTTCCGGCTTCGACATTCCCACGGTCATCCGCAGAAGAAAAAAATAGTTTCAAGCAACACTTCAGAATACGCCTGAAAACGGACGCGCGCCGTTTTCTTAAGAAAACAAGCGATGACAGATAAATTGAGGTGATAATGGTGGCAGCCAGATCGACAAGCCGCTTTAAACAGAAACCGGCGGTGCCCTTCGGCGATTTTATGCTCCCGATTCTCGGCGTGATCGCGCTCGGCATCGTCGTCGTCGGAATACGGATTCTCTGGTCGCCGAGCGCCCCGAACAAGGCCATCACGGCCCAGCCGCGCTCCTCGCGCTCTCAGCCCGCCGTGGAGCCCCCGGCGGGCGGGGAAAAAGCGCCCGCCGCGCCGAAAGCGGACGAAGGGGCGGTTTCGCGCAAGGAACCGCTTCGCGATGTCGTGATCGCGCAGCCCGTGCAGCAGCCCGAAAAGACCGAGGCCGCCGAAAAGCCCGATCCGGCCCCCGCCCGGCGGCAGAATTCGCAAAACCGCGGCCAGAACACGCAGCAGCGCGCCGCCCCTAACGCGGAGCCAAAGCGCCCCGCCTCCGGCGACGAGTCAAAGCGCGCCGATCCGCCGCCCGCGTCCGGGAAGCCCGAAAGAAAACCGGCCGCCTATCCCGGCAGCATCGAAAAGAGCGCCTACGTCGTGCAGTGCGGCTCGTTCTCCACGCGGGCGTCGGCCGACAGGGCCGTCGCGTCGCTCAAAAAGATCGGCTACAATCCCGTCGTGCGCAAGGCCGAGGTGAACGGAAAGACGGTGTTCCGCGTGATCGTCGCGGGCGGAAACGACCGCGCCTCGGCCGACGAGGTGGCTCAGGTCATCAAGAACGCGGGGCACCCCGTTTTCGTCCGTCCCAACGATTAGAGGCGAGACGATGCTCCCGAAGAAACTTCTGATCGTCACGGGGCTGTCGGGCAGCGGCAAAAGCAGCGTCTTGCATATGCTCGAGGATATGGGGTTCTTCACGGTGGACAATCTGCCTGTGGCGATGCTCCCGCAGCTGGTCGAACTGCTCTCGCAGCACGCGCAGGCCGTGGAAAACGGGGTCGGCGCCGTCGTAGACGTGCGCAGCGCCGGATTTCAGGATCGTCTGCCCGCCGTGCTTGAAGAACTGAAAAAAAAGGGCATCGACGTGCAGATAATCTTCCTCGAGGCGACCGACGAGGTGCTGCTGAGGCGTTTCAGTTTCACGCGCCGCCGCCATCCGCTCGGGTTCATGAACTCGCTGCTCGAGGGGATCGCGCTGGAAAAAAGGCTGCTGGCGCCGTACAGGCTTCTCGCGCGGCGCGTCATCGACACGTCGTCGCTTTCGTCGGGCCAGTTGAGGTCGGAGATCACCGAACTGCTGGCCCGCAACCCGGCGGGGCTGCGGGTGACGGTCAGTTCGTTCGGTTTCAAATACGGCGTCGCGCTCGACGCCGACTTTGTGCTGGACGTGAGGTTTCTCGTCAACCCCTATTACGTCGATTCGCTCAAGAGTCTCTCGGGACTCGACGAGGCCGTGCGGAAATATATCCTCGCCGATCGGATGGCGGAGAAGTTCCTGCATCAGGCGCTAGAGTTTTTCCAGACGATCGTCCCCGTCTACCATCAAAGCGGCAAAAATTTTCTCCATATCGCCGTCGGCTGCACTGGGGGACGCCACCGCTCCGTCTTCGCCGCCGAATGGCTCGGCGGGCGTCTCGCGTCGGTCGAGGGCGTCGAGCTTCGCGTCTGGCACCGCGATCTGGAGCGCGACGCGCGCGGAGGCGCCCCCCGATGATCCTCGTTGCCGCGGCGCTGATCTTCTCCGGCGGTTTTATCGCGGGGGGCATCGCTATCGCGTTGATGTTCCGCAACAGCAGGCGCGTGCGCACCTTTATAGCCAAACATCTCAACGAAAGACAGACGGCGGCAGCGGCAGTTCAGCTCCGTCTCGCCGCGGGGCCCCATTTTGTGGCAGTCGGAGGCGGGACGGGGCTTTCGTCTCTGTTGAGGGGGCTGAAGGGCTATTCGCGCAACATCGTCGCTCTCGTGACGGTGACGGACGAGGGCGGCAGTTCGGGACGCCTCGTGCGCGACTGGGGGATGCTGCCGCCCGGCGACATCCGCAACTGCCTCGTGGCGCTGAGCGAGAACGACGATCAGCTGCGCGCGTTCATGAACTTCCGTTTCGATCAGGGCGACCTGAAGGGGCACAGCCTCGGCAACCTGATCCTGCTGGCCGCGACGGAGCAGTCGGGAGATTTTAAGAAGGCCGTCGAACTGGTCAACGGGCTTCTCGCCATCCGCGGCCGCGTGCTGCCCATCACCACGGAAAACGTAACGCTCGTCGCGGAGACGGCCTCGGGCGAGACGCTCCGAGGCGAACTGGCCGTGGCGGCGCACGGGCGCGAAATCCGATCCATCAGGCTGGAGCCGAGGGGGGCGCGCCCCGTGCGGGAGGCGTTCGCCGTGCTCGGCGGGGCCGAAATGGTGATCCTGGGACCGGGGAGCCTGTTCACGAGCGTTATCCCCAACCTTCTCGTCGGAGCGTTCGCGGCGGCGCTCAAGGACGTGCGCTGTCCGATCGTCTACGTCTGCAACCTGATGACGCAGCCCGGCGAGACCGGCGGTATGACGCAGCTAGACCACATCAAATGGGTGGCGCAGGCGCTCGGCCGTTTTCCCGACGCCGTCGTGATCAACGAAGACAGAATACCCGAACTGCTGCGCGAAAAGTACAGCGCGCAGGGTGCCGTTCCGCTGTGGCTCTCCCGCGACGACGAGGCGTTTCTGGCCGATAAGAAGTGCCGGATCTTCCGCGCGTCGCTGCTGCAGGTGCAGGAAGGCGGCGTGATCCGGCACCACAGCGCCCGTCTCGCCGAGGCGCTGATGCGCGTCTACCGCAAGCTCGGCGGCGGGGCCGACGAATGAAGATCAGCACCGGGCGGTGGGACGAATGGTTTTCGTCTCCCGTGACCGACATCGTTTCCGCCGAGTCCGAGCTGGCGGGGATCGTCATGTGCATGAAAAGCCGCGTCGAGGGACGTTCTGTGAGACTGTCCCTGCCGCGACTATGGGTGTACCGCCGTATCCGGCGTCTCTGGCCCCGCGTGTCGTGGCGCGCGCGGTGCGAACTGAACGAGGTGATCCGTGTCCGCAGCCGGCGGGTGTCGCTGCTGCTCCCCGCCGACCTGTACCGCGAGATCGCCGCTCGCGCGCGGCGCGATGATTTCATCCGCTGGTCGTGGGCGCGCGGCGTTTTCGGCTGCGCGGGGAACATTTACAACCCGCGGCGCGGCTGCTACTGCGCGATGCGCTTCCATGACGGGGAAATTTTCGCCGGAGTGCTGGATCTGCTCGCGGGCAGCGGGATCGCGTGTTCCCGCCGCGAGAACGGCGGCGCGCGCGAGATCGTGATACGCGATCTGCAGCACCTGATGAGGTTCTGCTATTTCATCGGGCTGGAGAGCGCGGCGCAGGAGCTTGAAAAGCGATCGCTTCTGCGTTTGAGCCGCGAACTCGCCAACAAACAGGCGAACTGCGACGGCGCGAACATCCGCCGCAGCGTGAGGTCGTCGCGCGAGCAGCGCGCGTTTGTGGAATTCCTCTGCGCCAAGCACGCCGCGCTCATTCCCGACAAGCTGGCGCCCCTCGCGCGCGCGAGGCTCGAACACACCGAGTCCAGCCTTTCGGAACTGGGGGATCTGCTCCGCCCGCAGGTGAGCAAGAGCACGGTGAAGTACCGCTTAAAAAAGCTTCAGGCTCTCGCCGAGAGTCTGGGCTATCGCGGCGACGGGCAAAAATAGAAAATTTTTCCGACGCAATCTTGACAAACCATATTTTAAAGTTTAATCTAAATCTGTGAAATCGCGGCGTTCGCGCGCCGCCATACTTTCGAGGAGGCTTTCAGTCATGAGCAAGGTTAAAGTAGCGATCAGCGGTTTCGGCCGTATCGGCCGTCTTGTTCTCCGCGCGATGTCGGAGTATGACACCAAGGGGCTGTTCGAGGTCGTCGCGGTCACGCGCCACAGCGCCTCGGTCGAGCAGATGGCCTATCTGTTCAAGTATGATTCGGTGCACGGGCGCTTCAACGGCACGGTGACGACCGAGGGCGACTACATGGTCATCGACGGCCACAAGGTGCTCGTCGTCAAGCCCGAAGGCACGAACTATCCGTGGAAGGAACTGGGCGTCGAACTCGTCATCGAGAGCACGGGCAAGAACCTCACCGCCGAAGCGTGCGGCGCTCACATCGCCGCCGGCGCCAAGAAGGTCGTCATCACGGCTCCCGGCAAGGGCGAAGGCGTCGCCACGTTCGTGATGGGCGTCAACGAGGAGATGTACGATCCCGCGAAGGACAACGTCGTCTCCAACGCCTCCTGCACCACCAACTGCCTCGCGCCCCTCGCGAAGGTGCTCAACAACGCTTTCGGCATCGAGAAGGGCCTGATGACGACGGTTCACTCCTTTACGGGCGACCAGAACCTGATCGACAAGTCGCACAAAAAGAGCAACTACCGCGCGCGCGCGGCGACGCTCTCGATGGTCCCCACCACCACCGGCGCGGCCAAGGCCGTGGCGCTTGTCATCCCCTCGCTGAAGGGCAAACTGAGCGGCATGGCTCTGCGCGTGCCCACGCCCGACGTCTCCATCGTCGATCTGACGTTCGTGCCCGGCCGCCCCGTGACCGTCGAGGAGGTCAACGACGCCGTCAGGAAGGCCGCCGCCGGCGACATGAGCAAGTACCTCGGCGTCGTGGACGACGAGTGCGTGTCCTCCGACTTCGTGCACGACAACCGTTCCAGCATCTTCGCGCCCGATCAGACGCTTGAGATGAACGGCCTGATCAAGGTGTTCGCCTGGTACGACAACGAGTGGGGCTATTCCTGCCGTTGCGTTGACCTTACCAACTACGTGATCGAAAAGGGGCTGTAATATGCTGAAACTGCGCGGATTTGAAGGCGCCGATCTGAACGGCAAAAAAGTTCTGATGCGCGTCGATTTCAACGTTCCGTTTAAAAACGGCGTGCTGCGCGACAACGCCCGCATCGTCGCCCACAAGCCCACAATCGACGCGCTGCTCGCGTCCGGCGCGAGCGTGACGATGGTGTCGCACTTCGGCCGCCCCAAGGGAAAGGTCGTCCCCGAGATGTCGCTGTCGCAGCTTGTGCCCGACATCGAAAAAGGCTTGGGACACGGCGTGAAGTTCGTCGCCGACTGCGTTGGCCCCGAGGTTGAGAAGGCCGTCGCCGGGCTGAAGCCCGGCGAACTGCTCCTGTTGGAGAACTCGCGTTTCCATCCCGAGGAGGAGAAGAACGATCCCGAGTTCAGCAAGAAAATGGCCGCTCCGTTCGACGTGTTCGTCATGGACGCTTTCAGCGCCTCGCACCGCGGCAACTGCTCCACCGAGGGCGTGTCGCACTTTCTGCCGTCGTATGCCGGCGGACTGATCGCGCGCGAGGTGGAGTGCCTTGAGCGCGTCAAGTCCGATCCCGAAAAGCCCTACGTCGTCGTCCTCGGCGGGGCCAAGGTGTCCGACAAGATCGGCGTGATCGAGCACATGCTGAACAAGGCCAGCGCCATCCTCATCGGCGGCGGAATGGCGTTCACGTTCATCGCCGTCGGGGGCGGCAAGATCGGCAAGTCGCTGTTCGACGCCGAACACGCCGACTTCGCGAAGGACGTTCTGGGGCGCGCCGCCGCGCTCGGCGTCAAGGTTCTCCTGCCCACCGACGTTGTGGCCGCGTCCGAGATCGGCGACGACGTGAAGACGCGCGTCGTCCCGGCGGGCGAGGTTCCCGACGGACTGATGGGGCTTGACATCGGCCCCGATTCGGCGCGCGCTTTCGCCGCCGAGATCGCCGGCGCCAAGACCGTGCTGTGGAACGGCCCCATGGGCGTGTTCGAGAACAAGCCGTTCGCGGCCGGCAGCCGCGCCGTGGCCGAGGCCATGGCGAACGCCAAGGGCGCTTTCACCGTCGTGGGCGGCGGAGACACCGCCTCGTGCGTGAAGAAGTTCGGCTTGAAAGACGCCATGACGCACGTGTCCACAGGCGGCGGCGCCAGCCTCGAATACTGCGAGGGCAAAGCGCTGCCCGGCATCGTGCCGCTTGAAATCGAGTAACCGAAACTGTAAAATCGCCCCGAAGTTCGCGCTCCGGGGCGATTTTTTTTGACGGGGGAGAAGACGATGGCGCTCGGTTTGAAAAAATGCGAACTCTGCCCGAGGCGTTGCGGCGTTGACCGCGCGGCGGGCCAAAGGGGCTTTTGCGGAGCGGGCGCGCGGGTGAAAATAGCGCTGGTTTCTCTGCACCGCTGGGAGGAGCCGTGTCTGACGGGCGCGCGCGGCGCGGGAACCGTCTTCTTCTCGCACTGCACGATGAGATGCGCGTTCTGCCAAAATTACGATGTCAGCCGAGGCGCCATCGGCGTCGAGGTGAGCGCGGCGCGTCTCGCGGAAATCTTTCTGGAGCAGCAGAGACGGGGCGCGGCGACGCTCGACCTCGTCACGCCCACGCATTACGCGCCGCAGATCGTCGAGGCGCTGGACGCGGCGCGATCGCGCGGTTTTTCGCTGCCCGTCGTGTTCAACTGCGGCGGCTATGAAAACGCCGAGACGATAGACGCGCTGCGCGGGTACGTGGACGTGTACCTGCCCGACCTGAAGTATTACGGCGACGAACACGCGCGAAAATATTCCCAGGCGCCCGGCTACTTCGCGCGCGCGTCGCGCGCCATCGAGCGGATGGCGGAGCAGACGGGGCCGTGCCGTTTCCAAAACGGCGTGATGACGCGCGGCGTGATCGTGCGGCACCTTGTGCTGCCCGGGCTGTACCGCGACAGCTTCAAGCTCCTCGACTGGCTGAGCGGGCGCTTTGGCGGCTCGGTCTATGTCAGCCTGATGAACCAGTTCACGCCGATGCCGCGCTGCTCGGCGCGCTTTCCCGAACTGGGGCGGAGACTGACGACGCTGGAATACCAAAAGGTGGTCGCGCGCGCCGAAGAACTGGGCATGGAAAACTGTTTTGTGCAAAGCGGCGGCGCGGCGAAAGAGGAGTACATTCCCGTGTTCGACGGGACGAACGCGGCGCGCGCCTCGGACTTGGATGGCTGAACGGGCGCGCTGAACCGGCGGTCGAGACAAGGTTTCATGGACAAAAATCATCGGCATACCGATATGCCGATGATTTTTTTTCGTCCGCCGCGTCGCGCTTTCGGCCGTGTACGCGCGCAAACGGAAAACGCCGCGGCGGCTCGCGATCGGGCCTTCGCGGACGCCGCCGATATGGCCGCGCGGAACGCGAAGGCACGCGCCGAAAGGCGCTTTTTCGCCGCCGGGGCCACGAGGGAACGGGCGGATGGGAGAGACATACGTCGATTATGACGACGGTCGGGACGGACTTTTAGAACGATCTTTGCGTGACGCGCCGATCGGGAGCGGCGCGAAATTTATGCTTCCGGCATGGGATCATGACGACGGGCGTACGAATACGTCCATTCCGCCGATATGGAGCGGCTGCGGGAAGACGACGGGGAGCGTTTTTACCGTGTCGGAGCGAAGGAGACAAACGGGAAACCGGCTGCGGAATCCTCGCCGACAAATTATCCTGTCGAAGAACGGCATAACGAACCGCTTTAAAAAGCGAACGACGAGCGGTATTTAATACGCCTTCTCTTTGGCGCGTATCGTCCCGTACCTTGGCGAAGTCCGGTTTCCGAAGTCCGTATTTTATGTAAACGGCCGCGAAAAACATTCTCCCGGAACAAACGAAACAACGCGCGCCGGATATGTGCGTTACACGCATATCCGGCGCGCGTTTGTTCTATTCGGGCCGACGGCGTTTTCCGCCTTACCCTTCCACCGTGAAGTTCTCCGACGGCGACGCCTTCTCGATCTCGGCGAGCGTGTCGAGATATTTGGCGTAGGCGGCGTGGCCGCAAAGGGCGAGGGCGTAGTTCTTGCCCTCCTCGACGCCCGGCTGGTCGAACGGGTCGATGCCCATCATAAAGCCTGTCAGCGCGGTGACGGCCTCCAGCAACAGGACAAGCCCGCCGACGGCGGTTTCGTCCACGCGGTCAAGCTCGATCTCGCAGATCGGGCGGCCGGCGCGCTTGAGCGAGGCGACGACGCCGCGGCGCTCGCAGTCGAGGATAAGCTCCTGCGAGACGCCGTCCATGTAGCGGGCCTCGTCGAACAGCTTTTCGGCGGGGACGGACAAAGGCGCTCTGCCGCCGTGCTTCGCGGAGAGGAAGAAGAAGAACTTGTCGGCGGGGCCGCAGCCGTAGAGCTGGAGCTGCGAGTGCTGGTCGATCGAGCCGAGGGCGGCCTGCGGGGTCATGCCGACGCCGTCCTTGCCGAGGCTCTCTCCCCACAGCTGCGCGAACCACTCGCCCATCGACTTGAGACGGTCGCCGTAGGCCCAGAATACCGTGATGTTGCGCCCCTTGCCCATGCCCTCGTAGGTCTCCCACGCGAGCCGCGAGGCCAGATCCGATCCGGCCGGCTCCGAAAGCAGCGCCTTTTTCATCGCGGCGGCGCCGTCGAGCAGCTTTTGAGCGTCGATGCCGAGCGCGACGGCGGCGACAAGCCCGCACGAGGAGAACACGGAGTAGCGTCCGCCCGTGTCCTCGGGAAGTACGGCGCAGGCGGTGTTTTTCTCGTTCGCGTAGGCGCGGAGGAAGCCCTTGACAGGGTCGGTGACGAAGTAGACGCGATTTTCGGCCTCGGCGCCGACGGCGGCGAACAGACGCTCGCGGAAGAACAGGAACCCGCTCAGAGTCTCCAGCGTGCGGCCGGATTTGCTGACGACGAGGATCGCCGTGCTTCGGGGGTTGACCTGCGCCCAGATGGCCTCGTTGCTCTCGGCGTCGGCGTTGTCCGCGACGAACAGAGCGGGCTGGCCCGGGTCGCGCAGCGCCGGGTAGCACGGCTTGCAGAAAGCGTTCATCAGCATCTGCAGACCGAGGGCGCTGCCGCCGATGCCGATGACGACGATGTTCTCGTAGGCGCGCAGTTCTTTCCCCATCGTCACGAGGCCGGAGATGTTGGCGTCGGGCAGGTTCATCCAGCCGAAGCCGTTTTTGCCGGCGGCGGCGCCGTCGAGCAGTGTTTTCCAGGCCGAGGCCGCTTTTTCCTTCATCGCGGCCGAGCCGCTCGCGGAATCGGAGGGGCGTGTGAGTTTCACGTTGAGCATGACGATTACTCCCTTTCTGTGTGTATTAAAAATGAAAGACTTCGCGCGGTACGCGGAAAATCCCGTCCGGGCGTCGGAAAGCCGGATTGTTTCGCGGGGATATATGAATAATTTTTTTTGAAATTCATCGCTTGTAAAACTCTTTTAACGGGGTATAATTATTTTTAAGAAATGCCGGACAAAACGAAATGCTTTTTCTAGGCGTTATTTTACTCGCATTCCCGTTTTTCGGCTACAGGAAAATTCAGCTGAATTTTCCGG
Source organism: uncultured Synergistaceae bacterium (assembly GCA_964604125.1). Classification (GTDB taxonomy): domain Bacteria; phylum Synergistota; class Synergistia; order Synergistales; family Dethiosulfovibrionaceae; genus Pyramidobacter. The sequence goes on from CAZRXR010000004.1 coordinate 48,624, forward strand.
AACATATCTTGAATGTCGAGGGGGACATTTCATGTTCAAGATTCTTTCCAAGAAAGCGTTCGCGGCCAACGAGTTCGACATCTGGATCGACGCGCCGCGGATCGCCCGCAACGGGCGCGCCGGCCAGTTCTGCGTGCTGCGGGTGGATGAGCGCGGCGAACGTATTCCGCTCACCGTCGCGGAATACGATCCCGAGGGCGGCCGCATCCGCATGATCTTCCAGACCGTCGGCAAGACGACGACGGCGCTGGGCAAGCTGAAAGAAGGCGACTGTATCCACGATATTCTCGGGCCTCTGGGCACGCCGAGCGAGGTCAAAAAATACGGCACGGTGCTGATGATCGGCGGAGGCGTGGGCATCGCGGCGCTTTTCCCGATCATCAAGGCGCTGAAGGAGGCCGGCAACAAGGTCATCACGATCCTCGGCGGGCGCACCAAGGATCTCGTCATCATGATGGAGGAGTGCGCGGCCTACTCCGACGAACTGCTCGTCACCACCGACGACGGTTCCTACGGCATCAAGGGCGTCGTCACGACCGCGATGGACATGCTCCACGCGCGCGGCGAAAAGATCGACTGCTGCTGGGCGATCGGCCCCTCGATCATGATGAAGTTCGCCTCGCTCAAGGCCAAGGAGCTGAACATTCCCTGCTGGGTGTCGCTCAATCCGATCATGATCGACGGCACGGGCATGTGCGGCGGCTGCCGCGTCTCCGTGGGCGACACGATACGTTTCGCCTGCGTGGACGGCCCCGAGTTCGACGGGTGGGCCGTCAACTGGAACGAGTTCATGACGCGGCTGCGCCAGTACAAGGACGAGGAGAAGATCTCTCTCGACAAATACAACAGCGAGGTTGGTGACTGACATGGCGATCACTCCGAAAAAAACCCCGATTTCCGAACAGGATCCAAAAGTCCGCGCCCGTAACTTTCAAGAGGTGTGCCTTGGCTACACGGCAGACGAGGCCGAGAAGGAAGCCTCGCGCTGCCTGCACTGCGCCGCGGCGCCCTGCGTGAAGGGCTGCCCCGTCTCCATCCGCATACCCGACTTCATCGAGGCCATCAAGAAGGGAGACTTCGCCGGCTCGTTCGACATCCTGAGCGCGTCCACGGCCCTGCCCGCCGTGTGCGGCCGCGTCTGCCCGCAGGAGAAACAGTGCGAGGGCGTCTGCACCGTGGGCCGCATGGTTGACCGCGCCACGAAGGAGCGCAACGAGCCGGTGGCCATCGGCAAACTCGAGCGTTTCGCCGCCGACTGGAAGGCCGCGCAGAACGCCCCCGGGCCATCGGCGGTTCCCTACAACGGCAAGGGCCGGGTGGCCGTGATCGGTTCCGGCCCCTCCAGTCTCACCGTCGCCGGCGATCTGGCGAAACGCGGCTACAAGGTGACGGTTTTCGAGGCGCTCCACCTGCCCGGCGGCGTGCTCATGTACGGCATCCCCGAGTTCCGTCTCCCCAAGACCATCGTCCAGCGCGAGATCGACAACATCAAAGCCTTGGGCGTCGATATCGAGGTCGATGTCGTCGTGGGCCGCACAGTGACCATCGACGAGCTGAAGTCGGAGTTTGACGCCGTGTACATCGCCACCGGCGCGGGAACGCCCAAGTTCGTCGGCACGCCGGGGACAAACTTGAACGGCGTGTTCTCGGCCAGCGAATACCTCACGAGGATCAACCTGATGCACGGCTACGAGTTCCCCGCCTACGACACTCCCGCCAAAAAGTCGAAGCGCGTGGCCGTGATCGGCGGCGGCAACGTCGCGATGGACGCCGCGAGGTCGGCGCTGCGGCTCGGCGCCGAAAGCGTCACGGTGCTCTACCGCCGTTCCGTGGCGGAACTGCCCGCCCGTATCGAGGAATACCACCACGCCGTGGAGGAGGGCGTCAAGTTCGAGTTCCTGACCGCTCCGCTCGAGTATATCGCCTACTCGGGCGACGACAGGAACAGGATGGGAACGCTCGTCGGCGTCCGCTGCCAGCGCATGGAGCTGGGCGAGCCAGACGCCTCCGGCAGGCGCAGCCCGAGGCCGATCCCCGGCAGCGAGTTCTCGATCGACGCGGACACGGTCATCGAGGCGATCGGCCAAAGTTCCAACAAGGTGCTGCTCAACGCATGGCCCGAGCTGAAGACCACTCGGCGCGGCTACATCGAGGCGAACGAGGAGACGGGAGGGGCCACCTCCATACCGGGCGTCTACGCGGGCGGCGACATCGTGACCGGCGCGGCGACCGTTATTCTGGCCATGGGCGCGGGCAAGAAGGCGGCCGAGGCCATCGACGAATACCTCTCCGCCAAGGCGGCCAAATAACCACGAAACGCGCAAAGCGGGAGCGCCCTGACGGAGCGCTCCCGCTTTGTATCGCCCGCATAAGGAGAACGGACTGTATGAGCTGCCACGGAGCGACGAGCCGCTTCGCCAACGGCGCGCTGAAAGACTGGCGCGTCTTTCGGGAGCGCGCGCTGGAACTGGCCCGGGCCAAAGGCGACGCGGCGTTTGAGCGTTACGTCGCGGGCGTCACCGACAGGGCCTGGGAGCATATCTTGGAGGAAAACTTTTTTACCCCCGAAAACGCCGTCGAGCGGCTGTGGGGATTCTATCAAAGCGACGTGGTCGCGTTCCGCCGGAGCGAAAAGACACGGTAACGTGCGCCGGGCGGCGGAAAAAACCGCGTCTACGCGAAACGCGGGGCGGGAAAGCGCGCGAATTTTCGCGCGCTTTCCCGCCCCGCGTTCTTTCCGTTTTCGCGAATGTCAGCCCGCCAGCAGGCCGAGTTTGCGTTTGACCTTTTCCAGAGTGCGCCCGGCGACGCGCGAGGCGGTCTCGGCGCCCTTGCGGTAGAGCGCTTCGAGCGCCGCCTTGTCGGACATAAACTCGGCGAAGCGCTCGCGCACGGGGCGCAGTTCCTCGGCGACGGCCTCGCCGACGCACTTTTTGAAGTCGCCGTAGCCCTTGCCCGCGAACTCGCGCTCGATCGCCTCGTATGACCGCCCCGTGACGACCGAGTAGATCGACATCAGATTGTTGATGCCGTCCTTGCCCTCCGCGTAGCGCACGCACGTCTCGCTGTCGGTCACGGCGCGCCTGAACTTGGCGGCGATGACGCCCGGCTCGTCGAGGATGGAGATGAAAGCGTTGGGGTTGGTGTCGGACTTCGACATCTTTTTCGTTGGCTCCTGCAGCGACATTATTTTGGCGCCGGCCTTGACGATGTAAGGCTCGGGAACGCGGAAGACGTTCCCGTAGGCGCTGTTGACGCGGACGGCCACGTCGCGCGTGAACTCGAGATGCTGGCGCTGATCCTCGCCGACGGGGACGTAGTCGGCCTGATAGAGCAGGATGTCGGCGGCCATGAGCGCCGGGTAGGTGAACAGCCCCGCGTTCACGTTGTCGGCGTGCTTGGCGGCTTTGTCCTTGAACTGGGTCATGCGCGAGAGATCGCCGAACATGGAGTAGCACGTGAGGATCCACCCGAGCTCGGCGTGAGCGTGCACGTGGCTCTGGATAAAGACGAGGCCGCGATCGGGGTCGATGCCGCAGGCGAGCAACAGCGCGAAGGCGACGAGGGTCTGTTCGCGTAGGCGCGCCGGATCCTGGCGCACGGTGAGCGAATGCAGGTCGGCGATGAAATACGCGCACTGGAAGTCTCTCTGTGTCTGCTCCCAGTTGCGCACGGCGCCCAGATAGTTGCCGAGGGTGAATATGCCCGTGGGCTGGATGCCCGAGAGCATGATCTTTTTGCGCTCCGGCTTGCCGTCCGGCGCGGCGGTCTGTTTGACTTCTTCCACCGTGGATACCTCCGAAAAATTAATTTTAAAATAAAAGTTCGCCCCCGACAGGCTGCGTGTGAGCTGTCAGGGGCGAACTTTTCCTGACGAAGCCGCCCGGCGCGCCGTCTTCCGCGCCGATCCCTTTCGCGGAGAAGGTCTCGCGCGCGCCCGGCGCGCGTTTTTGACGGCGCAGGCTCGCGCAAGCGGCGGAAGAACGCGTCCGCGCGGCGGCGTTTCCGCGCCGAGAGGGCTGTTTTTCACGTGCGTATCTTAAATCCCGACGGCGTGAATGTCAAGAAATCTCAGGCTAAAATCTTCGCGCCGGGATAGGCTTTCAGCCCCTCGCCGATGATGCCGACGGCGCGGGCGATGTCGCGGCAGTTGAGCACGTAGGCCAGCCGCGCTTCGTCGGCGCCGAGGCCGGGCGTGAGGTAGAAACCGTCGCCGGGGGCGATCATCACGGTCTCGCCACGGGAATCGAAACGCTCGAGCAGCCAGACGGCGAACTTTTCGGCGCTGTCAACGGGCATCGTGATCATCGTGTAGAACGCGCCCTGCGGCGACGAGAAGGAGACGCCGGGCAGGCGCGAAAGTTCCCGCTCGATCGTGTCGCGGCGCAGCCGGTACTCGGCGTTGACCTCGCGAAGGTACTCGCGCGGGGTGCCGTAGAGCGCGGCGGCCCCGATTTGTTCCAGTTCGGGGCAGCAGAGACGCGCCTCGCAGTATTTCATTATCTGCGCGTTGAACTCGGCGTTGCGCGACAAAAGGGCGCCGACGCGCGCGCCGCACGCGCTGTAGCGCTTGGAGAGCGAATCGACGAGGATCAGCCTGTCCTCTATCCCCGGCATGGTGCCGAAACTGCGGAACGGCTGTCCGTATACGAACTCGCGGTACACTTCGTCCACGATCAGCGCGATGTCGTGGCGTCTGGCGACGCGCGCGATCAGTTCCATCTCGGCCGCGGTGAGGACGCGCCCGGTGGGGTTGCCTGGGTTGGTGATGAGGAGCGCGCGGGTGCGGGGCGTGACGCGCGACTCCACTTCGTCTTCGCCGGGAACCGCGTAACCGTCCTCGGGCCGCGTCGTCACGGCCTTCATGGTCACGTTGAGCGCGTCGGCGAACGACACGTAGTTGGCGTAGAACGGCTCAAAGACCAGAATTTCGTCGCCCGGGTCGCACAGCCCCATCATCGCGATGAACAGCGCCTCCGAGCCTCCCGATGTGACTGTGATCTCCTCGGTGTCAAAATCCATTCCCCAGTCGTGATAATATCTTTGGATGGCGGAGATAAGGCGCGCGTCGCCCCGCGAATCGCCATACGCGATCACGCGCCCGTCGAACGCGCGTATGGCCTCGAGGAACGCCGGCGGTGTGCGGATGTCGGGCTGTCCGATGTTCAGGTGGTAGACTTTTTTGCCGGCGGCTTTGGCCGCGTCGGCATAGGGACTGAGCTTTCTGATGGGCGAGGCGAAAACGCCGCTGATGCGCCGGGATACCTTCAACGCTGGTCAACTCCTGTCAGGTGGGCTGAGCGGTGCCGCGCACCGCGACATGATACGTCAAAACAGAATTATAACCGATAGTCACGCCGAAAGAACCACCCCGGCGGCGAATCAATAGTATTTTTAGCGGAAGGACGCCGACGGAACGCGCGCCGCGCGAACGGCCCGCGATAAAAGAACCGCGGCGGTAACGCCGCCGGAAAGAGAAGGCGACCCCCGCCGGCGTCGGGGAGCGGGGCCGAAAACCGGCGTGAAAGACGGCTGGAAAAGACGGTAGGAAAGGAAGATACACATGAGCAGAGGAATGACACTCCGGGCCATTTCGTGGTGCGTGCCCGAAAAATTTGAGACGAACGAGGATCTTGTGCGCGAGTTCGGCATGTGGACGTCCGAAAAGATTTTCAACAAGACGGGCATCGACAGACGCCACATCTCGGATCCCGCCAAGCCCGCCTCGTTCTACCACGCCATGGTCGGGAACAGGTTCTTCGCGGAGCACCCCGATGTCGCGCGCGACAGCATCGACATGCTGCTTGTCTGCACCGAGACGCGCGACTACATCGCCCCGGCGACGGCCTGCGTGGTGCACGACCGGCTCGGCCTGCGCAAGACGTGCGGCGCCGTCGATTACGATCTGGGCTGCTCCGGCTACGTCTACGGGCTGGGCGTGGCGAAGGGCTTTATCACAAGCGGCATCGCGAACCGCGTGCTGTTCATCACGGGAGACGTGGTGGCGCGCTACGTGAACAAGCGCGACAAGGCCATCCGCACGATCTTCGGCGACGGTTTCACGGCCACGCTGCTGGAAGCCGGCGAGCGCGACCTCGTGACGGGGTTCGATTTCGGCACGGACGGATCCGGGTTCCGCGACATCATGATCGAAGCCGGCGCGACGGCGATGCCCTGCTCGGCCGAGACGGCGAAGGAGGAGATCAACCGCTTCGGCAACGCGCACAGCAAAGAGAACGTCTTTATGGACGGGCGCAAGGTGCTGGAGTTCTCCGTGAGCGAGGTGCCGGGTTCTGTCGCCCGCGCGCTGGCGCGCGCGCGTCTTCTCAGGGAGGACATCGACCTCGTCGTCTTCCACCAGGCGTCGCGGCTCCTGCTGGAGCGCGTGCGCGACGTGCTGAAGGTGCCGGACGAAAAGTTCGTCATCGACCTGTCCGAGACGGGCAACACGGTCTCATCGACGGTGCCGATAGCGCTCGCGCGCGCCGTCGAATCGGGGCGTCTCAAAAAAGGCATGAAAGTGCTGGTGTCGGGTTTCGGCGTCGGACTCTCGTGGGGAACGGCGGTTATCGAGTGGGCCTGCGACCGTTGAAAAGCGCGTTTTTTTCGGCCGCGCGGCGCACGTAAACGGAAAAAAAGCGGGGGAACGCGAGTTTCTCCGCTTTTGTTTTTTTTCGCGAAAAAAAACTGAAAATTTACGTTTTATAGCCCCTTTCATCTTGACGCGCGGCGATTTTTCCGTTATGCTTATTCGCATCATGCTCATTGTCGAGTTACGTAATAGCTTGTGATTATCGCTTCGGAACACATGGAAAGTCTGGAGGTGAAGCGCGTGAATTTCACCGGCATATCGGGCGCGACGGCGCTGTCGGCGATCGCTTTCGGGGTCGTCTTTCTCGTGCTGATCGGCCTGACGTTCGTCATCTACGCGATGAGAATCGTCAGCAGGGGGCGTCAGTAGAGTTTTCGCGGTTTTTGGCGGCGGTGCCGCTTCCATTCAAATTTTTACAGGGGGGGTCTGTTTATGAACGTTGTTAGCGAAGCGTTTGCCCGTATCGTCGGCGAATCCGGCTTTGCGGGACTGACATCGGGGCATGTCGTCATGCTTCTGGTGGCGTTTGTTCTGCTCTATCTCGCTATAGGCCGCGGCTTCGAGCCTCTGCTGCTCATCCCCATCGCCGTGGGCTGTATGCTGGCCAACCTGCCTCTCTCGGGCATCACCTCCGGCCCCGTTATCGACGCGCTGGGGCACGAGACGCAGGCGGGCGGCTTTTTGTATTACATGTCGTTCGGAACCGTCAAGGAGATCTATCCCGTCATCATCTTCATGGGCATCGGCGCGATGACGGACTTCGCCCCTCTGCTCGCCAACCCGATCACGTTCCTGCTCGGCGCCGCCGCGCAGCTGGGCGTTTTCGTCGCGCTGTTCGGCGCGATGATGCTTGGTTTCTCGGTGCAGGAAGCCGCTTCGATCGCCATCATCGGCGGCGCCGACGGGCCAACAAGCATCTACCTCTGCTCCAAGCTGGCTCCGCAGATCCTCGGCGCCGTCGCCGTCGCTTCGTACAGCTACATGTCGCTCGTTCCGCTCATTCAGCCCCCCATCATCAAGCTCTGCACGACGCGCAAGGATCGCGCCATCCGCATGGACAAGCTGCGCCCCGTGTCCAAGCTTGAGCGCATCCTGTTCCCCATCGTCGTCACGGTCGTCACGGGGCTTATCCTGCCCATGTCCGTGCCTCTGATCGGCGTGCTCATGTTCGGCAACCTGCTGCGCGAGTGCGGCGCGGCCGACCGTCTCAGCGACACGGCCCAGAACGCCATCATGAACACCGTCACGATTTTCCTGTCGCTGACCGTCGGCGCCACGATGGAAGCTGACAAGTTCCTGACGATCGGCACGATCAAGATCATCCTGCTCGGTCTGGTCGCTTTCATGGCCAGCACGGCCGGCGGCTGCGTGTTCGGGCAGCTTCTCAAGGTTCTGAGCGGCGGCAAGATCAACCCGATGATCGGCGCCGCCGGCGTGTCGGCCGTTCCCATGGCCGCCCGCGTCGTCCAGGTCGTCTCGCAGAAGGAGAACCCCGGCAACTTCCTGCTCATGCACGCCATGGGCCCCAACGTCGCCGGCGTTATCGGCACGGCTGTCGCCGCCGCGACGATGCTGACGCTGCTTTCGCACTAAGTCTGACGCGCGAAAAAACTCCCCCGCTCTCTAAGGGCGGGGGAGTTTTTTTTACGCGGCCGGCGTCCTTCATGGGCCGGGAGAAAGCGAGAACTGCACCTTCGCGCCGTCGCTCGTCCCGTCGCGCCAGAGGACGGGGCCGAAGGCGAAGTCCGTTCCGCGCGAAATAAAGGA